>NZ_DASTRI010000257.1:0-12305 GCF_035761305.1 Chitinophaga sp. | reverse complement strand
GGGTTTTCCACCACTTCCTTCCATTCACATTTGTAATTATCCACCAGCGTTTGCATTTCGCTTTCCAGCTGCGCGGCAATGCCCAGGCTGTCGTTCACCACTACATTGCGCAGGTATTCGATACCGCCTTCGAGCTTGTGCAACCAGGTGGCGGTACGTGTTAAGGGATCGGCGGTTTTGATGTAGAACATCAGGAAGCGGTCAATGTAACGAATACATGTAGCGCTGTCTACATCCCCGGCCAGCAGCAGGGCATGCTGCGGTTTGGAACCGCCGTTGCCGCATACATACAGGTTCCATCCTTTTTCGGTGGCAATAATGCCAAAGTCTTTGGACTGTGCTTCCGCGCATTCCCGTATGCAGCCGCTAACAGCCGATTTAATTTTATGCGGCGCGCGCAGCCCGCGGTAGCGCTGTTCTATCTGTATGGCAAAACTTACGCTGTCATGCAGGCCAAAGCGGCACCAGGTGCTGCCCACGCAGCTTTTTACCGTGCGCAGCGCTTTGCCGTAAGCGTGCCCGCTTTCAAAGCCGGCTGCCACCAGCTCTTCCCATATCAGGGGCAGGTCGCTTACGTGCGCGCCGAACATATCTATGCGTTGCCCGCCGGTTATTTTGGTGTAGAGGTTATATTTTTCTGCTACCTGTGCAATTACCATCAGCTGCCGCGGGGTTATTTCACCGCCGGGTACGCGGGGCACTACCGAATAGGTGCCGCCTTTTTGTATGTTAGCCAGGTAACGGTCGTTGGAGTCCTGGGCGGTATCATTGCCTTTGGACAGTATCATCTCGTTCCACAGGCTGGCCAGTATGCTGGCAACAGCGGGCTTGCAGGTTTCGCAGCCTTCGCCGTGACCGTAATGGTCAAGCACATCGTCAAACGTGCGCAGCGCTTTTATCTTCACCAGGTCAAACAGCTCCTGGCGGGAGTAGGCAAAGTGCTCGCAAATAACATTGCGGATGTACTTGCCCTGCTGTTTCATGGTGTGGGTGATGAGGTCTTTTACCATGGGAGCGCAGCCGCCGCAGCAGGTAGCAGCTTTGGTACATTTCTTTACGGCATCCAGTGTTTCATGGCCGGCTGTTACGGCGTTGCAGATGTCGGCTTTGCTTACATTTTCGCAGCTGCATATGGTCGCATCGTCCGGCAGTCCTGATACGCCGGCGCCGGCTGCTTCCTGTCCGCCCCGGGCGCCCAGCAGCACATCTTCGGGGTTGGGCGGCAGCACCACGTTATTTTTGGCGGTTTGCAGCAGCATATTATAGGCGTCAGCGTCACCTATTAATATGCCCCCCAGCAGGTATTGCCCGTCGGGGGTAATGTTAATGCGCTTGTAAACGCCTTTCATAGTGTCTTCAAACACAATAGTGCGGCATTTATCGGCAGGTGTAAAGGGATCGCCGAAGCTGGCAACATCCACACCTATCAGCTTCAGCTTGGTGCTCATGTCAAAACCGGTAAAGGCTTTGTGTGCGCCGAGTATGTGGGTGGCGGCTACTTCCGCCATTTCATAGCCGGGCGCTACCAGCCCGTAAATCATGCCATTATATAGGGCGCATTCCCCGATAGCGTATATATATGGATCGGTGGTTTGCAGCTGCTCATTTACAACAATACCGCCCCGGTGACCGGTTTCCAGGCCGCACAGGCGGGCCAGCTCGTCGCGGGGCTGTATGCCGGCAGATATAACCAGCATATCGGCGGCCAGTATGCTGTTGTCGGAAAACTGCAGGCCGGTAATGGTATCATCCCCTGTAATAGCGGTGGTTTGTTTGCTGGTATGTACCTGCAGGCCCAGGGTTTCCAGCTTGGCCTGCAGCAGGCGGGAGCCGCTGTCGTCAATTTGCCGGGGCATGAGCCGTGGGGCAAACTCAATTACATGGGTATGACGCAGGCCCAGGTCCAGCAGGGCCTTGGCAGCTTCCAGGCCCAGGAGCCCGCCGCCTATTACAGCGCCTGTAGCGGCTTTGGGAGCATAGGTTTGCATCAGCTCCAGGTCTTCAATGGTGCGGTATATGAACACGCCTTTTTTATCCACCCCGGGAATGGGAGGAACAAAGGCTGTGGAGCCGGTGGCCATTATAAGATAATCATAGGATTCCGTAATACCTTTATGGGAGTGAACGGTTTTATGTTCCCGGTCAATGGATTGCACGGGGTCGCCCAGGTGCAGGCGTATATTATGCTGCGTATACCAGCTGGCGGGAGCCAGCTCCAGGTCCTGCGCGGTTTTTCCTGAGAAAAAGTCGCTTAAGTGTACACGGTCGTAGGCTGGCCGGGGTTCTTCCCCGAAAACTACCAGCTCCAGGGCGCCAGGTGCTGCTTTGGCTATCATTTTTTCACAGAATTTGTAGCCCGTCATGCCGTTACCAATAATTACAATTTTCATTGCCCGGATTTAAGGATAAAAGATAAGAAGCCAGTATTTATATTATAAATAATTCTATATGATGATTAACTACGTAAGTAGTATAAATTGTTGCTTCTTTTTGTGATTTACATCATGAAATTAGATATTTATCTTCTATTTTTATAGTGATTTCAGGATATAAATTATATAAATATTTATTTAATATGTTTTTTCATGGCAAATCCGCTTTTATCCCTGGTAGGGGCAGGCCCCGGTGACCCGGAGCTGATTACTGTAAAAGCCATGCGCACCATTGGGCAGGCCAACGTTATTTTATATGATGCGCTGGCCAACAAAGCCTTGCTGGAATATGCCGCGCCGGGCGCCATTATCCGCTTTACCGGCAAGCGCTACGGCTGCCATGCCCTGAGCCAGCAGGAAATTAACCGGCTCATTGTGTCCGATGCACGGGCCTACGGCCATGTGGTAAGGTTAAAAGGGGGCGACCCCTTTATATTTGGCCGCGCAGCAGAGGAAATGGCCGCGGCCCGCAACGCCGGTATTGCCGTACAGGTAGTGCAGGGCATTTCCAGTGCGCTGGCCGTACCAGCCGGTCAAATGATACCGCTTACCTGCCGGGGCCTGGCAGAAAGCTTTTGGGTAACTACCGGCACCACCCGCAGCGGGGGTATTTCGGCCGATATTCAGCTGGCTGCCCGCTCCTCCGCCACCGTCGTTATATTAATGGCCATGAGCCGCCTGGAAGATATTATGGACATCTTTGCCGCCTGCGGTAAAAACAATACCCCCGCGGCCATTATACAGGAGGGCACCACGGAAAGGGAAAAAATGGTTACAGGCACTGTGCGTAACATTGCCCTGAAGGCCCGCTATGAAGGGCTTTCCAACCCCGCAGTCATTATTATAGGTGAAGTGGTGCGCCTGCATCCTTCCATGCTGCCTGCCACTATTCAGCATGTAACCGGAAACATGGAGCACAACACACCGCATGAAGAAGAACAAACAAGGCTGTGACCTTACCACCTGCATGCTGTGCAGGCTTTGCCTGAAAGAATGGCTGCCTGCCGTCCAAGCCCGGCGCCAGAATTTTTCACTGAAAAAAGGAGAAATGCTTTTTAAGGAAGGGGATAAGGTAACCGGTATTTACTTTGTTTATGCCGGTAAAGTAAAGGTGCATAAGCACTGGGGCAGCGATAAGGAGCTGATTGTGCGTTTTGCCTGTAAGGGAGATATAGTGGGCCACCGCGGGGTAGGGCATGAGCTGGTGTACCCGATCTCCGCCACCGCGCTGGAACCGGTAACCCTTTGTTATATAGATATGGCTTTTTTCCAGGCCAGCCTGCGGGTAAATCATACCTTCCTGTATGAGCTGATGTTGTTTTATGCCGGTGAGCTGCAGGAGTCTGAAAAACATATGCGCAACCTGGCGCATATGCCGGTGAAAGGGCGCGTAGCCAATGCCCTGCTGCTGCTGTACAGCAAGTTTGGTTTTAACAGCAATGGAGTGCTGAACATGAAAATCAGCCGGCAGGACCTGGCCGCCTATACCGGCGCCACCTACGAAACGGTATTCCGCACACTCAACGAGCTGGTGCAGGAACGTATTATTGCCATTACCAATAAAGAGATTGCCATTGTTAGCATAGAAAGGCTGCTGCGCCTGGCCCGGGAAGAGGAGAAATAGTAAGTTATGACAATTCCGGCGCTTTGGTTATTTTGGTGCCCGTTTATCATCCCTATAGCGTATGGAATATCAACCCGGACTGCACCTGTTGGCTACCTTATATACCCAAAGGCAGGACCTGTTAAATGAAAGCAGCAGCTGGCAGCAATTCATTGATGAACAGGTGAAGGAATATGATCTCAGGTCAGTAGGCCATTGTACCCACAACTTCCCGGAAGGCGGCTTTACTGCAGTACATTGTTTGACCGAATCCCATATATCCGTGCATACCTGGCCGGAGTATGGTTTGTGCACCTGCGATGTATTTCTTTCCAATTTCAGGAAAAATAATGATGTGATAACAGAAAGCATTATGCAAAACATAATAGCTTTTTTTGAAACCACCCGTCATGAATCACACATGCTGCGCAGGTAGCATTTAATAACATCATCCTGTAATGAGCCCGGTTCAACAAACATTTATTTGCCCTGCCTGCCATAAGCCGCATATACTTTATAACGGAGAGGATGTGCTGGTGTACGTGTGTGGTGAAACCAATGCGGTGCTCAGGAAAAGAGCAGCCGGTTTTGAAGAAACGCATCGCCTGCGTGCGCCAAAAACAACACAGCAAATACCTTTAGGCACATCCGGTACGCTCCGGGGAAAGGAATATACGGTTATTACGTTCGCAGAACGCACGGAGGTTGGTACCTCTTACTACTGGACAGAGTATACATTGCGCCGTGAAGAAGATAAGCAGCAGGTTTTTTTATCGGTTTATGACGGCCACTGGATGCTGGCCACGCCCCTGGAGAATAACGGCCTGGTAGATGCGGGCGAGCTGCCGCACCAGTATTCCGTGACGCGGAACGGCATCCGTTTTCCGCGCGCTCACAGGTACCGCGCCAAATACAGCCATGTCAGCGGCGAGTTTGATTGGGAGGCAGACATGCGGTATGGCATGCATTGCATTGAGTACAATCACCCGCCGGAAATGGTGATAGTGGAATATGAAGATCCAAAAGAGCCGGACCTGTTCCTTGGTACCTACATTAAACCGCGTGAGGTAAGCAAGGCCTTTTTGAACGGCGTGCGGTTACCGCGCCGTATTGGCATAGGCGTTATACAGCCTTTCCCGCTGCGCATAGCGCCCCGCCGCTTTCTGAACGGCGCCCTGGTGTTTTGTATAGTGGCGTTGCTGGTGCAATGGTGCTATAACCGTAACCGCCGGCAGCTGGTATTGTTTAGCGATACCGTTATTATTGATACGGCTACCATGAATAAGCCCCGTGTAACGCCCGCATTTAACCTGGAGGGCAGCACCTCAAATATAGAAGTGGAAATAAACAGTGATATAGCCAATAACTGGTGCGCGGCAGATGTGAGTATGGTAAATGAGCAAACCGGGGAAGAGTCGGATTTTTCCGTTGAAGCGGATTATTACAGCGGGGTAGAGGATGGTGAAAGGTGGTCGGAGGGCAGCCCCCGCCAAACGGAGTTCATTTGCCCTGTTAAGCCGGGCCGCTACCACTTTGTAGTAACGCCTGTAACAGATGCAATAGGACCGCCGGTACAGCTCACCTTAAGCGTTATATGGGATGTGCCCACCTATTGGAATGGAGGACTGGTTGCTATCATAATGCTGGCGTTAGCCGGTGTTATATACCTGGGCCGGGAATGGTTTGAAATGAAGCGTGGCTAGCGGTACGCTATGAATTTAAATAAACACAAAATGGAACCTGGAAAAACACACGCATCGTTTATAAAAAAGATGGCGCGGGAAATATGGGAGAAAGACAAGGCGGTTATTTTAATCAGCCTGTTTTTGCTGCTGGTGCTGGTACTAAGCAATCATTACGATTACCGGATCTGTAACTGCACCAGTACAGAGAAATGGCAGCCCGGCATAGATCACGGCGCCCGCAGCGGGGTACATCATTTTTATCACAAATAAATATTTATCACTACTTATACATTCGTTTATGGAAGCATTACAGCTTAAATACATACTGGCCTCTGTGCTGTATTCATTTCTTGGCGTAATCATACTGCTTGTTGCATTCTGGCTGGTAGACCGGTTTACGCCGGAGAATACCTGGAAGGAAATTGTGCAGCAGAAGAACATGCCCCTGGCTATTGTAACCGCTGCTTTTATCATAGCTATCGGTTTAATAATCAGTTCTGCCATTCACGGTTAAATTCTGCTGAGCGTTGGAAATTCTGCTGCTATTATCGGTGTTTGTAATTGCCACCTGCGGCCTTATTTATGAGCTGGTGGCCGGTACGCTGGCCAGTTACCTGCTGGGCGATTCGGTAACGCAATTCTCTACCATCATCGGTGCTTACCTTTTCTCAATGGGTATTGGCGCTTACCTTTCCCGTTTCTTCAGGAAACATTTATTAAGCTGGTTCATACAGCTCGAAATACTGGTAGGGCTGATTGGCGGTATCAGCTCGGCCCTGCTGTTCCTGCTGTTTGAGCAGGCGGCATCTTTCCGTATTATCCTGTACCTGCTGGTAGGCCTTACCGGCGTGCTGGTAGGGCTGGAGCTGCCCCTGCTGATGAATATCCTGAAAGGCCGCTATGTTTTCCGCGACCTCGTATCACGCGTTTTTACCTTTGATTACATTGGCGCCCTGCTGGCGTCTATTGTATTTCCATTGCTGCTGGTGCCCTACCTGGGGCTTATCCGCACATCGTGCTGCTTTGGCATGCTGAATGTGGTGGTGGCCATGCTGCTTTGTATAAAGTTCCGGCAGGAGATCAAATGGGCCAGGTACCTGCAGATAAAGTCAGTGGCCGTAATACTGCTGTTAACGGGCATTTTTGCCTGGGCTAATAAGATCATGTCTTTTTCCGAAGGGCTGGCCTACCGCGATCCTGTAATATTTTCCCATTCCTCCCCTTACCAGCGTATTGTGCTTACCCGCAGCAGAACCGACCTCCGGCTGTACCTGAACGGTAACCTGCAGTTCAGCTCCAGGGACGAATACCGTTATCATGAGGCATTGGTGCATCCCGTAATGAGGTATGCGCCCGGGCATGCGCACGTGCTTATACTGGGCGGGGGCGATGGTATGGCTGCACGCGAGATATTAAAGTACCGCGATGTGGAGCAGGTTACCCTGGTTGACCTTGATCCTGCTATGACCCGGCTTTTCAGGGAAAACGCGCTTCTGACAAAACTGAACAGTAATTCCCTGAACTCGCCTAAGCTGAAAGTGATAAATGCAGATGCCTTTCAATGGCTCCGGCAAAACCATACACGGTACGATATAGCAATAGTGGATTTCCCGGACCCCGGCAATTTTGCTGTAGGAAAGCTGTACACCACTGCTTTTTACCGGCAGCTTCGCCACTCGTTGTACAATAGCAGCGTAATGGTCATACAGGCTACATCGCCGCTGGTAGCGCCAAAGGCGTTCTGGTGCGTAGATGCTACGCTGTACGCAGCCGGCTATCATACTTTACCTTACCATACCTATGTGCCTTCTTTTGGGGAGTGGGGATATGTAATGGCATCGCCCGAAATGCTTGTGCCATGCCGGCCATGGCTGCCGGCAGGCCTGCGGTATTTTGCGCCGGCGGTGTTTCCGCAAATGTGTATGTTCACTGCGGATATGGATAAACGAAAAGTACAGGCCAATCATTTAAACAACCAGGTATTGGTGCAATATTTTGAAGATGAATGGGGAAAATACCAGGAGTAAGCAGCTTACCAGGAAAGATTTCCTGCGGTATATGGCTGTTATCGCAGGCGCCACGGTAACGGCGGCGCAATATACCGCGTGCCTGTATAAGAAAGATAAATATGCCCATATCGGAGGCAGCATATACGGCGCATCTGCAGCCCTTGGCCACCGGTTGCGTAACGGGGGTTTCGATACGCCGCAGGTAACGGAACATGCAGATGTAGTCATAGCAGGCAGCGGCATTGCCGGCCTTTCTGCAGCACGCGTACTGCAGCAGCACGGCGTAGGTAATTTTAAAATACTGGAGCTGGAGCCGCACACAGGCGGCAATGCCGCTTACGGGCAAAATGCTTACAGCGCTTATCCACTGGGCGCACATTACCTGCCGTTGCCTAACCTGGATAATCAACCGCTGCTGGCGCTGTTACAGGAAGCAGGCATACTTACCGGTTTTAATGAAGCCGGATTGCCGTTTTATAATGAAACAGACCTTTGCTTTGACCCAGAAGAACGGTTGTTTATTCATAACCGCTGGCAGGAGGGGCTGGTGCCGCAATTTGGTGTAAGTGAGCGCAGCCGGTCGGAGATACGCCGTTTCTTTGCCCTTGCGGAACAGCTGCGCTGGCAAAAAGGTAAAGACGGCCTTTATGCATTTGATATACCCGTTAACAATAGCTCCAAAGATCCGCAGTATTTACAGCTGGATAGCATCAGCATGCAGGAGTACCTGCGGCAGCAGGAATTTGTTTCAGAAGAGCTGCTCTGGTACCTGGACTATTGCTGCCGCGATGATTATGGCGCAGGCCTTTCAATCATCAGCGCATGGGCGGGGCTGCATTATTTTGCAAGCCGCAAAGGCAGGGCCGCCAATGCAGAAAGCTCGCAGGTGCTTACGTGGCCACAGGGCAATGGCCGCCTGGTGCAGCACCTGCAGCAATTTAGCAAGGGAAAGATCAATACGCATTGCCTGGTTTACAAGGTTACACCAAAAGGTAACCAGGTGCTGGTTGATTATTTTGAAGCAGCCACCAACCAAACCAAAAGAATAATTGCCAAACATTGTATACTGGCTACTCCGCAGTTTGTAACGCAACGCCTGCTGCCGGCCGGCAGCTATGATCATGATTTCACATATTCTCCCTGGCTGGTCGCAAACATTACGCTGGATTATTTACCTGAAGCGCATGGTCTTCCGCTGTGCTGGGATAATGTTATTTATAAAGGCCGCTCACTGGGATATGTAAATGCGCAGCAGCAGCGGCTTGCCCAAAAAGCGCCTGCGAAACAGGTCATTACTTATTACCTTCCGCTGGACCATTTGCCGCCCGCAGCTTCCCGCCAATATGCGCTGGGGCTTGCGCACCCGCACTGGGTAAAGCTCATTACAGACGACCTGGAGCAGGCGCATCCCGGTATTCATACGCTGATAAAAAACATAGATGTTTGGGTATGGGGGCATGGTATGATACGGCCGCACACCGGCTTTATTACCGGCCCGGCACGTATGGCGGCCCTGGAAAGCGGCTACCCGCATATTTTCTTTGCGCACTCGGACCTGAGCGGCATCTCTGTTTTTGAAGAGGCTTTTTACCATGGCAACCGGGCAGCCCAGGCCGTGCTGTCTGCTATTGCATAACCTTCCTGCCTATTACCACCATTAACCCATCCTCTACCAGTCCCACCAGCGCATCCGGCAAGCCAGTGCTTTTTACCAGCTGTTTACGGGCATAAAAGGTAAGATAAGTTATTGCGAGTGCGCCGGCTGCTCCCAGCAAACCGCCTAACCAAACATTTCTATGGCGGCGCCGGCTCAGCGCTGCGCCTGTAACAGCTCCCGAAACGCTTCTGCCTATGAGGCTGAATGTGGCCGTACGGTTACCAATACCGGGCATTTTATCTACACAAAGTTCCATTGCCGCCATAGCGGTTAGCAGAACATTATCGGGGTGGGCTATCGCCGGCGCCAGCATGGAGCGGGAGCCTGCAATGGCGCTGCCGGCGGCAATGCGTGCATATGTTTTCGCAGTGTTTTCCATGGTAAATGTTTTAACGATATAAAAGCAATAAAACCATACCGGTTATTTTGCCGCTTATACTACATGCTTAAATCAGGGAATGATAATTGAGCATACATGCTTAATGAATAAACGGAACATTATTGTTATAGGCGCATCTGCCGGTGGCTTTGAGGCCATTAAACAGCTGGTGGCCGGGTTGCCGAATGATTTGGATGCCGCGGTGCTCATTGTCTGGCATATGTCGCCGGATGTTAGGGGTGTTTTGCCGGAGGCCCTGAACCGGCTGAATAGCCTGCCCGCAGGGCATGCCGTGAACTATGAGCCGTTGAAAACCGGCCGTATTTATGTTGCCCGGCCGGATTATCACCTGGTAGTGGAAAAAGATGAGATAAGAGTAACGCATGGGCCCAAGGAGAACCGCTTTCGCCCGGCAATTGACCCCCTGTTCCGTTCGGCCGCCTTTGCCTATCATAACCGGGTTATTGGCGTAATACTGTCCGGCGCGCTGGATGATGGCTCGGCTGGTTTGTGGACGATTAAGCAGTGCGGGGGCCTGGCGGTAGTGCAGGACTCGCTGGATGCAGAAGTGCCGTCTATGCCCGAAAATGCCATGCGTGCCGTTGTGGTTGATCATGTTGTGCCGGCAGCCCAAATAGGCCCGTTGCTGGCACAGCTGTCGCAGCAGCAGGTAGCATCAAATGGTATAAAAATGGGGGAGGATAAAAGAACATTGATGGAAATCAATATAGCTATGGACCAGGATCCCTTAAAGAACAATATTATGCAGTTCGGGCAGCTTACACCTTATACCTGCCCCGAATGCCACGGCGTACTTACTGCCCTTAGTGAAGGGGGCCGCCTGCGTTTCCGCTGTCATACCGGCCATGCTTTTTCTGCCGACAGCCTGCTGGCCGGCATTTCCGAGAGCATTGAGGAAAGCTTGTGGAGCGCCATCCGCAGCGTGCAGGAAAGCGCCATGCTTCTGAACCATATGGGCGATCATTTTGCAGAAGTAAATCAGCCCCGGCTCGCCGCTATGTACTTTAAAAAAGCAAAGGAGGCAGAAAGGCGTGTGGATATTGTAAGGCAGGCGGTGCAGCAGCATGAGCAGCTGAGTGCCGGCAGCATACAGCAGCAGGCAAACAGCGCCGGTAATAACAATGGCTAACCATCAACATATATAATCCAACCCACAAATTTCTAACGCCCAAATCAGCTAACTATAATATATTGCGGGCCTGGGATATAGGTGCTCCTTACAGGCGGCATGCTTCCTATACAAAGCATATTGCAAATCGATTATGAAACCATCCAATACTGACTCTGATAACATGCTTGCCGGCAGGCCGGGAAAGAATGATTTTTTGATAGTAGGGCTGGGTGCATCTGCCGGCGGCATACAGGCGCTGAAAACCTTTTTTGAGCATGTACCGGCCGATACAGGTATGGCTTACGTGGTAATCTTACACCTGTCGCCCGATCATGACAGTAAGCTCGCAGAAGTGCTGCAGGTAGCTTCAAAAATACCGGTGCAGAAGGTAACTGGAAAGACAAGGGTAGCACCGGATCATGTGTATGTTGTGCCACCCAACCAGCATTTGCTGATGCAGGACGACCATATTGTGGTAACGCCCAACATGGAAGAGGAAGACCGGCGTGCGCCTGTAGACATTTTCTTCCGCACCCTGGCCCGCTCACACGGCCCGCGGGCCGTATGTGTGGTGCTATCCGGCACCGGTGCCAATGGCTCTATGGGTCTTAAACGCATTAAGGAAAGCGGCGGCGCCGCCTTTGTGCAAAATCCACGGGAAGCCGATTTCAATGAAATGCCGCGCAATGCCATTGCCACCGACCTGGTAGATGATGTGCTGCCGGTGTCGGAGATTCCCGACAAAATAATCGCTTATAAAGCCAGCCTTGATACGGTGCATATACCACTGGACGCAGATAAACGGCCCGAAACGCAGCAGCACGCGCTGCGCGAAATATTTTCGCAGCTGCGCACCCGCACCGGTCATGATTTTTCCAACTATAAACGACCCACGCTGCTGCGGCGTATTGAGCGGCGCATCAACATCCGCAACCTGCCGGATCTGCCTGCGTATGCGGCTTACATGCAAAGCAATCCTGAAGAAACCACGGCGCTGCTGAAGGACCTGCTGATATCGGTTACCAATTTCTTCCGCGACCGTAAAGCCTTTGAAGCGCTGGAAAACGACGTACTACCCAGGCTCATGGCCGATAAGCGCGCCGAAGACCAGCTGCGTATATGGGTGGCCGGTTGCGCTACGGGCGAAGAAGCTTATTCCCTGGCTATGCTGTGCGCCGAAAAAACACTGGGCGTTATAGATGCACCCAAGGTGCAGATATTTGCAACAGATATAGACGAAGGAGCTATTGCGCATGCGCGCGAAGGATTTTACAGCATCAGCGATACGGCCGATGTGGCGCCGGAGCGCCTGCGCCGGTTTTTTATGCGGGAGGGCGACGGCTACCGCGTAAGGCGCGAGATCAGGGAAATGATCCTGTTTGCCAGCCACAATTTCATCAAAGACCCG
>NZ_DASTRI010000256.1:0-70961 GCF_035761305.1 Chitinophaga sp. | reverse complement strand
CAGGCCGCGTTGCAACCCGATATTTCTAAACTACGGCCTGCACTGTTCTGGGACACCAGCATTGATAAAATAAACTGGCAGCAACAGAAACGCGCCATTATACAACGGGTTTTTGAACGCGGCAATGATCGTGAAAAAAAGGAAATAACCCGCTTTTACGGACAAGATGCAATTAACCATGTATTAAAAAATAAAAAAGCAAGCAGCTAATGCCGGATACTTTACATTGGGAAACGGTTACCCCTCCATTGAAAGCGTTGCTCATGCAATTAATGGAAAACAACCTGTTCCTTCCTTTCCACCTGGTGGGCGGTACCGCACTTAGCTTACAGCTTGGCCACCGTATTTCTGTAGATATAGACCTGTTTACCGACGCTCCTTATGATACTATTAACTTTGATGAAATAGACTGCTATCTGCGCCGGCATTTCGTTTATGTAAGTACCCCTCTATCCATTCCCCTTGGCATGGGGCGTTCCTACTTTATTGGCGCTACTGAAGCTGCGGCTGTTAAGCTGGATCTGTATTATACTGACCCATTTATATATCCCGAAATGGTTGTTGACCATATACGTATGGCTGCCCTGGAAGATATTATAGCTATGAAAATAGATTTGATACAACGTGGAGGCCGTAAAAAAGATTTCTGGGATTTGCACGAGATCATGGAACAATATACTGTTCAAAAGATGATTGGTATTCACCGGCAACGGTATTTCTACAACCATAATACAGCACAGATCCGTGCTAACTTAAAAGATTTCACTATGGCAGACGATGATTTTGAACCTATTTGCCTACGGGGCAAACACTGGGAGATCATTAAGCTTGAAATCATAAAATCTCTTCTATAAAAAAAGCCCTACAGTATTGCTACTGTAAGGCTGCGTATTAATCTATGCATGGTTATGGTTACAACCCTGGAACGTTGTAATGCGTATAGGTGGTAAAGCCCAGGAAAGTATTGTCGTTGGGTACACCCAGCGGATCCTGCAGGCCTCTTAAATAACCCAGGTTGCCGGTTTTATAGTAGCTATAAGCCACCTCTGTTCCGGGAAACACAGGACTGGAAGTAGTACAGTAGTTACAGCCGGTGCTGCCGTTGTAGGCAGCCCGCATAAAATCGTACCCTTTGCTGATAAGGTTGGAGCTGTATGTCCAGATGCCGTTATCGCCCTGTATTCTCGCCAGCTCCGCTGCATAGGCAAACGCAGTTAAGGAGTATTGGAAGTGCACACAGTCCTGGCGGTCGCACAGCTCCGGTATAGAACCATCTGATTTAATAATGACCGGCAGGTATTTTACCAGGTCGTTATAGCCATTCTGGAATACCGTTGTGCTGTTCAGGAAAATGCCGATAGCCATTTTTGCATAAGCAGCAGATGCGTTCCAGTTGTTGTTGTAAACCGGGCACTTATTGATGTAATTGTTCTTTACGTTATTCAGGTAGTTATTGAATTGGTTAATGTCGGCGGCAGACCAGCCGGAAGACCTGCCAAAAGGTTTGTAGTAACGCAGTATTTCCGCTGCTGCTACAAAGCTGGGGGTGGTCCACGATGCTTCCAGGGCAGGTTGGTTAGGGTTGGTGCTGGAATTTAAGAGCGCGTACTTCTGAAAGGTGTAAGACCAGCCGTTCAGTATCTGGATGGCCTGTTTGGCATAGGTATCTGTACCGGTTTTTGCCCACCTTAATGCCAATGCATAGGCTAGTTCCGCATTGCTGCGGATCTGGCTTTTGGAGGGAGAGGTAGCGCCGTTGGAACCTACTACTACCGTGGCATAAAAGGAGGTGGGCACCGAATGGCTGTTACAGAAGTCCAGCACTTTCTGGTAAGATGCCAGGCGGCCTGCATCGCCGCCATTAGCCTGCCCGCCAATGTAATCCAGGCTGGTTTGTGTGTTTAACACGCCGGGATGTACAAACGATGTAATGGCCGGCGCAGCGGCTGCCACCGGGCTTACATCCATTTTATCAACTGCCTGGTTGCTGACGTGGGCTCCCGGCTTGGAACAGCTAAACACAGCTGCTACCGACAGCAATAAGGGAATGCTGCGCAAACGGGAATTCATGTGTTGCTTCATAAGAAAAAAGAGGGATTTGTGTTGGTTAGAAGAATTGGTTTTGGTTATAAAGAATGATTACATACAGATAGGACGCTGCAATATCAGTGGCTGTTATTCAGTACAATTTTTCTGCGGTCGTGGAACTTTACAAGTGCGCTCGTAATTTTCTCTAAGTTAATAAACCTGTTTAATATTTACAAAAATATTTATTTGCAATCGTTTGTTAATAGATAATATCAAAAATAACTGCTGAATTACGCGGTTAAATGAAAATCAGTCAACAACGTGTTTCCGGCTGCTGTATAACCACATTTAAAAGAAGGCCTGAATTATTTTTTTATCTTACAGGCTTTTTATCTAACAACCTCTTATCTGTTATTGTAGTTATGAAAGTTTTAGTTACCGGAAGCGCCGGCCACCTGGGCGAAGCATTGGTACGCACCCTGCTGGATTTAAACTATGAAGTAATAAGCCTGGATATACTGGCCACACCTTTCACTACCCATACCGGCTCTATAACTGACCGTGCGCTTGTAAAGCAATGTATGCAGGGAGTTAAAACCGTTTTCCATACCGCAACGCTGCATAAGCCCCATGTTGGCACCCATAGCATGCAGCAATTTATTGACACCAATATTACCGGCACCCTCACTCTGCTACAGGAGGCCCTTGCTGCGGGTGTGGAGCGCTTTCTTTTTACCAGCACTACCAGCGTGTTTGGCGATGCCCTGGTGCCGCCTGCAGGCGAACCTGCCGCCTGGATAACGGAAACGGTTACACCGGCGCCCAAAAATATTTACGGGGTTACCAAAGCAGCGGCAGAAGATCTTTGCCAGCTGTTTTACCGCAATTACCAACTACCCTGCCTGGTATTACGCACCTCCCGGTTTTTCCCTGAAGAAGATGATAATAAAGGCATGCGCGAAGCTTATGCGGATGCCAACCTCAAAGCCAATGAATACCTGTTCCGCCGCGTGGATATTGAAGATGCTGTGAGCGCGCACATTGCCGCCGCCAGCCGTGCCGGGCACATTGGATTTGACAAATTCATCATCAGCGCTACCACGCCATTCCAGCCACACGACATGCCGGCGCTCCGCAATAATGCCCCGCAGGTAGTGGAGCAGTACGTGCCCGGCTATGCCGCCCTATATGCACAGCGGGGCTGGCGTATGCACCCCGGTATAGACCGTGTATATGTAAATAAAAAAGCGCGTGCAGCATTGGAATGGCAACCCAAACACGATTTTCATTCGCTGATGGAACGCCTCAAAACAACAGATGACCTGCGCAGTTCCCTGGCCAGGATCATAGGCAGCAAAGGCTATCATGCTACCACTTTTTCCGAAGGTCCGTACCCGGTACAACATTAAAAATAAAAGCCGCACCTGTTAAGTGCGGCTTTCGTTTATACTGCAATGTTATATCCCTTATGAAACGGCGTCTTTACCAATTACGGTCCAGTCGTCGTTGCCGTGCCCTTTCTCAATCCAGCGGTCCATTTCTTTGGCAATGGCGGGTATTACGGCTAAGTGGGCGCCGCCTTTTGCTGCTGCTTCCATGAAAAGGCCGGTATCTTTCCTGGCCATGTTCAGCTCCCAGGATGGCTGGTCGTATTTGCCGCCTGATATGCGTTTTAGCCGGGCAGGTAGCATGGCCGCGGGATTCCAGGAGTCGAACAGGGTAAATATATCACTTAACGGCACCTGCAATGCTTTAGCCAAAGAAAGTGTATCTGCAATACCTGCGGTAAAGCTTACCAGGAAAAGATTGCCAAGCAGCTTCATCGCAGCGGCCCTTCCTTCTTCCGGTCCAAAGTTGATCACCTTGCCGGTCATTTTGGATAAGGCAGGCTCCAGCTTGCCGATCACCTCCTGGTTGCCGGACACCAGCATATACCCGGTACTTTCCAGCGCATTTTGCGGGCCCATAAATACCGGTGCATGCAGGTAAGTAAAACCGCGCTCCTTCCATTCCTTTGTTCGCTGTATGGCGCCTTCTGCAGAAGTGGTGGTATGGTCTACGATAACGGCGCCGGGTTTTAAACCTCCGCTGGCCTTCGCCAGCACCTCATTCACGGCGGCATCGTCCTTCACCGCAAGGTGTATAATATCCGCGCCCCGCACAGCATCGGCTGCGTCTGCAAATGCCTTTGCGCCTTCCGCTTCAAGCGCGGTTGCTTTGGATGCAGTTCTGTTCCAAACCTGCACCTGGGCGCCCTTCTTTATCATCGCCCTAACAAAATTGGCTCCTAAAAGCCCCATGCCTAAGAATGCTACCATTGTTTTTCTATTTGAAATAAAGATAACAAATAGTTCAGAGCATAGGTAGCTCCTGGTTGGTATATTTATACCGCCGATATAGAGGCCGATGCCGGCCGAGATTGAAGCGCTCCTGCAATATACCGACCAGGTTGCGGAAATACATAATACGCTGCGTATAGGGGTGCCTGTTACACACTGCAGGTAGCCTGTACCGGGCTTAGTTTTTATTGTACACTGCCGCAAACTCCTGTGCAAAAGTTTCCAGCCGTACCGTACCAAAAGCCTGCTGCCGGTGTTTGTGGTAATCATCAAATAAAATACCTTCCCTTATGGCTATCCCGATTTCTATTACATATACCCGGGCCATTTCTTCCGTTAACCCGTTCTGCAGCATGGCCTGCAACATAGCTTCGTCCGGAAAACTTATCCAGCGCAGCTCCGGCTTACCTATAGCCTGGCCCAGCGCAGCCGCTATTTCAGCGCCATTCTTTTCATCACCTGCTACATAGCGTACCTGCCTGCCTGTAAAGGCGCATGCATTCAGCGCTTCCGTTGCCGCCGCTGCAATGTCGGCGGGATGTGACAGCACCATATTCACTCCTGCATCAAAGTTATTGCCGATAATATGCTGGTGCTTTACCAGGGGAATGGCCCCCAGGAAGTTGGTATAAAACATCCCTGGACGCAGGTGCAGCACATGTGTATCTTTTAACGTGTTCAGCAACTGTTACCCGGTGGCCTTTTGCTGCCAGTGCCCGGGTAAGTGGCCGGCCTATATTACCAAGCGATCCTGTAATAATAATGTTCATAATTGCTGTTTGGATTTTAATGCTGTAAAATTAGATTTATACTTACTTTTATACTAGTACTTACCCTAAAGTATGTAACCATGACGAAAGTGAAAGAGCGCTCCACCATACAGGAAAACAAAAAGGCGGCGTTTGAAGAATGTCCCGTAACATATGTTATGGAAAAGATAGGCGGCTACTGGAAACCCATTATCCTGTTCCAGCTGCTATCAGGCAGTAAACGATACAGCGATCTACGGAAAGCCGTTCCCGCCATTACAGAAAAAGTGCTGATTCAGCAGCTGAAGCAGCTGGAGGCCGATAAACTGGTGCTCCGCAAGGCCATGCCGGTAGTACCGCCGCATGTTACCTACAGCCTTACCAAATCGGGTATGGGTTTAAAACCTGTATTATATGCCATGGCGGTATGGGCAACGGAGGACAGTAAAGAAAATGCCAAAGTCTTTCGCCGGAACCTGAAAAATTTCCCGGGAATGGGTTAACGCCTGCTTATACAGCATTAGTTGCTGCTTAGCTTCTTATAAAGAAGGTCAAGCTGTGCATAATCTGTCATTATACCAGGCGTAGTGCTTTTGCCCAGTATCATTATCTGCCGGCTGCCGGGATTATAAGGCTGCCATGCCGGTAACCCCGGCCCGTTAGGATTGCCGGTACGTGCAAAATTGGCCCAATAGGCTAACATCGTTTTTTCCAGCTCATAGTCTGCCTGCTCCCAGGGGCGCTGCACAAACTGCAGGTTGCCGTATGCATACGGCACTTCGGCAGTATGAAACGCGCCGTATTTTACATAGCCGCCTGTAGCCGGCGGCTTGCGGGTAAACCGGTATACATACACTTTACCTCCCTGCCTGCTTTGCATGTTAGCCCAGGTATAATTCTGCACGCCGAATATTATATCGCGCGACAGCTTCAGCTGCGAAATAGCAGCTACAGAGTCGTTGGTTGCGGGATAAAACCGTAAAAAAGCAGCAGCATCCGCACCATAGCGGTCAGCAGCTTCTTTCTTAAATCCTGCGGCGCTTTTAACAGGGTTGAATAAAAGCCCCTCATCCTCATTCCAACCGGTAAGCAAATCGACCTTATTTTCCCGGTGTTGCCTGAATATGTTTGCAATCGCATCGGGCAGCACGTAGCCGTCAATTACCGGGCCCCGGAAGCTGTATGTTTTTTTCAGCAGCTCCGTGGCCGGCAGCGCGCGCAGTCCGCTGATATTTTCTATATGCAACGACTGCATCAGGCGCTCACCTTCTCCCTCTGCGCGTTGTAACGGCGTATAGTCGTTGGTGAAGCTGGCGCCGCTTTCCGCAATAGCCCGTTGAAACAACCCTTTGGCCAGCGGCGATGCTACCAGGCAGTTCACGCTCATGGAACCGGCCGACTGCCCTGCTATGGTTACATTTCCGGGATCGCCGCCAAACTTTTCAATGTTCTTATGCACCCATTTCAATGCAGCTACCTGGTCAAGCAGGCCGTAGTTGCCGGAAGCATGCTCCCGCGATTCTTTTGTTAATGCGGGATGCGCAAAAAAGCCAAAAATGCCTACACGATAGTTAGCGCTCACAAACACGATCCCTTTTTTAGCCATGGCCGCTCCGTCGTAAATAGGCACCGCGCTGCCGCCGCTCACAAATCCGCCCCCATATATCCATACCAGTACCGGGCGCTTTTCTGAGCTGCTTTTGGCGCCGGTCCATACATTCAGGTACAGGCAATCTTCACTGATGGGTTGTTCGGGGATCAAAAACTCCTTTGACCACATGCTGAACGGTACGGGTTTATTTTGCATGGGGCTGGGGCCGAACCGTTCGCACACCTTTACGCCGTTCCATGGAGTTACCGGCTGCGGCGCTTTCCAGCGCAGCTCACCCACCGGCTTTGCAGCAAAGGGAATGCCTTTAAAAACATGCATATCGCCGGCCGCATCTACTGTGCCGCTTATATAACCGCCTTCTACTTTTACCTTGTCAAAATCACCTGCAACATGTACATCTGCCTTAAAGGCACAAACCATAAGTGAAAGCAGCCACACCGAAAAACAAACAGATGGGTAATAGATTTTCATAACGATTGTGTATTAATATCATAAGTGGTTACTCGATCTCAATATCGTACCTGGTTAAAAGCCCGGCTATACCTGGGAGCGAAAAACGGGCTTTCTTCAGCCGGTTCATTTCCGGGTCAATAGTGTAATTGAAGGCAGTGCGGAAATCTGTTTTTTCCAGCAGGGTGTTTTCAAAAACAGCCCTGGTAAGATCGCAGCTGTCGAAAACAGCATTTGTAAGATCAGCCCCGGTAAAATCGGCTTCCTGCAGCTGCGTGTTCCTGAAAAGCGTGCTTTTCAGCTTTACTTCAAAGAATGATGCATGATGCAGCAAACAATTGTCAAACCTGAGCTCCAGCCCAAACTTATTACATTCATCAAAGCGTAGTCCCAGCATTTTACAATCTTTAAAAACAATATCCCGGAAGGCAGTGTTTTTCAGGCTGGCCAGGCTAAGGTTACAGCCGGTAAAGTCGCAATCCAGGAATTTTATGCCGGAAAGGGACGAGTTGGAAAAGTCGCAGCTGATGAACTGACAGTTTTCATATTCGCCGGTTTCGAGCGGGCTGGCTGAAAAATTGCGCTGCTCAAAGGTTTGGTCTGTTATTAAAGGCGGCTCCATTGTTTTGCTGGCTTATACTTAAAGATACCAAGAAAGGCGGGATAGACTGAAAATAAGTTAACTTCATTGGAGATTTGTCGCACAGGCACGCCTAAACGGCGGCCGGCACAACCAAAACAACAAGAAATGATCACCGGCTTAGTTATATTGCTCCTGCTGCTGGCTACCGGCCTTTTATACATATACCGCTGGAACATTGTACACCCGCTTAAAAGCGGGGTTATTCAACTGGATGGCCTGAACCGTAAATTTGTTTACCATGTACCTAAAAAGCTTTCTCCCCATCCCAGGCTTATTATCCTGTACCATGGTACGGGCATGGTGGCGCCGCTGATGCAAATACTCACCGGCCACGAATTTGATGAGCTGGCCGATCGTGAGCAGCATACCATTATCGTATACCCACAAGGATATAAAAATAACTGGAACGACTGCGGCAGGCAGGCGCCTTATGCGGCCAGGCGGCTGCACCTGGATGATATTGAGTTCACAAGGCAGATCATTGATTATTTCAGCAGCCGTTACCAGGTAAATACGCAGGAAGTGTATGCAGCAGGTTTTTCAAACGGCGGACAAATGGTGATGAAGCTGGCCAGGCAGCAGCCGCAATGGTTCAAAGGCTTTGCAGTGATCAGCGCCAGTATACCCGTAGAGGTTACGGATGATTGTGCGGACGCGCGCGGGCCGGTTTCCCTGCTGTTGATGAATGGCCAGAAAGATCCTATTAATCCATTTAACGGCGGCACTATTATACTGAACGGTAAGAACTACGGCGATGTAATGAGCACCAATGCTACGCTGCAATACTGGCTGGGGGTAAGTGGATGCAGCACGGAGGCTGCCGCTACCACTGCTTATCCGCCACCGCAAACAGGCCGGCAGGCCACCGCGTATAAAACAGATTATTATTCCCCGGTTACCCGCAGGCAGGTAAGCTTTGTAAACATTCTCGATGGCGGCCACACCATTCCCAACCGTAATTTTCACATTACAATTCCTATCATGGGACATATCAATAAAGATGTAGACGCCCCTGCTATTATATGGGAGTTTTTTGCGGGACTGCAATAACAAGGGCTAAAAAAAAAGCTGCACGATAATATGCAGCTTCCTTTTGCAATGAATTAGGCGGGGTTATGCTCAGTTAGCTTCTGTATACTTCTTGAAATTATCCAGTATTGACTGCCAGCCGGTACGCTGCATTTCAACGGGATTGGTTTCTTCCGCTTCAAAGCTTTCTTCTATTTTAGTGCTGTTGCCCTGGGGTGTAAAAATCACGTCTACTTTGCGGCCGTCACCCATAGTATAGCTGATGCGTTCATGCGTTACCACATTGTCATATACGCCGCCAAAGTCAAATCCCCAGCTGCCGTCTTTTGCTTCCATCCTGGAGGAGAAAGTACCGCCTGTACGTAAATCATTCTCTGCCCGGGGGGTATGCCAGTCGTCTGATGCGGCGTTCCATTTCATGATATGCTCGGGTTTGGACCAATATTCCCATATTTTTTCAACCGGGGCATTTACAGTAGCGCCTATTGTAATAACAGTTTTCTTTTGTGTTTCCATTTTCTTTTAAGGTTTATGGGTGAAAGTGTTTTGTTTATGATGCAAACATCCGACAATTCAGCAACATGTGTGATACGTAAATACGACTTTTAAGAGGGGGATTTTGCAAGCCATCGTTTATTTATTCCGCCAGGCCTAACGGCGAAAAAGCCACAAACAAGGCTACCATAGCCAGTAGCAGCAGCACGGTGTACAGGTGCCGCCTTTTCCAGGGCTGCAGGTCTACCACATTATTCCATTGCTGTACAAACGGCTCCCTGCGGGGGTACAGGGCGCCTACTATCAGCATCAGCAATACTGTGAGCACAAATAAAACAGCCAGTACATGCAGGAAATGCGTGCCGGTATCTACCAGCAGCTGTGAAACAGAATAAGTAACAATAAAAAACGTGAGCCCGATTTTTGCGGCAATAGCCGGCATGCGTTTATGCAGCAGCCCTACGATGAGGATTGTAAAAATAGGTACGCTGAAAAGGCCGCTCACCATTTGCAGGTAGGTGTACAGTCCCTGCTGTGCAAAGGCAATAAAGGGCGCAATAACCATTGCCACTACACAAACCAGTATTTCAAACCATTTGCTTGCCCGTATCAGCTGGCGTTCGCTTACCGGCGCCTGGCGCCATGCTTTGAATGGCTTGTACAGGTTCAGCACAAACAGGGTGCTGGTACTGTTAAGGCCTGCATTGAAAGTGGTAAGCGCTGCGCCAAAGGTGATAGCTGCTATAAAGCCGGTAAGTATGGGAGAGCAAACATCGTTTACAATTTTTGGAAATACTTCTACCGTGTTTTGCAGGTGGGGGTACAGCTGCACGGCAATTAAACCGGGAATGTTCAGGAGCAATGGCGATATTATTTTGCCCAGGCAGGCTACTGCAATACCCTTCTGGCTTTCGGCCAGGTTGCGGGAGGCCAGCGCCTGCTGCACAATATATTGCTCGGTGCCCCAATAGTACAGGTTCACCAGTAACATACCGGTAAAAATGGTAGAGAATGGTACTGCGTCATGCGGGCCGCCAATGGAATTGAAATGATCTCTCCGGGCCGCCAGCAGCACATCAAGACCGGTGCTTACAGAGCCATGGCCCAGGTATTTCAGCGCAGCATAAGGCAGCAATATGCCGCCGGCAAACATTCCCATTCCCAGTACGGTATCTGAAATAGCCACGGCCTTCAGTCCTCCCAGCACCGTGTACAGGCAGCCGATAAGCCCAATGAACCATACCAGCATCCAGATGGTTGACCAATAACTAATGTGCAGGGTTTCTGATACACGGAACAGGCCATTAAAGGTAACAGCGCCGCTGTATAGCACAGATGGCAGCATGTTCATAATATAACTGACCAGGAAAATCACCGACACAAAACGCTTAGTGCCGGTATCATAACGTTCTTCGAGAAAATCAGGGGTAGTGGATATGCCGCTGCGTAAATACACCGGCATAATAAACTCAGACACCAGTAGCATAGCCAGTATGGATGACATACCCCAGGCCATTACGCTCATGTTATTCGTATATACCAGCTCGTTCTCGCCAACGAACTGCACTGCGCTGATGTTTGTAAAGAACAGCGCGCCGCCTACTACCAGGAACCCCAGGTTGCGGTTGGCGAAAAACAGGCCGGCGGCAGTTTGCAGGTTCTCCTTCCGGGTTTTGTACCAGGAGATTAGTGCTACCGCCACGGTAACCAGCAAAAAGCTTAGTAAGGCGCCAACATTCATATGGTCACAGCGAGTTACGTCTGATCAGCTTCGTGGGCAGCACCTCATGCACCGGCTCCCGGTCAAGGATTGCACGGGCTGCCCGCTTGCCCATATCGCTGAAGCTGACGGAATAGGTAGTAATACCATTGCCTACGAGCTCTTTCACCGGCTCGTCATTGTGTGAAAGGATGCCAATGTCCTTGCCTGGTTTTATTTTTTTTGCCGCGCAATCCCGTAAAAGATTCCACAGCTCTGCATTCTCATTCACATAGTACACCACTCCCTTCTCAACGGAGCCTGGCTCATATTCCCGCAGCACCTTGCCTTTAATGCGGTACTTTTGAATGAACCGCTGAAAGGAACGCACAATCTCGGGTGGGAACAGGGAGTCGGGGTTGTGAAAAAATATCATCCGGTCATATTCCCTGATCTCATTTGCCAGCTGCTCAAAAACCGCGTAGGATGATTTTTCAAACTCCTGTACTACATAGTTGAAATCATCCCCTTCCAGCGGTTCATAACGGTCAAATATCAGCAGCTTCTGGCGCGGTACAGTATTCAGCAGCTGCCTGGTGCGGGGATGGTGAATGGGGGAAATCACATACATACCGTAATGGCGGTTCTTCACCAGGGAGAACATGGTTTCAAACACCTCTATATTACCGTGATGGAAGAAAACATCCAGGTGCACATTATCTCCCAGCTCGTTACGGAAGCTGCGGTAAAACTGCTCCTGGAAAGTATCAATGGTGTACATAAGCAATGCTACTTTGAGCGACTGCCGGGTATTGTCATCTGCAACATAGTAGCCCAGGCGGTTCTTGGACTCAATAAGGCCGCGGCTTTGCAGCTCGCGGTAACCCTTGATCACCGTTTCACGGGCATATCCCAGGCCGGAGATCATGGCGTTCACAGAAGGCAGGGGATCGCCCACGCAAACAAGCTTCTCATTAATAGCATTAACGATGCCTTCCACAAAACGCTCATGCTTTGAGTAAGAAGGTACATCATCCAGCTCCTGTATCTTTTCAAGAATTGCTTTCATTCCTGCATGTAATTTGTCCTTGGTTGCCTCCCTGTTATTCTACCGCTTCCAGCTCCAATATACGGCTATGTAATTTGGCAGTAGTAAAAACATCGAGCCCTACTTTCATCAGGTAATCCCCGGAATAAACCTTGCCGCTAAACGCTTCAGCGGCATTGTCGCCCGGCATGAGATTGATTTCCCTGACGCGGTACTTTCCCTGCGGGTCCAGCCCCTGGCACTGCACCGGCAAAAGGTTCTCTCCAAAACGGGGGTAAATATCATACGCGTATAAAACCGCCTGCCGGCGCGATCTGCTCACGTACATAACTGCAGTATGATTACCTTCATACGGGGAAACAAGCCGGTATAGATCGCCATTGAAATTAATATTTTTCACCCGATTATAGGTAGCCACTGCCGATCTGCAAAAAGTTTGCTCCCGGGCGCTTAATTCCTTCACATTGATGTCGAAACCCAGCTTGCATTGCATGGCCACATCCACCCTGAATTTAATGCTGGCATCATGATTCCAGCTGGTTACGTGCGCTGCCATGGCTTTGGAAGGGAAAAACTGCGAATAGCCCCATTGAATAAACAAACGCTCCACGGGGTCGGTGTTATCGCTGCACCAGAATTCAGTGAAGTAACGCAATCCTTCATAATCTGTGCGGCCGCCTCCGCCGGAGCAAAGCATCATGGGCAGGTTTGGATATTTAGCCTTAATGCGGTCCAGCACTTTATACAGCCCCCGCACATAATCCACGTACAGGTTATTTTGCCGCTCTTTCAGGTAAGGCGAGTAAATATTGGTTATGGGGCTGTTGCAATCCCACTTCAGGTAGGCCAGCTGCGGGTTTTCGGTCATTAAATGATCCACCACGTTAAAAACGTGGTCCTGTACTGCAGGATTGCTCAGGTCCAGCACCAGCTGGTTACGGTAATAATAGCGCTCGCGGTTGGGCAGCATAATCACCCAGTCGGGGTGCTTTTCAAAAAGCTCACTTTTGGGATTCACCATTTCCGGCTCTATCCAGATGCCGAATTTTACATTGTTACGGCTGGCCGCTTTTACCAGCGCGGGCACGCCGTTAGGCAGCTTGCCGGTGGTAGGCTGCCAGTCGCCCAGGCCCTGGGTATCGTTGCGGCGGGGGTATTTGTTGCCAAACCATCCGTCATCCAGCAGGAACATATCAACACCCAGGTATTTGGCTTCTGTGATCAGTGAGTCCAGCTTCTGCTCATTGAAATCAAACCCTGTAGATTCCCAGTTGTTAAGCAGGGTTAGCCGGTCGCCCTGCCCGTCCTTAAGCTGGTAATTACGCGCCCACCGGTGCAGGTCGCGGCTGCCTTTTCCAGTGCCGCTGTTGCTCAACGTAAAGATAAAGGCTGGCGTGGTAAATACCTTTCCGGGATCTAACGTATAGTCAGAAGCATAAGGATTGATGCCCGAGATCACCCGCAGGTTGTTTTCATTATCCACTTCAAATGTAAAGCGGAAGTTGCCGGTCCAGGCCAGGGTGCCCATTAGTACCTGGCCGTCATTTTCACGGGGCGCTTCGCCCAGGCCTACGGTGAAGAAAGGCGATACATGCAGGTCGGCCCTGGATCCCAATTTTGAGTCAATCACTTTTTTGCCAAAGTTCAGCGGCGCAGTACTCATGCTCGCTTCCTTAGCCCAGTCGCCGCTAAACTCCGTGAGGAAGTAGCGGGCGCGTTTCCAGTACAGCATAGACGATGCATAACGGCTGATGCTCACCGGCCGCTTTTCATGGTGGCTGATCTCCGTCCACGACTCAATGATATTATCTTTTGCAAAGGTGCGGTAGCAGAGCTTCACCTGCACGGGGTACAAAGCGTCTTTCAATGTGATAACCGTTTCCGTAACATCATCTGATACTTTCTGCACATTATGTGAAACGTACTGTAATACCGTGGTCAGGTTACCATCGTTATGCCGGATGGCAAATGCCGGTTCAAAAAAAGTTTCCGTACCGGACACAGGGTACGCCTCCCATGCCTGCCCGTCGCTGCGCGATTTCAAAGTAGCTGCCAGGTGGGCGTACTCACCGGGGTCTGACAGGCGGGGTCCCAGGTAAAGCTGGTAAAGGCAGCCGTTCTGCGCGGTTTGCAATACCAGCTCTGTTTCATTGGTAGCAATGTGAATGGTTTCCGATTTAACGGCTGCGTGGGTTACAACAACCAGGAAAAACAAAATTGTCAATAGCTTCTTCCTCATGGATATGATTTATTGCCAGCTTATTTAGCGCTGATTTTTAAAAAACGAACGTCTTTTGCGGGAATGCCGATGGCCTGCGCCGCATCAATATCAGTATGGGACCAGAGATCGCGCACGCGGTAATGCCTGCCGGGTTTCAGTCCCAGCCTTTCCAGCGGCAGCTGCATGCTGCGGCTGTTTGCTGTATAGTTGAAAACAGCATAGTAGGTATTGCCCTGCGCATCTGTTAACGTGAACTGGTCTTCCGAGCGTTCGCCGGTTCCTTCTACCGGGCGGAAGCTGCGGCCCATAGCAGCAGCGTTCACTTCTGCGTTGGTCAAGAACTCTTTGGCTTTGGCTTTTCCCTCTTCGCTGCCGTTTTTGCTGAAATCGTCGCCGGATATAAACAGGCCGGTGATAACGGCAGAGGTTACACGCGCGCGGTTCTCGCCTTCAGATGCTTTTTGCAGCACCACATGATCTGCATCGTTGAACTGGTAAATATGGGTAATCCACCAGCCATAGGAAACTGCATTGAGCGTGTATTCCGTGTCTTTGATCTTGTTCCATGCATCGCAGGCTATGCGGCGCGACTGCGCGTACTGCGCGGGGAAAATGGGTGCAATGGAAAGGTTGATGTACATGTCGCCAAAGTATTTGTCCAGCAGCTGCATGCCATAGTTATAGGCGGCAATGCCGGATTTTATTTTGGGATTGTACCACTTATCTGCATTAATAGCGCCATGCGCCATGAAATCAACCTTCACATACTGGAAGCCGCAGCGGCGAAAGAGTGCAGCCACTTTTTGCATGCGCTGCTCAATGGCCGGGTGGGTAGGATCAATGGCATAAGCGCCATCCAGCTCCTGGGGTTTGCCATGGGCGTACAGGTAAACATCTTTGAATTTATACTGCGGCGCTTCCTTAATTACAGCATCCGGGTGTTTACCCCAGTCTGTAAAAGGTGTCCAGTAAATGCCTGCCATCTGGCCATTGGCTTTACAGTGCCGCACAAAATCTTTCAGCTGCTCTTCGGTAAAACGGTCCCAGCCCGAGTCCAGGCCAATCACCACTTCACCATCACGGTTTGCAAAATGGTGCGGCTGCAGGTTTTCATGGAAAAAGTCCGACACTTCCAGCGCTTTCTCGTAGCTGATCTTGAACTGTAATACGCCCCAGCTGTTCCATCCAACCGGCATGGCCTTTTTCCAGGGCCTGCGCGGCGCAATCACGGCGTTGGCAGCCCCATAGGCTTCCATACCGGTGCGCCAGTCGCTGAATACACCCAACATTACTTTCGGGGATTTGATGATGTGCCCTTCCAGTGCGCCATGCGGCAACAAATCACGGGTAGTGGAGTCTGCAGCACCGCCGTAGCAGGTAAGCGTGTATGCGTTTCCATTAGCAGCCTTGCTCATAATAACGGCCGACTTCCAGAAGCTGTGCTCTACAGAACCTACCACCAGCCCTTTGCGGGTATCGCCATTAAATACAGCCGTGGTTTCGTAGCTGGTAAGGGTAGTAAAATCCAGCGGGTGCGACTGAAAGCGGATCCATTTGTCGTTGTCAAAAGGTATGAACAGGGCACGGTTGTTTCCGTTGCCCAGCATTTGTGTCATATCTTCCAGGTTAACAGGCGCCATGTAGTTGGAGGCTATGCTGCCCGAAGGCGCTTCAAGCGTAAATTCCGTGAGCAGGTAATCTTTGCCGGGATATTGGTAGAACGACTGCACCAATGTGGGCAGCTTTTCATCACGATAAGTAACGTGCGCCAGCGAACCCTTGCCGAATGCATCGTTCAGGGGCTTTACCGTCAGCGCATTGTGTGCGTAATCTTTTGTGGTAACCAGCTGCCCGTTCAATTTATAGGAAGCATACAGCTGAAGGTTCACATTGCCCGCAGCCCTTGTAAGCCGCAGGGTTTTGCCTGTCTTATCATACACAATTTTCCAGCCGGCCGGCGGAGCTGCATTTGCTGCAACCGCCAGTAAAAGCACGGCCACCGCTATTATCACAAGCGGGACAATTCTTAATATCTTTCTCATAATAATGATAAAAGCAGGTCCATTGCAATAGACAACGGACCTGCTTCTTTTAAAAATGACGATTAGTGATAGCCAGGATTCTGATCTGCTGGTGTAATATCATCGTTCAATTTCAGTTCCGTATCAGGAATGGGCAGCAATGTATTGAAATCCTGTATGGTATTGGATTGCTGCGTCCATTTGTTACGGGCCTTAACCAGCTGCAGGTACTTGCCGGTGCGGATCAGGTCAATACGGCGCCAGTCTTCCGCAAACAGCTCGCGCATACGCTCGTCCATAATAGCCGTGCGGAAAGCTTCCTGCGACATGGCGGCCCAGCGCTTGTCGGCCGGCAGCGTGCCGCCCCAGGCGCGGGTGCGTACTTCATTCACCACATTAACGGCATCGCCCGTACGGTTCATTTCGTTGAGGCACTCCGCATAGCAAAGCTTAATATCGCCCAAACGAAGCACCGGTATATTCTTGCCGGAGTTCCACATGTTATTGATCTTATTATCCGTATGCTTGTCTGTACGGAAGTCTTCATATTTTTTCACGTGCGGCATCAGCTCGTCATAGTCGTTGCCCAGGTCTTCCCACAGTACCGGGTCCAGGGTAGGTGTTTCGCCGTAGTAGGTAAAATCATAGCGGATAGCTTCCCACCTGCGCTGGTCGCCGGATTCCCATACGCCGCCGCTATCTACAGAAGAGTAAGCATAATGCGTAGGCACGATCTTATCATAACCGGAATAATAGCAGCCGTCGCCAAAGAAGGCCTGCACGGCGCGCGAGCCTATCTGGAACTGTATCTTATTGTTATTGGGATAGATGGGGCTGAACTGGAATTCCAGTATAGACTCCGCTGTATTGGGCTTGTTATAGTCCCAAAGGTCCTGGTAAGGCACCAGGGAATAGTCGCCCATCATTTTTTCAAAGCAGGCAGCCGCTTTTGTAAAGTCGCGCAGGCCGGTGCTTTCAGGCGCCGACATATACGCCTTGCCTAACATAGCCCATGCTGCGCCGGAAGTAGCGCGGCCCGGGTCATTGGTTTTGGGGCAATTATCCGCCGCGCGTTGCAAATCGGCGATTATGAAAGCCCATACATCTTTCAGCGGCTGGCGGCGGGTACCCAGTTCCGCTTCACGATCCAGGTCGCGGATGGGAATTTCGCCCCAGTACATGGCCAGCTGAAAATCAAGGAAACCGCGTACAAAGGAGGCTTCGCCCAGCAGCTTTGCTTCGCGCGAGTCCGGCGTAACAGTGCCGGAGCCAAGGCCTTTAATGATCCGGGCGGCTTCATTCACAATGGGCCAGCGGATGTTCCACTGGTTGGCAATGTGGTTGAGCGTAGAGTTCAGGTTACCATCGTACCGGTCCAGGCCGCCTTTCGCGGGATCGCTCTTCATCTGGAAAGCGCCCTGCTGGGTTTCATCGGTGCCCATCATCATAATGAGGCCCTGCTCATCGGTACGAACAGATTTCCAGTTGGCGTAAATGCCTTTAAGGCTGGTTTCTACCAGGTTTACATCAGAGTACACCTGGCTTTCATCCAGCTTTGTCATACTCTTTTCATCGAGAAATTTGCTACAGGAGGCGGTGAACATTGTCATTCCCGCTACCAGCGTCCATATTATAGTGCGTTGCATAATAATTAGCAGTTGAAGTTTAGAAACCTACATTCAGTCCGAATACATACATTTTTACCGGGGGATAACCATAGTCGCCGGTTTCCGGGTCCATGCCCTTGTATTTTGTAATACAAAGCAGGTTAGAGCCGGTTACATACAGGCGCAGGTTGTTCAGCTTCCAGGCAGTGAGCATTTTTTCCGGCAGGTTGTATGACAGCGTAAGAGCCGACAGGCGCAGGAAAGATGCATTTTGTATGGCATAATCCAGGTCTGACGGGTTGTAGCGGTTATAGCTGGTGTTGGCAATCACGCGGGGAATATCCGTGTTGGTATGTTCCGGTGTCCAGCGGTTCAGCAGGTCTACAGAAGCCATGCTTTCGCCAACGCTGTTTATCAGGCCTTCGTAGTAGCTGCTGATCTTTTTAGCGCCATAAGAATAGGTGAACACTGCGTTCAGTCCAAAAGCCTTGTAGTTAAGATCCGTGGAAAAGCCGCCATAGAACTTGGGATCTGTTTTAGCCACCACGGTTTTGTCGTACTGGTCTACTACCCCATCCGGCGTACCGGCGGGTCCTGAAATATCACGGGCAAAGAGATCGCCCGGGTTCACGGTTTTACCGTTGTAGTTCAGTCCTTCCCATTCCCTGCGGTTAGATTCCTGCGCAATACCGCCGGAAACGAGCGTGTAAATGCCGTGCAGCGACTGGCCCAGGAATATGTTGTTTTCACGCTGTATCACATTCTCGTTGATATTGTATATCTCGGTAGCATCGCCGTACAGGCGGGTTACCTTGTTCTTTACAAAGGCGATGTTGCCGGACACTGACCAGTTGATATCTTTCTTCTGAATAACGTCGCCTGTTACAGAAAACTCCATACCCTTGTTATTCACACGCCCGATATTCTCCCATTGCTGTACGTAACCATAGGTGGAAGCCAGGGAACGGTTCAGCAGCAGGTTATCGTTATTGATATAGAAGAAGTCTGCGGTAACGGTTAATCTTGATCTGAACAAACCCATGTCCAGTCCAATGTTGCTCTGCTTCTGCTTTTCCCATGTAATATCCGGGTTACCACGGCGGCCGTCATTCACGATCAGGGCGTTGCCGTTATCGATCTTTGAGCCGTACAGGGTTTGGAATGCATAGTTGCTGATGTCCTGGTTACCTACAACACCATAGCCTGCGCGCAGCTTCAACTGGCTGAACAGGGATATGTTCTTCATAAAATCTTCACTGGTCACATCCCAGGCAGCGGATATAGAGGGGAAAATGCCCCAGCGGTTCCCTTCTGCAAAACGGGAAGAGCCGTCATAACGCGCTGTTGCTGTTAAATGGTATTTGTCTTTGTAGGTGTAGTTCACACGACCCAGAACAGAAAGCAGCGAGTAGGCATAGAAGTCGGAGCCCAGCACTGATTTTTCCACGGCAGCAGCGCCGCCCAGGTCGTGGTAAGATAATTCGTCGCTGGCAAAGCGGTCGCCCTGCGCCAATGTATAATTGGATTGGCGCTTGCTGGCGCTGGTACCTACCAGGGCAGTGAGCTTATGATCATTGGCAATGGTGGTGTTGTAAGTAATGGTATTGTCCCATTGCCAGTAAGTATCGCTCCACCTTTCATGTTTGGCGCGGGAGTCGCCGTTGTAGTGGCGCACTGCTTCCTGGATGTTATGCGGCGTAAACTCGAACCAGTCCTGTGCGCCATAGTCCAGTGAATAGCTGGAGCGGATATCCAGTCCTTTTATCGGTGTAATATCTATATAGTTGGCGGTAGTAATGCGGTTACGGGCACGGTTGCGCTGAATAAGCAATGAGTTAAAGGGATTGAAGTCATTATTATTCTGCTCTCCGTGTGAGCGGTAGTAAATAGTAAGGTAATCGTAAGTATAGCGTGTAGCCGGATCACGATAAGGATCATAATTCAGCAGCGGGTTGGCATTCAGGGCCTTGCCGTATACATCGTCAGAAGGAATATCGTCGTTGGTACGTGTAAAGCCGGTGTTGGTGCCTACTTTCAGCCATTTCTTAATATTATATTCCGCATTAAAACGGCCGGTATACTTATTCTGTTTGGTATTTTCCACCACGCCTTTGTTGCCTGCATAGCCAAGGCTCAGGTAAAATATGCCCCGATCAGATCCGCCGGAAAAGCTCACAGCATGGTTTTGCTGTAAGCCGGTGCGGGTTACCTGGTCCAGCCAGTTATAGCTTTGTTTCTTGTTGTAAGTATCAAATTCCTGGTCGGAGAAGGCAATGTTTGTTTTCATCAGGGTGTTATCGATGTAGTCCTGGCGATCAGCATCCGGATGATCCTTCATATAGCCGTTGGCATAGGCATCTGTACGCAGCGCAAACAGCTCCTGTGCATTCATGGTTTTAGGTATGCGCGTAAAGTCGGAAACACCGAACCAGCTGTCGTAGGTCACAAGCCCGTCGCCGCCCCTGCGCTGGCCTTTTTTGGTGGTGATCACTATTACGCCGTTGGCGCCGCGGGAGCCGTAAAGCGCTGTTGCAGATGCATCTTTGAGCACCTGTATAGAAGCCACATCGTTTACGTTGATGGAATTAAACCCGCCCTGGTTATTTTCCATTACCACGCCATCCACTACATAAATAGGGGAAGATCCTGCGTTGATGGTATTGATGCCGCGCACCCTGATGGTGGCGTCGTCGCTGGGACGGGTGCCGTTGCTCACAAAAACACCGGCAGCATTGCCCTGCAAAGCCTGGTTGATATTGGTGGCAGGCCTTTGCAGCAATTTTTTAGAGTCTACTGTAGCTACTGCGCCGGTAAGGTCCGTTTTTTTCATGCGGGCGCCTACCACCACTACTTCATCCACATTAGCGGTGGCCTGCTGCATTTTTACATTCAGCGGAGCAGAACCGGTGAAGGGCACCGTTTGTGTTTCAAAACCTAAAAAGCTGAACTCCAGCGCGCCGTTTGCGCCGTCTGTATTCAGTGAAAAAGCACCGTGGCTGTCTGTAACGGTACCGGTTTTAGTACCGGTTAGCTTCACCGATACACCGGGAAGCGGCTCTCCTTTAGTGTCGGTGACATTACCGGAAATCTTGCCACTCTGGGCAAAAACGGGCACAACGCCGGTTAGCATAGCTATGATGGCAAGGAGCAAACATAGCCTCCTGGAAGCATTTCTTGTATGCATAACGTGAAGCATAAAGTGTAAAGATTCTTTTTTAATGATAGGTATAATGTCTGTTTGTATCCCCCGATGAACGTGAAATTGCATTTCGAACCTGTCCCCATTACACAAAGCGATTCCTGCACAGCGGCAACCCGCTGCTTTGAGCCTCAGTTTGTGGATTTTGATTGGTTTGGTCTAGTCTGTTCTACTGAACAAATATAGTGTTAGTTTGGGATAAACAAATAATATTTTTGACAAGCGGGATTTGAGGAACATTATGAAGCGCCCGCGTTATGATATTATTTTCTGCAACTGTGCAAAGGATAATGGCGGTAGTAGAATGGTGCTAAATGTACGGCAGACTGGGGCCACGTGGTGCATTTCTATCCTTGGGGCATTAACAAAATACTTCCCGGCACTTATTAAAATTTAAGAACCGGGAAGTAGCATACTTTAATAGCTAACGATGGCTGGGGGCGTTACAGCTGCATGCCGCCGGAAGCCTCAATACGCTGGCCATTTACCCAGCGTGCATCTTCCGTGCAGAGGAAAGCCACCACACCGCCAATGTCTTCAGCTACGCCTGGCCGGCCCAAAGCTGTAACACTGCTCACGAATTTCTGCAGCTCTTCATTATTACGTAAATGGCCGCCGCCAAAATCCGTCATGATAGCACCAGGAGCAACTACGTTTGCACGAATGCCTCTTGCACCCAGCTCTTTGGCCAGGTAGCGGGTAAATGTTTCCACTGCGCTCTTTAAAGAAGCGTACACCGATGATCCGGGAACAGCAATACGTGTAAGCCCCGAAGAAATATTTACGATACCGCCCCCGTCGTTTATTGCCGGAATAAGCTTTTGTGTTAAGAAGTAAACGCCTTTAAAATGCACGTTCAGCAGGTCGTCAAAAAACGCCCCGGTTACATCACTGACAGGACTGTAACCGCCTTGCCCCGCATTATTCACCAGGAAGTCAAAGCGATCAGCGCCGAAATGAGTACTTAAAGTTGTATTAAGCTGGTTTGCAAAGCGGTCGAAGCTTTCGATAACGCCGGTGTTGAGCTGCAACGTTGCAGCCTTTTGCCCCGCTGCCTCAATTTGCGCTGCCACACGCTGCGCATCCTCAGCCCGGTTGTTATAAGTAATGATAACGTCCAAACCTTTTTCGGCCAGCCTTAAAGCCATGTCCCTGCCTAGTCCGCGGCTTCCGCCGGTTACCAGCGCTATTTTGTTTTTCTTTTCCATTGCATTTGTTTTTTGCAAAGTTATATGATGAAGCAGGGCAACGGTTTGCTGTAATCAATCGGTTATTTGTAAAAATCAAATATTTGGAAAGAGAAGATGCCGGGAGCGCTACTTTAGTTAAGACCATTGCCTGGCTGGCAGGTGGTTATACACGAACAAGTTGTGGCTATCGGATTAGCGCTGGCGGCCCCTTCAGCGGTAATGACCCCAGTAATGCGGCAAACAACACTATTTCTTTCGGTTAAAGAGCTTTGTTTACATAGGACTGCAGTTCAGGTACTGCTGTCTGCACACCAGTTGGCAAACCCTGTTTGCATAGTTTTTGTGCTGGCTTCAGAAAGAAAGCCATTATGCACCTTTCCGACATCATAAAAGAAACGATCAGCAGGAATGGCCCTATTGCTTTCCATGATTTTATGGAAACTGCCCTGTATTACCCCGGGCTGGGCTATTACACTTCTGACACTGATAAAATTGGTACAAAGGGGGATTATTATACCAGTACGAACCTGAGCGCTGTTTTTGGCGCCATGATCGGACGCCAACTTGAAGAAATGTGGGATTTAACAGGGCGGGGACCATTCACCATCGTTGAATATGGCGCCGGAACAGGTGCACTTTGCCATGACCTGCTGGATTACTTAAAAAACAATCCGCCATTTTATGAGCAACTGCAGTATTGCATTATTGAAAAAAGCCCGTTCATGCGCAGTAAAGAAAAAGCACATTTATGCGGGAAGGTTAGCTGGCATGATTCCATTGCCGAAATAGGTGATGAAATAACCGGCTGCATATTATCCAATGAACTGCTCGATAATTTTTCCGTTCATGAAGTTGTTATGGGCAATGAACTGATGGAAGTGTTTGTGGGCTATGATAACGGGTTCTTTGAACTGCTGCAGCCGGCGTCGCCTGCACTTAAAGATTATTTGCAGCAGCTGCATATCACTTTACCAACAGGCTTCCGTACAGAAGTTAATCTACAGGCCATAGAATGGATCAGTGAAATTGCCCGGTCGTTAAAAAAGGGATTTGTGCTAACCATTGATTACGGCTATCCTTCTGCTGAGCTATACCGGGAATACAGGTGCAACGGTACACTTATATGCTATCATGAACACCGGGCAAATGACAATCCCTACCATCACATAGGGGAACAGGATATTACCGCTCATGTAAACTTTTCCGCATTGCATCACTGGGGTGTAAAAAATGGATTGGAATGCTGCGGGTTTACGGATCAGGGTTGTTTTTTGCGCTCCCTGGGACTAATGGATTATTTAAGAGCGATCGAACAAAATAGTGTTGACAACGGCCTTGCAGGCCCTGAAAAGGCAATAGCGATCTACAACCTGCTGAACGACATGGGCGCCAAACTGAAAGTTTTCATCCAGCAAAAGGGATTGGCCGCCCAACCGCTCACTGGTCTTGCACTGGCCAGGATGCCTGTTTAGAAAGGTCTGCCATCAGCATAACAGGATAGTGTAGGATGCGGAGTATATAACAGACTGTTATATTGGCATCCAGCTAATTCCATGTTTTAAATGAACAAATTCTTTTCTTTAGTACTGGCGCTTTACTCCTTTCTGCTTACTCAGGCCAGTTATGCCCAATTTGCCACTTCCGGGAGCAGGCCCTGGAACGCCAATTGGATTGCGGCCCCCAATGACCCGGGCAACACGTACGGGGTTTATTATTTCCGGAAAAATATTGATCTCGCAGCAAAACCAGCCAGCTTTATCATACATGTGTCAGCCGATAACCGTTACAAACTGTATGTAAACGGTAAACTGGTATCGTTAGGGCCGGCACGCGGAGATGCTTATTACTGGAACTATGAAACAGTAGATATTGCGCCATACCTGGCAGCAGGTAAAAATACGGTAGCGGCGCTGGTTTTTAATGAAGCAGAGAACCGCCCGGAGGCACAGATCACGGTAAGAACCGCATTTATTGTGCAGGGAAACACTTCGGATGAGGACATACTAAATACCAATAATACCTGGAAATGCATCCGGGATAAAGGGTATCAGCCTATTACGGGCTTTTTTGCCGCCAGTACAGGTGAACTGGTGGATATGAACCAATCTGTTAAAGGCTGGACGGCCGTTGATTTTGATGATAGCAGCTGGCCATTTGCCGCTAACCTGTTCCGCGGCCAGCTAAAAGGCTCATCCGATGGATTTGGCTGGATGCTGGTGCCTTCGCCATTACCACAGATGGAGCTGACTTATCAACGGCTACCCGTTGTGCGTAAAACAACCGGTATTATCCTTCCTGCTGCATTCCCAGCGTCGAAAACCGCCATTACTATTCCAGCTGATACTACGGTTTCTTTCCTGCTGGACCAAACCTTTATGACCAACGCTTACATTCACTTAAACTTTAGCAAGGGTAAGCATGCCGGCATTTCCATGCGTTATGCCGAGTCACTTTTTGATAATTTACAGCAATACGGCGACCGGAAAGGCAACCGGAATGATGTGGATGGCAAAGATTTTAAAGGACGGAAGGACAGCCTGATCTCCGACGGCAGCACAGGACAATCTTATACAACCCTTTACTGGCGCAGCTTCCGTTACATATTAGTAACGGTGCATACGCAAAGCGAGCCATTGGTGATAGATGATATTTTTGGCGTATTCACCGGTTATCCTTTTAAATTCAATGCAGCCTTTAATACCGGTAATACCGAAATAAAAAAGATATTGGACATAGGGTGGCGAACCGCCCGGCTATGCGCCATGGAAACCTATTTCGATTGCCCTTATTACGAACAGCTGCAGTACATAGGCGATACACGCATACAGGCAATGATCAGCTACTACAATAGCGGCGACGACCGGCTGGCCCGTAATGCCATTAGCCTGATGGACCACTCACGTACAGCCGAAGGCGTTACACAAAGCCGGTGGCCTACTCACGATACCCAGGTTATACCCACCTTTTCTTTATGGTATATCGGCGTGCTGCACGATTACTGGATGTACCGGTCCGACAGCAGCTTTATAAAGGATAAGCTAACCGGCGAACGCGTTGTGCTGGACTTTTTTAGTAAGTACCAGGGAGCAGATGGCTCGTTAAGAGGCGTTCCTTACTGGAATTTTATAGACTGGGTAGGCGGTAAAGGATGGGACTTTGCCATGCCGCCAAAAGGCACCGACGGCGCATCCGCCATCCTTGATCTGCAGCTGCTGATGGCCTACCAATGGGCCGCTGAGCTGGAATCCAACATGGGTATGCCCGCATATGCCGCGCTGTACCGGCAAAAAGCAGGACAGCTAAAGCACACCATCCAAACCAAGTACTGGAATGCAGGCAGGAAATTGTATGCAGATACGAATGAAAAAGACGTTTATTCACAGCATGCCAATGCGCTGGCAATACTGGCCGGTATGGTTGATCAACAACACCTCCCCGAAGTATGCCGGCAGCTTTTAAACGATCATTCGTTAACCCAATGCACCATCTATTTTAAGTATTACCTGCACCAGGCGCTGGCAAAAGGCGGCCTTGGAAATGACTACCTCAAGTGGCTGGATGTATGGCGGGATAATATCAAAATGGGATTAACCACCTGGGCCGAAGTATCTGACCTGCCCAACAGCCGGTCCGACTGCCATGCGTGGGGAGCCAGTCCTAATATCGAATTTTTCAGGATAGTGCTGGGTATCGACAGCGATGCGCCCGGCTTCCGCAAAATAAAAATCGAACCACACCTGGGAGGCCTCACCCATGTAAGCGGCGAAATACCGCATCCTAACGGAAAAGTTGCCGTAGCATATGCTTTCGATAAAGGCAAGTGGAAAATAAAAATTGTTTTGCCTGCAAACACTTCCGGTACGTTGATATGGAAAACGGAAAAATATCAGCTGAAAGCGGGAGAGAATGTGTTGGAGATTTGAACATACCGGGATTGATAAAGAAGTTTTGGAAACAAAAAGGCCTTACAGCATTACACTGTAAGGCTTCTTTTTGCCTGGCTATAAAAGCCAGCTCTTTACCTGTTATGAACCTGCGGTTTTTAACTCGCCTTTTTTTAAATTTATCAGGCCTGAATATACCTGCCCGTTTTTAACAACCACTGCTTTAACCTGGTGAATGTCTTTATTAATGTTGTACCTGCCCCGGCGGGATGTAAGGTTAATTCTGGTTACACCATTTTTTTCTGTTGCCTGGAACCTGAGAAGGGAATAGTTACCATTTTTAAAGCCCCAGCCTTCGCCGGCATCCCAATAAAGCTCGCCACTGGCTTTACCTGTGCTGTCCAGGCATATGAACAATGTTAGCTGCTCTACTGATTTTTCATTGGTATTCTGAATAATTTTTCCGGCAGGAATAATGCTGCCGCCTTTGATGAACAGTTTCGCCTGGTATGGATCTGATTCATCCCCGTCAACCAGGTTTAAGCGTTCCCAGATGCCTTTGGGCAGCTCCGGATCTTTGGCAAACGAAGGCACCACCAGCAAGTGTTTCCCAAGCAAAAATACCTGCTCCTCTGCCCTTAGCCTTATGTCTTCGGGATCATCAAAAAACACGGGACACATTAACGGCAGCCCGGTTTCATGCGCATTGTAAAATAAGGTATAGAGGTAAGGCAGTAAACGGTACCGCCGTTCGATTGCAATCCGCGATGTTGTTTCAATACTGTCACCAAATGCCCAGGGCTCTTTGTCATTGGTTCCGGCACAGGCGTGCCCTCTTGCAAAAGGCAGGAAAACGCCAAAGCCCAGCCATTTTGCCCACAGGTCGGCACTGGTATTGCCGAGAAAGCCACCAATATCGGGGCCGCTGAAAGGCTGGCCCGATAAGCCAAGGGTAATAGACATCGGCACGGAAAGCTTCATAAATTTCTCACTTGCCCAGTTATCACCTGTCCAGGTGGCGGCGTAACGCTGCCCACCCAGTAAATTCGCCCGCGTTAAAACAAAAGGCCTTTTGTCTGGTTTGGCAGCCATCACGCCTTGCCGGGTAGCCTGCACCATCAGTCTTCCAAAAGCATTATGGTATAGCAGGTGCGGCCCTGCAGGCAAGCCGCCGCCGCCACGATGCGGTGTGTTGTATGGCATTGTGCCCAGCCGCAGATCCTGCGCCAATTCATTATCATTAACTGCTGGCTCGTTCATATCATTCCAAATGCCATCCATGTCATTTTTCATGAAGTCGCGGTACAAGCCGGCCCACCACTGCCGGGTACGGGGCATCGTAAAATCCGGGAAGGCGCAGTCGCCCGGCCATACCTTCCCATGGTATTCCCTTCCTGCCGTGTCTTTCACCCAAACATCCTTTGCTGTGCCTGACCTGTAAACAGCATAGGTAGTGTCGAACTTAACACCCGGATCGATCATAAACACCGAGTGAAAACCCTTTGCATGCAGGTCGGCATTGAGCTGCCTGGGATTGGGAAAATTGGTTTTGTTGAAAGTGAATACCCGGTAGCCATCCATATAATCTATGTCCATCCAGATAGCGTCGCAGGGAATCTGTTTTTCACGGAAAGTGCCTGCAATTTCCCTTACACGTTTTTCTGTTCCATACGAGAACCTGCATTGATGATAACCTAAGGCCCATAGGGGTGGCATTTCAATGGTTCCGGTTAATTCGGCTAATCCTTTCAGCACATCCTGCGGCGATTTCCGGTCAATCACAAACACACGGAACAAAGCGCCTTGTGTATTAAATTCAATTTTATCAGTGTTGGTAGTCAGCTGCGATTTCCACGGACTGTCAAACAAGATCCCAAAGGCAGTACCATCTTTTCTCACACCTAACACCCAGGGGTGGGTTTGATAAAGCCGTTGACCGTTATCAGTGCCATAAGCGCCGTTATCGGTGTTCCACAGTTTAATGGTTTGACCATTTCTTAACAGCGGGCCGGTTACCTCCCCTCCGCCATACAGGCTGATGTCGCCTTTTAAATGAACATTCGCACTTGCCTTGCCATCTGTTAAAAAAAATTCAGGAAAGATGTTCCAGTTTGCCGGCACGGCACCTTGTATGGAAGGATTGCCCTGCAGCATTAACGACGGCGTTTTTAATGAATCAAACCCTGCCGGGATAAATGCTGCAATTGAATTGCCCACAAGACCTGACTGTTGAACCGGGATATTTTGTGCCTGCGATGCGGAACAGAGAAGAACAAAAAGGATAAACAGGTAACACTTTGACGATATAGTCATGAATAGCTGGCAGTTGAATAAATTGACGAAAAAAACCTGCTGCCCTATACCATTGCATGGGTTTGGGGCAGCAGGTGGATATATTAACAGTGGTGTATTAGTAGCCTGGGTTCTGCACAAATTGCGGGTTAGCACCCATGATGTCGCGGCCTATGGGGAATATAGCTGTGTGGTTATCGGCATCCGGTTTTTTATCCCACCAGGTACCGGTATTAAATACGCCCCAACGTATCAGATCAGTGCGGCGACGGTTCTCCCCTAAAAATTCCCGGCCCCATTCGTCCAGCATTTCCTGGTCGGTAAGCTGGCTGCCATCTGGCCTATACAAACTGGGGGAGCCGGCCGGGTAGTTCCGCTGGCGTACAGCGTTCAGCAATACGGCTGCACCGGCCTTATCTCCTGCGCGGTACTTACATTCAGCCAGTGAATAATAGATCTCTGACAAACGTATCTCCGCATAGGCAGATGTAATACGATTCGGATCGGGAGTTGGGTATAAAGGATATTTGAGGAAGAATACGCCTGAGTTATGGTCGGCATGATTCATATTGGATTCCTTATCAGCAATCCGTGTTCCGGGCTTTGCATCCAGGAACCAACCCACCTGGTCGCGGATAAACAGCGGGTAAGGGCCCTTGTTGCCACGAACGGTATCGGTAACGGTTACACCGTTCACAACGTGTTCATAGGGCAGGTAGCCGTACAGGAACATGCCTTCACGTTTGCTGTCGCCCAGGTTTTTGTACAGCTTCAGGCGATAGTCGTCAGGATAGCGTTGAAACTTAACGAAAGGCTTACCCAGCTGAAAGCTGTATTCAACACTGTCTACATCCCTACCGGGTTGAAGCGCGTATCTCGGGTTAGCCTGGCCAAAATCCGTAAAACCGCAATATAGTGGCGCTGCGTCGTAGGTCATTGCCCAAAAGAACATGCCGCCGTCATACTGCCAGTGTGTGCGTGCAAGCGTGGATGGGAAGCCATAGATCGTTTCTGAATTAACCGTAGTGTTGGTATAATCAAACGGCGCATCCCAGCGGGTGTCCAGCTGATAGTTACCGTATTTGCCGTCAATAATATCCTGGCAAACCTGGGCGCAATCGCTGTACTTATCCTGGCCAATGTAAACTTTAGCGTTCAGGTACAGGCGTACCAGTAAAGCTGCTGCGCCTGCCTGTGTCCACCGGCCAATGCCTTTATCGCCCAGTGTTTCGCGTTTGGGCAAATCGGGCAGGGCTGCTTTCAACTCTGATTCAATATAACTGAAAGTTTCTTCCGGCGGTGATTGCTTGTTACCAGTGGTGGTATGCTTTACGTCTGTTATGATCTCGATATTGCGGTAAAAATCAAATGCTCTTAAATAAAACCATGCCCGCAATGTTCTGAGCTCGGCTTTAAAGTCGGCCAGCTCGGTTTCTGTAACATTCAGCTTACCGGGATCAGATATTGCTTCCATATCCTGCAACGAGTTCGTTGCAAGCACAATGCCCTGGTAAAAGGCTGTCCAGGCGCCGTTGGTAAAACCATCCTGCGTAGTCCAGGTATGATAGTGCATACGCTGGTAATAGTTTCCGTCCTGCCAGTCGCCCTGGCGGTTAAAGGTGCCTATTTCGTCGGTGCTATTCTCCCCTACAGCGTAAATGTCATTCCCCTGTATGCTCCAGTAGGCGTGCTCAAACGGCCGTAAGAAATCCCTGATCACATCATCGCGCCTGGTAAGGAACTGCGACACATCCACCTTGTCATAAACATGCTCATCCAATTTTGTGCAGCCGCCTAAAATCAGCGCGGCGCTCAAAGCGGCATTTACTATATATTTTTTATAACTCTTTTTCATACTGTACCTATTAGTTGTTTAGAATGTTGCCTGTACGCCTGCCAGTATCTGGATGGTGGCCGGGTAAAAATTCAGACCATAAGTATTTGTACGCGGGTTACCCTGAACACCAGGTGTTAAGTCGTTAACCGGGTACAGGTCAGGATCGCCGCCTGTGAAGCCGGTAAAGGTGTACAGGTTGCTTGCCGCTGCATAAATCCGAAGGGCACGCAGGTATTTAGAGTTAATTGTACAATTATATCCCAGCGTTACGTTATCGATCTTAACAAAGGAACCTGACTCCAGGAAATAATCTGAAGCAAGCGCTGTAGTGGCCGAGCTGGTAAGCTTTGAATATTTGCTTTTCGGATCGTAGGCCGATCTTAAAGTATTAGCATCGGTTTGGGTGGCCGGCGTGCCCAGGTAAAAAGCCTGCATGTTAAACAGCTTATAACCAAAGTTTCCTCTCAGGAAGATGTTGAGATCCCAGTTCTTATAAGTGAACACGTTGCCAAGTGAGCCGGTAAATTTAGGCAAACCATTGCCTACAAATTGCTTGTCGTCTGCATTTGCCTGGTTAGCAGTTACTATTGTTCCATCCTTTTTATAAACCAACAGTGCGCCATTTTCATCCACACCCGCAGATCTCAACATATAAAAGTCCCCGATTCGGTGCCCCTCCTGCAAACGCTGGATAGGACCGGGAGAACCTGGCGCAGGTAACCCTGCCATATCCTGGAAAGGAGCTCCCTGGTACAATTCATTAGAGAAGGAAACAAATTTGTTATTATTAAGAGCAGTTGTAAATGACAGGTTATAGTTAAAGTCCTTGTGCTGTATTACCTGTGCACTCAGCTGTATCTCTAACCCCGAATTCTTCATGGTGCCCACGTTAGTGAACGTTTGGGACTGCGGATTAGGCGGCAGCGGCACATTGTAATTACCCAGCAGGTCTTTGTTGGTACGCACATAATAGTTTACGGAACCTGATAAGCGGCTGTTGAATAACTCAAAGTCGATGCCTGCATTAAAGTTGATGGCTTTTTCCCAGCCCAGGTTCGGGTTTATGTTCTGTGATGGACCATACACCTGGTAAGTTTGGCCATTGAAAGGAAAATATCCATAACCACCATATAAAAGCAGCGATTTGTAGCTGTCAAAGTCCTGGTTGCCGGTTACACCGTAATCCGCTCTCAGCTTCAGGTCGTTCAGCCAGCTGATTTTGTCTTTCAGAAAACTTTCATCAGAAATACGCCATGCAACGGAGGCAGCGGGGAAGTTGCCCCACTTGCTATCAGCGCCAAATTTTGATGACCCTTCGTGCCGGAGGCTGGCGGTAAAGATATACTTGCTATCGAAATCATAGCTTATCCTGCCGTAGAATGCCGCCAGCCGTGAATCATTCTGGGTTGAGGATACGGCGTCCTGCCCATTGCCTTTGTCGCCACCATTCCAGGTACCTGAGCCGAGATTGTTCCATGAGTAAGTGTCAAACGGAAAATCGTAGTTATGCGCTCTGAACTGCTGGTAATTGAAGTAGCTGTAAGAATAGCCCCCGAGTGCCTTAACGTGGTGTTTATTAAAATTAAGTGCGTAGTTGACTGTCCATTCGATGTTCCGCTGATCATTATCTATCTGTTCCTGAGAGGCTTCACTGGTTTTGGTTACCGTTCCGCTATGAACAATAGTGGTCAGGGTAGACGGGCGGAAGTTCAGATTCTTGTAAGATGATTTGATATTGGATATTGTTACGGTCGAATACAGATTTTTCAAAATATTCACCTTCAGGGAGCCACTCATATCCAGCTCCTTTATCTCTGCTTCGCTTTTAATAAGCCGTGCATTTTCAACAGGGTTATTTGAGAAAAATCCGGTATTAATAAAATGGTAGCCTGAGCTATCGTAAACAGGCATGGTAGGGTTCAACGTAATGGCGTTGTTAAAATTCCCCTGGTCGGAATTGCTGGTATGCATGTACCTGGGTGCAACATTCAGGGAAACGGTATACACGTTGCTTTTTGAGGAATGATTCAGGTTCAGGCGGGCGCCATATTCCTTTTTATAGGCGCGCAGGTCGATACCGTTGGCATTCCGGTAGTCGGCAGAAGCAAAATAATTATCGCTGGCTGTTCCACCGGAAATCTGTATGGTGTGCTTTTGTGCGTATGCCGTAGGGCGCGTAACTGCTTTTACCCAGTCGGTATTAGCTCCATAATCAACCCCTTGGGCCGGCGTTGCGTTAACCCGGTACTTACGGAACTCGCTGGGACTGAGAACATCAGGCACCATTGTCAGCTTATCCATAGTGAAATAGCCGTTGTAAACCAGCTTTGATTCGCCAGTACCCTTTTTCGTAGTGATGATAATAACACCATTACTACCGCGGGTACCATAAATAGCCGAGGCAGCACCGCCTTTCAGTACGTCTATTGACTCAATATCGTTTTGATTAATGTTATCAATGTTGCCACCCGGTACCCCATTTATAACATATAACGGCCCCAGCCCAGCGCTGCGCGATGATACCCCCCGTAGCTGAATGCTCGGAGAAGAGTTAGGATCGGCAGTAGCGGTATTGGAGATCGTTAACCCCGCCACTTTCCCCTGTAAGGACATTAAGGGATTATTGGCTGCAACGGTTTTTAGCTCCTTGGCGGTCACGTGTGTTATTGCACTTGATACTTCTCTTTTATCTAATGTGCCATAACCCACGCTCACCACTTCAACGCCTTTCAGTTGCTCGCTTGACGGCGCCAGCTTAATAAGCAGGTTGTTCTGGCCGGTTATAGGAACTGTTTTAGTGGCATAGTTAATGGAAGAAAAGATGAGCTGGCTCGCAGCAGTAGTTAATGTTAACCGAAATGATCCATTTCCGTCCGTGGTGGTTCCGGAATTGGTTCCTTTAATCCTGATGGTCACTCCAGGTAACGGCGTTGCGGTGGCCGAGTCAACCACTTTCCCATCTATGACTCTGTTTTGCGCGGATGCCGGATAGGCGAATGCAAATATCACGGCGAAAGTACTCAGTAATCGTAGAATTTTTTGTAGCATATCAGTCTGCTTGATTGGTTCATAAACGCGGACATTCATCGTTCATCGCTGCAGCGGATGATTGGTGACGCCAACGCCGGTCATGACGTTTTAATTGGCGGGTCCAAATTAAATCACTAATCGGGCGTGTTATGCCGTTATAGTACCGCCTGGTGGGAAAATCTAAGCATTTCTGAATATAGATATTTGGTAATCAGCTACTTATTGGAGCTGCTGGGCGGAAAAATCTAGGGCTTCCGGACATGTTTTTAACAAAATACACGGCAAAAAGTTGTACTTTTTGGCCGCTAAAGCGTCCGCTGGTGAACAATTTTTAAAAGGACTGCTAAGAAAAATGAGTCATGCTACATTTTAAATAGACTAATTAATTTTGGATTAAAATAAGAATGTTGGGGGATTACCGCTGTACAGAACGGTGCAATTATTTTACTCGAATTAGATCTTAGATCTATATGAATAGATTATTATTTGTTTCATTTTTTCTGCTCTTATGTTTTAAGGGATATTCACAAAGCGCCAAATCAGACAGCCTTCTAACAGTCCTGAAATCGGAACTCGCCAAGGAAAGCTTTTACAACCTGAACAAAGAGAAACAGATAAATCTGCTGCGGTTTGACCTGCTTCATACAGACAGCACAAATTTTGATAGGCAGTTTGACCTTTATTTAAAGATTTCTGAAGCGTACCGGCCCTTCAAATTTGATTCCGCATTTATATATACTAAAAGGATGATTGAGCTTTCGGAGAAATTCCGGAAAAAGGACCATCTGATCCAGAGCAAGATACTACTAGGGCACACTTTGCTGCATTCGGGATTTTATAAAGAGGCTTTCGACATTATCCGGGAAATAGATACCAGCACTTTGTCGGGGACGCGCAAGGCCGATTACCTGATTTTGCGGGCACGGCTGAATGTTGGTATTGCTGAGTATGATAATGATGCCTATTTTTCAGAAAGCTATCAAAAGCAGTCAGAGGAAGATTTTAAAAAAGCCGAGGTTGTTACTCCTTCCAATAATTTTGAGAAGACAATTGACCTGGCCTTTCTCCCGGATTCAGTAAGACCTAAAAAATTAACGCCCGGCTTTTTCTTCAACTATATTGTACACCAGGGCCTGCCCGAGCACACGGTTGCAATGGTCGCCACCAGAATCAGCTTTGCCTACACCGGTTACGACCGCATATGTTTTCTTGCATTAGCTACTATAAATGATATTCGTTCCTCCACCAAGGAAACCCTGGCCATATTTTTACTCGGGCAGGAGCTGTTTAAACAGGGTAGAACAAATGATGCCTACCTGTTCATGCAGGAAGCCGCCCGCAACGCCAAGTTTTATGGCGCCCGGAACCGGGCAGTGCAGATTGAGTCCATGTTACCATTGGTGGCTGGTAAACTGATCAATGAGAAACAGCACCAACAGGACAAACTGCTGATAGGCTTGCTGATCTTTTTGATCGTTGCCGTAATTCTATTTTTCCTGCTGGTTATTTACCGGCGGCAGATGTTGCGGATCAAAGCAAACGAGCTGATGATAAAGGAAAAGAACAAGGAGCTGGAAACCGTAAATGGAAAGCTTTGGGAATCTACCAGGATAAAAGAGGAGCTTATCGGGCTGTTTTTTAAAACCTGCTCCTCTTACATAGAAACGTTGGATAAAATAAAACACCAAACCCTGCATAATATCAAGCTGGGAAAATACAAAGACATTAACCAGTTTTTAAATGAGGTGCATATCGAAGAGGAGAAAGGGAATTTATACAACATGCTTGACACCGTTTTTTTAACGATGTTCCCTAATTTCATCACGGCATTTAATGCGCTTTTAAAGAAGGAAGATCAAATTTGGCCGAAATCTGGCGAAACCCTCAACGCCACGTTGCGGATATTTGCTTTAATACGCCTGGGAATCAATGAGCATGAGGCTATAGCCAAAATACTGGATTACAGCGTTAGCACCGTATATACTTATAAAACGCGGATTAAATCGCGGGCATTGGTTCCTGCAAATGATTTCGAGCAGAAAATAATGGAGATTAAGTTTATTGATAGTAATAGTAATTGATGCGGGGCAAGCCCCCCTGGCAATCACTCTCCCGCCACTTTCAATATCTGATCGAAAACATTCTTGGAAAATCGAAAATTCGTTTGTTGAATGCGGTCCAATAAAGGCCTGATACTATTTATAATTCCGCTTTGCTTTGCCTTCAATAACACTCCTAAAGTTCCGGTATAATTAAGATGAAGCTTGTCTGCAACTTTTCTTGCTTTCAAATCATCAAGAATAAGTAGCGCAGGTTGATGCTCGATTGCCAGAGAAATAGCGCTTGCTTCCCCTTTATCTACTTCTAATTCTAAAATGATTTGATAATGTAAATCTGTTACAGATCTGATTTGTACCCATTCCGGTAGCTTTTTCCCAAACTCTTCTGCAATAGTGGTAGTAGTGGAAATGTTCTGAAATAACTGTTGAAGCAGGTTTAATGTGTCAATTTTATCCAATAAGATAAAACAACTTGTGTCAGCAATAACAACATTATATTTTGGAGGCATCTCTTTCAATGTCAGGAGCAGGATAATTGATTAATGAAACATCATAATCTCCCAGCACTTCTGAAAAAGCAACTTTAGACAATCCTGCCAGTTCTGCAGCCTGCCCTAAAGATAACCTCCCAGCTTCATATAACTTGGCTGCGAGGAATCTTACAGTTTCTCTGGGGTCTAACTCAACCTTATTAGGTATTTGTAATGTTATTGTGTTCATGAACATTTCCCTATTTACTGAAAGCGAAAGGGTACCAGTTTTGAAAAAAATTATACTTTTTCAAATTTACGCAAAAAATGACGTGAAAATTTCGACGGCGCTGCGTCTAACTTAAAAGATTACAAGATTCCAACTTGCGACCTTCCCGGTCCTAGACCGGGACGCGATTAACAAAACAAAAAAGCCCTACAGCATTTCTACTGTAAGGCTTCCTCTCGTCGGGGCGGCAAGATTCGAACTTGCGACCTCCTGCTCCCAAAGCAGGCGCGATAACCGGGCTACGCTACGCCCCGATCCGTTAAAAAAAGTTTGAAGCATCGCCTCAAACTTTATCTAAAGAGCATAATTATCAACTAATTAAAGGCTCAAAAAGCCCAAAATACCCAGCGGCCTCTAAATCGGGTGACAAAGGTAAGGACAATATCTTTACAATCAAACAAATGCTATCAATTTTTAAAGAATATCCTTTATTCTTCATGTGTCATTTGCTTTACCACTACCGGGCCCAGTAAACCCGATGATTCCAGTCCGTCCTCTTTACCAGGACTAACAAGCACCGATGTTTTACGCTGTGCAGCAGGCAGCTTGCTATCGCCTATCAGCCTGTTCACCCAGGTATTCACCACTTTTATTTCCAGCTTATTAACACCTGGCTTCAGCGCCTGCGTAATATCCACCTGGTAAGGCTGCGTCCATGCACCGCCTGCTTCTACGCCATTCACCGTTACTTTTGCAATGGCCCGCGCTATGCCAAGGTCAATTACATAACGGTCACCTTTGGCAATTTTATTTATTTGAAAAGTATTATGATAGGTGGCAGTGCCTGAATAATATTTAATGCTGTCATTTTCATGCGCCGGCCAATCGGTCAGCTGGTTAAATATAACCGGTCCGGCAGGGCCGATCTTCTTGTTGTTGAAATTAACCGTCCAGGGTTGGTTTACCGCTATTGATCTTTTCACTACCGGGTAATTCGACTTTGTTGTATCGCCTTTACCGCCACTTTTTCTAAAAACAATAAACGCGCTTCCTGCAGGGGGTAATGTTATAGGTACTGAAGTGGTTTTGCCATTATCACTATAGGCAGGCATACTACGCATGCTGCCGTCAATAGCATCCCATAATTCAGGACTTTTGCCTGTCACGCGAAACACCGCCGTAAATTTAACCGGCTGGTCTTTTTGATTTGATAAAAAGTATACCCCGCCATCTTCCAGCTGCCTGTGGATAAACAATATGGAATCGCTTTGCAGGGTTGCCATATCCGGGACAACACCTAACCGGTCAAATGCCTCCTGCATATTCAGGCCGCTGATCACCTGGCCTTTGCCATAGTGACGGACCTTTACCGTTGTTCCGTTAACATTCCCCCAAAGCTCGTTGGCCATGTTTTTCACCTGCCTGTCTGCCTCAGGATAGTTTTCAAGGCTGGGCGACCGACTGGGTTTGGGACCTAATACCACAGCGCCTTGCGCTACCAGGTCTTTGATCTTTTTCAATAATTCAGGGCGCATGGTTTCCAGTTCCGGCAGCACCAGGATGCTATAGCTTATGCCATTGGGCAATGCCAGTTTGCCGTTTTTTACAGTAAGCCGTTGCTTAATAACATCGGCATTAATGTAGTCGAATGAATACCCTTTTGGAAGCGCCGGATCTGTTACCCCGGTCATTTTGGGGGCATCTTCTCCTATAAAATAGGCAGCATCTGCAACGTATTGGCCCTGCTGCAGCATAAAGTTGCACCGCTTCATATATGCAAGCCATATGTCCATGTCGGCATACCAGGTATTCAGCCGGTTGAACTCCACGCCAAACCAGGTATTTAAACCAGGTACAGCGGTGTCCTGCGGCTGTGAAATGTACACATGCAGCAATGTACTGTTAACGCCTTCTGTAAAGAAACGGTCGCCCCGCTTCTTCAGCATGGCCGGATAGCGCTTATACGTACCGCCGCCGGCAGTGAATGATTCTGCCGATACTTTTGTTTTACCATAAATATGCGCCGATGAAGCAGCTGCCCTGTTTTCAATGTCGCCCAGGTCACCTTCGCTCCAGAATTCACCGCCTACTTCATCGGACTGGCCGCCATATTGTAAAAATTCTCCGGGATAGCCCCAGTGGCCATAATTCTCCAGCCAGGTGGTAAGGCCATGCTGATGGCTTACTTCCCTTAAACCGCCTACATAATTAAAAGATACATCGTCGGCTATTAACCGCCTGAGGTCCCATAAAAAACGGTCGGACCTATCTGCGCTGCCAACAACCTTGCCCTGCAGTACAGGTATGTAGGGCGTTGGATCGTAATGGTATTTGTTTTTGAATTCGGGGATCAGGTCGTCTGTCCAGTTTTGGCTGCCGGTTTCATAGCTGTCTTCTACTGCCACCGTAAAGGTTTTACGGTCATCGGCTGGTATACGCTCCAATATCTTACCCAAATAAGCATTAAAATGTTCGGTAACATGCTGTTTGCTCATTTTATCAACCTCCAGTCCTGTGCCTTCCGGCGGAGCCGGTGAGTTGGTAACGTTCGTAGATGTCATACCGGTGCGTTCAATGATCCAGTTACCGGCAGGCACCTGCCAGTCCAATGTGCCATCGGTGGCCATGTATTCCGATACGTCAATAATTTTCGACGGATCAATAACATATTTTGAGGTTTCCGCCGGCTGTGGCGGCCATTGGTAAGCATCCCAAAACGGGTGCGGCGTAGGCCACATTTTGGCTAGTGTTTTTTCTATATAGTCTTCAACTGCCGGTGTAGATGATAATTGCATCTCCGCTATGCCTGCATCGGACGATACATGCGTGAACACAATCTTAAAGCTGCCGGAAGTAACCGCCGGAATGGAAACAGCTGCCGGTCCAAACGGAACAAATCCCACATTTAAAGCGGAATTGGTGCGATCAATAGAAAAGTGTTTAACCTTCGTATAAGCATTGTTAACCTTTGCCAGTATATCGCCTTCCAGGCGTACCCTTTGATTAGTGGTGGTAATAACCACACTGCGAACCGTATAAGGTGTTTTAACATCAACACGCAATGAAAATTGCCTGCGCGCACTTAAATGAACACCGGTGGCTATGTTGTGATCCATTAAATTTTGCAGCGAGTCAACAACCGGTTCAGAAGATAATGACGGGTGTAATGCGCTGATACCCGTTTTATAATCCGCCGGTACCGGGTAGGCCAGCACTTTTACATCCTGGAAATCACTGGCAGGTTTATCCAGCTTTTGATGAAAGACTGCAGGACCGTGCACCATTATTTCGGAGGACGTAAGGTAGCGCATGGACTGCCCGGGCTTAATCCATGGGCCGCCGGACTGGGACCATCCGGGACCATTGAACATCCCTATCTGTATATCCAGACGTGTTGCTGTTTTAAGGGCTGTGTGCAATATATCCCACCATTCATCCGAGAACATTTTCACCTTTCCAGCCGGCACCTCCGGTAAGCCTATATTACCGATGAAAGCCCTGTTGATACCTACCTTTTTCATGGCCTCAAGATCCTTTATAACACCTTCCTTTGAAATGTTGTCAGATATCCAGTACCAGTAAACGCTGGTTTGAACGGTATCAGGGATATGCGCAAATGCATTTTGTAAACCAGGCCAGCGGGACAAAGACTGGCTATATACCTTACAGCCAAGGCTAAGCATCATCATTACAGTAGCATAAAATCTCGTTCTCATTCAGAAGGATCAAATTTTGGTTCGTATTAAACCTGGTTACAGAGCAGGTTGAGCGATAGCCAGGATTACATTACCGCAATCGGCCATTATTACTAACTAAAAAAACCTTTACAGGAGCGGCATGGGCGCGTCAAAATAGCGAATGATTCCGGCAATAGGAAAAAATCCACACTGCAATTTTTGACCTTTTAGTACTATTATTTGTCCTTTATGATATTGCCACCCGCTGTTTGTAAATGTATATTAGAGGGGCCATGGGTAGCATTTGTTATTGCTGTTATGTGGGATTAACATCAATCTCTAACGACTGCCATTATTTCTGCGCTTTGTTTTATTGTTAATGCTATATACTCCATTACCCGCGGGGCTCATTTTAGTTTGTTGTTTTCAACAAGAACGGGATAGGGTTTTCAGTGCGTATTTTACACCGAAAGTGAATCACTCACTGATTAACTCACTGGAATTTGCAAATTTTGAAACACATGCAAAAAAAAAATGCGCTATAAATCGAATGATCTATAGCGCACAATCCAGTGGCGTTTGAGCTACTGCGGTGAGGGTGGGATTCGAACCCACGGTACAGTGTTACCCGTACGACGATTTAGCAAACCGTTCCTTTCGGCCACTCAGGCACCTCACCATCCCCCTTGCAGGGGCTGCAAAAATAAAGATTATTTACAATTATCCAAAAGCATTTGCATTTTTTGCAACGGCCCGTACCCAAAAAAATACCCGCAATAAGGCCATTCTGTCATAATTATTTATTTTTAGCACTAAACAACGCTCACATGCAAACCTGCTACCGACTATTGCTAATAGCTGCCATTGCCCTTGGCGCCTGTAACCAGGCCGGCAAAAACACGGCAGCCCTTGAAGACTCTACCGCATTCAAAGCCATTAGTGAAGAGGGTTTCCGCCAGCACCTGGGCGTGCTGGCTGCCGACTCCTTCGAAGGCAGAAAGCCTTTCACTACCGGCGAAGAAAAAACCATCCGCTACCTCCAAACCCAATTCAAACAACTGGGCCTGCAGCCGGGCAATGGGAACAGCTACCTGCAGGAAGTGCCCATGGTGGAGATCACCTCCACCCCTTCCGGCCCGCTGGTGTTCAAAGGCAAAGGCGGACAGCTATCCCTCAAATACCTGGATGATTATGTGGGCACTACCCGCCGGGTAACCCCTAAAGTGCAGCTGAATAACAGTGAGATGGTGTTTGCCGGCTTTGGCATTGTGGCCCCGGAATACAACTGGAACGATTATGCCGGGCTGAACGTAAAAGGCAAAACCGTTGTGGTGATGGTAAATGATCCGGGGTTTTATGACAGCACACTGTTCAAAGGCCACACCATGACCTATTACGGCCGCTGGACCTACAAATATGAGGAAGCTGCCCGCCAGGGCGCCGCAGGCCTTATTATTATACATGACACCGCCCCTGCCAGCTATCCATGGTCTGTTGTAAGAAGCGGCTGGTCCGGCGCCAAGCTGTACCTGCAAACAGCAGATAACGACATGTCGCGCGCCGCCATGGAAGGCTGGATCACGCTGGATGCCGCCAAAAAGCTGTTCCAGCTGGCCGGCGTACCTGACACGCTCATGCAGGCGGCACGGAAACCAGGCTTTAAGCCGGTACCGTTACCGGTAACTGCCAGTGTAACCATTAACAATAAGCTCAAAAAATCCACTTCGCATAATGTGCTGGCCGTATTGCCCGGCGCTACCCGTCCGCATGAATATGTGATTTACTCCGCCCACTGGGACCACCTGGGTATTGGCGAAGCTATTAAAGGCGATTCTATTTATAACGGGGCTGCCGACAATGCCACCGGCACCGTGGCCCTGCTCGAAATTGCGAAGGCATTCACCAAGCTGCCGCAGCGCCAGGGCCGCTCCATACTGTTCATTGCCCTTACCGGTGAAGAACAGGGCCTGTTAGGATCGGAATATTACGCCACACACCCGGTGTACCCGAAAGACAGCACCGTGGCCGATATTAATATGGATGTGCTGAACACCTACGGCCGTACAAAAGACCTGACCATTGTAGGCCTGGGCCAGTCCGAGCTGGATGATTATGCGGAACGCGCCGCCGCCAAACAGGGGCGCACCATTTCACCGGACGAAAACCCTTCTGCAGGCCATTTCTTCCGCTCCGACCATTTCAATTTTGCGAAAGTAGGCATCCCCGCCCTATACGCCGGCAGCGGTACTATATCGCTGCTGCATGATACTGCCTGGGCCAAGCGCAAAACGGATGAATACGGGAAAGAGCGCTACCACTCGCCATTTGACGAGGTTGACAGCACCTGGGAATTTGACGGTATGGTGGAAGATGCGCAGCTGCTGTTTGATGTAGGCTATACCCTCAGTAACGAAACCACCTTCCCCAAATGGAAGGAAGGCTCTGAATTTAAGGCCGCCAGGGAAAAGAAGTAAAGCAGGTAAAGCAATAATAAAGAGGCTGGAATATTTGCCGCAACACAGCACCGTAACGGCCTGCAACTTCACGGTTAACCTGCGGAAATCTTTAACATCGTTGGCGCCTGGTTACTCCTGGGCGCCAATAATGTTTATCATCCGGTGATTCTTTATTTTTCCGCCCGCCTTCCTGCTTAACAATACTGCTATTGCGCTACCGGCGGCCATTGGCTTTTGTTGCAGCCATTCTCCAGCGCACAGCCTGGCAAAAGCTATAACATCGTTTTAACGTTTTATATGCAATTAATCCTTTGTAATACGTTATCTTGTTAGGAACAGATATAAAAATATGCGAACCTACAACTCAGCCTATACCTTTAAAACCACTGATTAAGCGCATGAAAGCATTTACATTACTAACAGATCCGGTGTATAAAAAACCGGAAAAAGCCTACAACCGTCTGCAGAAATTTTTAAGATCATTGATACGTGATGAGCGGGACCTTCCCTTTGTGTATCTTACCATCCGCATTTCGGTAACCTTAATACCGCTGGCCGTACTGCTGTTTATACCCGGTATATCCAACTGGCTCTGGTGGACAGCGGCAATTGCGTACCTGGTACTTAACAACCTGATTTTTAAAGGCCCGTACGGCCTGATGCTGCACTGCACCAGCCACCGCTGCTTTTTTGAGCGTAAGTATAACTTTATGAACCATTACCTGCCCTGGGTACTGGGCCCGTTATTCGGGCAAACGCCGGAAACATATTACAGCCACCATATTGGCATGCACCACCCGGAAAACAATATGCCGGATGATGACAGCTGCACCATGTTTTTCCAGCGCGATTCCCTGCGGGGCTTTATCAAATATTTCAGCAGCTTTTTCTTTGCCGGTATTTTTCACCTGGCGCGTTATTTCGTCCGGAAAAACCGTAAAAACCTGCTGATCCGCTCTGTACGGGGCGAGTTCCTGTTCATTGCCATGTGTGTGGGGTTAAGCTTTGTAAACTTTCCGGCTACGCTGGTAGTGTTTATACTGCCATTCGTGATCTCCCGTATTATTATGATGCTGGGCAATTGGGCGCAGCACGCATTCATTTGCGCCAGCGAGCCGGGCAACCCGTATAAGAACAGCATTACCTGCATTAATACATCATACAATCACCAATGCTGGAATGATGGTTATCACATTGGCCATCACCAGAAACCTTCCCTGCACTGGACAGAGTACCCGAACCACTTTAAGCAAAACCTGGATGCCTATGTGTCTAATGACGCTGTTGTGTTTGATGGTATTCATTACCTGCATGTATTTGCTTACCTGATGCTGAAGCGTTATGACCTGCTCGCAAAAAATTTTGTGAATATTGGCAACCGTTATAGCTCAGATGCAGAGGTGATCGCTTTCCTGAAGCAGCGCACCCGCAAGATATCAGCAGTGGAAGCTGCGGCGGTACATGCCGCATAAGTGAATGCATAAAATATTCCTATAATGAAAAAGCATCCCGTTAGCGGGATGCTTTTTTTGCATGGTTCCATTTAACAATTGATCGTATAACACTTAAAAGTTTCCTTTATTTACATCCCACCACAACCGGGTGCCGCCGTTGTCCGCGCCGCCCAGCAGCTGTATGCCTTTGTCAAGCTCGGCCCTGTTGGTGTTGTATTCATTTTGCGGGTAGGGCAGGCGGCGTACCTGCACATCTGTATCAATAGTGCCGCCGCTGTTGTTATTAACTACGGTAAATAATTTAGGGTAGCCGGTGCGGCGGAACTCCGTCCACGCTTCCTGCCCTTCGGGGAACATGGCTATCCATTTCTGTGTAATAATACGTTCCAGCTTCTGCTCATTGGTGGCGGTTTCACTCCACCTGATGGTTACGTTGGAGGGCGCCGGTGCATTATTAGCGGCATTCTTCGGATCTGTATAACCAGCCGGGGTGCTGGTGCTGTTATTGATGTATTCGGCATCCGGTACGCCCCATTGCGCCAGGGAAGTATTAATACCCTGCTCATACAGCGATTGTGCAGTACCACCGGCGTTAGCCCATCCGCGCAGCGCAGCCTCTGACCGCAGGAAATATACTTCCGCTGCCGTCATCAGCTGTACGGGCGTATTTAAAGTAAATGCAGGTGAGCTGCCATCTTTAAAGTTAATGGTAGAATACGTCTGGTAGGCCGATTTTACCACGTTACTGCCTATACGAATACCTTTGTACTGCACAGGAAAAGTAGAGTCCGTGCTTTTATCCATATAACGGCCAATACGCGGATCATTGTAGCCGGACAGATAGCTTTGGATAGATGCGCCAATGTTAATATCGGCCCAGTTCCTGGCAATGAATACCAACGGGTTGGTAAAGCCGGCGCCGGCCATTTTCACATCCATATTACCGCTGTTGTCGGTGATCACACCACCGTTGGCAGGGTCCAGGGCTTTTTCGGCCTGCACCTGTGCAGTAGCCTTATCTACCTTTACAATATGCATGGCCAGGCGTAACCGCAGGGAGTTGGCAAACTGCAGCCAGCGGTTAAAGTCGCCGTCATACACCAGGTCCATTGCGCTGAATTCAAAAGGCAATGTTTGCCCGCTGCTGATGAAGGTTTTCAGTGCCGTGACAGCGGCATCCAGCTCGGTAAAAAAGCTGCCGTATATCTCCTGCTGGCTGTCGTACTTTACGCCGGATTTAGTGCTGCCGGCCTGGCTGTAAGGCAAAGGACCATAAATATCCGTAGCGCGGTCCATAGCCGTGATCTTCACGATCTGCGCCACAGCCCATACTGCCGGGTAATCTTTGTCCACCCCCATTTCCTGTATCTGGTGTGCATAAGAAAGCACATCCAGGTACACTACTTTAAATGCTTCCCCGTTCCAGCCGCTTACCATAAAGTAATTCATATTGGTATTACCGCTAAACTGGTTGGCCGACATCATGTAGCCAGAAAAGCAATCGGCATTCAGGTTCTGCTGCACCTGGTAGGAGTTGGGATCGCCGCCGCCGGAAAAATTGATCACCGCCATCTGCTCATGCTTCATCAACGACTCCAGGTTGGTGTTTACGCCGGTATTATCGGTGTTATACCGTTCAAAGTTCTTGGTGCAGGCACTGGCGCCTGTAAGTATCACGCCTGCCATGAACAGTGCTTTGTACAGCAGGGAAGATTTATATATATAGTTGTTAGTACGTTTCATGTTTCAGTTTTTTAGAAAGAGGCATTTAAAGAAAGACCAAAGCTGCGGGTGGCAGGCGGCATAAAGATGTCAACCCCTGCCAGGCCGTTACCGGTTGACATAGTTACTTCCGGGTCAAACGGCGCCTTTTTGGAGAAGTAAGCCAGGTTGCGGCCTACCAGCCCTACTTTCAGGCCCTTGATGAAATTGGTCTTTACCGGTATGGCGTAGTTCAATGCTACTTCACGCAGGCGTACCACGGTAGCGCTGTAAATATATTCGCTGGAAACACCGGTACGGCCGCCTACCACGGAATACCATTTCTGCGCATCTACGGTGCTTACTGCATTGCCGTTCGGGTCTACCCCATTCACCTGCACACCGCCGGCATCGCGCGCAGCGCCGCTGGCGGCAGATACGCCGTATTGGTCCATCATGGCCTGGGTAATGGATAACACCTTACCGCCGAATTTACCGTCAATCAAAAAGCCTAATGAAAAATCACCGTAGGTAATATTGTTGTTCCAGCCCAGCTGCCATTTGGTGTTGGCATTGCCCAGGTACACATAATCGCCGGTTTGCATAATGGGCTTGCCATCTGCGCCGATCATTACACGGCCCTGTGCATCGCGCTGCAGCGTGGTGCCGTAAATATCGCCGTAAGAGCCGCCCTTGGCAAACTGGGAGGCATAACTGGTGCCCGACTGCCCGCTGAGGGTAAAGTAAGGCACACGGTTATCCAGGTCAATTACTTTGTTATCATTTACCGAGTAGTTCAGGGCAGTGTTCCATTTCAGCTTATTACCGCGGAACACGTCGTACCCGATAGATACCTCCACGCCTTTGTTCTGGATATTGCCTGCATTAATATAAAAGCTGTTATAAAAGCTGGCCTGGCTGGCGGCTATTTCCAGCGTTTGGTTTTTGGTATTGGTTTTATAATAAGTAGCGTCAACATTCAAACGGTTATCAAAAAAGCGCCATTCCGTACCAAATTCAATGGAGTTGGTAAGCTCCGGCTTCAGTGTGGTGAAAGGCGCTTTGGGATTATATATCACCGTACCGCCCGCGCCAAAGGTATAACGGGCAGGGTTGCTCATATACGCATCCGGCGAGTTGCCTACCTGCGCAAAAGAGCCTCTTACCTTGGCATAGCTCACCGCTTCCGGCAAGGTAAGCACCTGGCTCAGGATGAAGTTCAGGCCCACGGAAGGATAGAAGTAGCTCATATCCGGCGTGAAAGACAGGTTAGAGGCCCAGTCGTTACGCGCAGTCAGATCCAGGTACACCCAATCGTTATAAGAGATATTGGCGCTGGCAAATACAGATTGCCACTGGCTGTGCTTTTCCTGCATAACGCCGGAGTTCAGCGGGTTAAACTGCTTAAAGTTCTGGATGGTGAACACGTTAGGCAGGGTTAGCCCGTCCTGGCCGGAGGCAAAGTACTCGCCGCTGGTTTTTACATCGCGGATGGCAGCGCCAACCAGGCCGGTTACCTTAAACTTGTTGATGGGAAAGTTAAAGTTGGCAATTACATCGCCATACTGCTGCGTGTTCACGCCATTGCGGTAAGTGTAAGAACCGTTTTCAGGCGCAATGGTATGGCTGGTGCCATCATACAGCTTCTGGTCATAAGTATCATTGATACGGTCAATGCTTCCTCTTGCCTGGATGTTCAGCCAGGGTTTTACATCGTACCGCACGCTGGCGTTCATGAGCACGCGGTTACGCGTAAGCGAGTTAATGTTGCGGTGCACGATCCACCAGGGGTTCTGCTGTATGTCCTCCATATAGTCCCAGTACTGGGTAGGCCGGTTAGTGGCAGGATCGAGCCGCTCGTAACCGTTTTTATACGGCAGTATGTCTGTCCCGCGGGGAAACAGGTACAGGCCTGTTAAAGGGTTGGTGTAAAAACCCGCAGTGGGCGTGTTATCGATGGTTTGCGTTACATAGTTTATATCGCCCGATACAGTTAGCTTATCATTAAAGAAACGGCCGGTTTCCTTGAATGTAATGTTGTTACGCCCCAGCTTATTGCCTGGCTCAATGCCTTTGGCGCTGGTGTTGGCGTAGGAGAAATAAGTTTGCGCCTTATCTGTACCTGCTGACAGGCTTACGGAGTTGGTCCAGTTCTGGCCCGTCTGGAAAAAATCGCCCAGGTTATCATGGCCGCCGTTGGCGGTTTTACCGCCCCAGCTTTGGGTAGAGGTATTGTCGGTACGCCCGTAGCTGTTCTGGAATTCTGGCTTTACCGCTGCCTGGTCAATCGTAAAAACAGAAGAGGCGTTTACCTGCAAGCGGCCTGCCTTACCGCTTTTGGTGGTGATCAGTATCACCCCGTTGGCGCCCTGGCTGCCGTACAGCGCTGCTGCGGAAGCGCCTTTCAGCACGGAAATGCTTTCTATATCATCGGGGTTCAGGTTGGAAATAGGATCGCCGCCATCGTAGGAGGTACCGCCGCCGTAAGAGCTGTTAGGCTGGTTGGTAACCGTGTTGTTCATGGGTACCCCGTCAATAACATACAGGGCCTGGTTGCTTTGCAGGCCTGATTTGTTGCCGCGCAGCACCACCTTGGCCGAACCGCCTACGCCTGAAGCGCTGGAGGAGATATTTAACCCGGCAACCTTACCGTTCAGGGTGTTTACCAGGTTAGAGGTTTTTACTTTGGTAAGCTCGCTGCCGTTCACCTGCTGGGTGGCATAGGTTACAGACCTTTCTGACCTTTTTACGCCCAGCGCAGTTACTACCACAAAATCTTTGAGCTTGTTTACCGCCTGCTTCAGCACAACGGCAATGTTGATGGTTTCATTGTTCACCGTGATCTGCTTTTCCTGCGGCTCATACCCTAAAAAAGAAATGGTGAGGGTATAAGTACCGGGGGCTATGTTGGCAATGGTAAAGGAGCCGTCGGCGCCGGTTTGCGCGCCGCGCTTTATTTCTTTCAGGTACACGACCGCGCCAAAAAGGGGCTGCCCGCTTTCATCTTTTACCGTGCCCTGTATAGTTTGGGGCGGTGGTGGTGCGGCCGCCGTCCCCTGCGGTTTTGCACGGATGATAATGATCTTGCCGGCTATTTCATAAGTGAGTGGTAAACCACTGAGGCAGGCCGACAGCACTTCGTCTAACGACGCATCTTTTACATTAATGTCGATATTCTTTGCCTGTTTAATCAGGTTATTATCATACAGGAGGGAAAAGCCGCTCTGGGCCTGGATGTCGGCAAACACCCGGCTGAGTGGTACGTTTTTTTTATCCAGGGTAATCTTTTGCGAGAAGCCCTTGGCGCTGATCTGTAAAATGCCAACCAGCAAAAGAAGTGTGGTCAATTTCATAACAAGAACCAGGTTGATGGCAGTAAAATGCCGTGTGGGCGGCACTTTACAATGTACCCGTAGTTTCATAACTTTGTTTGGTTTGGTTAATTAAAGTTGTTCAAGGCATCTTTACGGTTAATCCAGACTTATGGCCGGGAGTGTTCGCAGCACTTCCGGTTTTTTTTGGAAAACCCGTTTGTTGTTTGCTGTTTATTATTATGTTTTGTTGTAATTGTCCCCCCCTCTTTATAAAAGTTCCCCCATTATTATGTTCAATGCTTAACTTATAATAACCAGGCGCCGGCCTTCCATGCGGTAGTGCACCCCGCTGCTTTCCAGCGCCTTTAAAACATCTGCCAGGTAAACGTTACGGGCTATTTTACCCACGAACTCGTAATTTTTCACCGGCCCTTCATATACTACCTCCAGGTTGTACCAGCGGGCTATCTGCCGCATAAGCGTGGGCAGGTCGGCTTTGTCAAACTGGAAATAGCCGTTTTTCCAGGCCATCGCCTGCTCCAGGTCCGCATGCTTTACCAGGTTCATGCTGCCGTTCCTTTGCAAACGGGCCTGCTGTCCGGGCGCCAGTAATACCGATGCTGTGCCCTTGCTCATTTTCACTGCACCCTCCAGTAAGGTGGTGCGCACGTCTGCTTCATCGCTGTAAGCGTTTACATTGAAATGCGTGCCCAGTACTTCCACCACAGCATCGTTCACTTTTACCCGGAACGGCAGGTCCTTATTATGTGCAATCTCGAAATAACCTTCTCCGTGCAGCTCCACGCTGCGCTCATTACCCGTGAAATGATTGGGAAAACGCAGGGAGGAAGCGGCATTCAGCCACACCTTGCTTCCATCGGGCAGCGTAAGCTGGTACTGGCCGCCGGCGGGTGTGGTAATGGTGTTAAATACCGCCGCGCTGCTGTTAGCAGCAGCGGGCGGGTTATAAGCCAGTTGTCCGTTGTTCAGTTTAATAATGCGGGTATTGCCCTGCTGCGCCAGCACGCCGTTCTGCGCGCTGTCCAGCGTAATGCTGCTGCCGTCTGCCAGGGTAAGCACGGCATGGTTACCGCCGGGAGCATTGGGCAGCGGCGCCGGGTTGTTTTTGGGCGTTACCTGCGCCACGGGCTGGGGGGCAGGGCGGCGCAGCCAGTAAAAGGCGCCGGCAGCCAGCAGCAGCACCGCAGCGGCGGCGGCCATCCTTTTCAGGTAGATAATGCCGCGGCGGACAGGCATGGGGCCTGCTTCCTGCGCATCCAGCCTGGTTTCCAGCCTGCCGGCAAATTCCGGGGATATAGGCGGCAATGCTTTCCATTCCTCCGGCAGGTTGCTTAACGCCAGTATGGCGTCAAACTCCTCCGGGGAGGTTTGCTGCAGCCAGCGGGTTACCTGTGCGGCTTCTTCCGGAGAGGCCGTACCCCGGGCATACTTTTCCAGTAATGCAATGATGGTGGGCTGGTTCATGCGTAGTTACGTCAATACAGGAATAAAGACGGCTATCTGGCGCAAATGGACACCGGCAGGAAGCAATTTTTTTGAAAAACTTTTTAAGGGTTGATTATCAATGCCGCTGCTCCAGGCGCAGCTGCTGTTTAATAAAATGAATAGAGGCGTACAGGTGCTTTTTTACAGCAGAGCGGGAAATGCGGAAAGCCGCGGCGATCTCGTTCAGCGACATGCTTTGCTGCGTGCGCATAAAAAATATCAGCTGCCGGCGTTTAGGCAGCCGGGTAATAGCGTCTATGGCAGCACGCTCATATTCCTTATATATAAGTGCTCCTTCCACCGTATCAGCTGCTGCATGTTGGGCTGCGCCCAGCTCCTGGACAGCTTTAAGGCGGGTAGTTTGCTGCCGGGCCTGGTCAAACAACCGGTGCCGGGCCATAATAAACAGGTAATCCTGCAGGGAGTGAATGCCGGTAAGCGTTTCCCGGCGTTCCCACAGCTTCAGGAAAATGTCCTGTATCACTTCTTCTGCATCTGTACGGGAGCGGGTGGTAATGTGCACAAAGCGGAACAGCCCCGGAAAACAGGCGGTATAAAGGTCCGCAAAAGCCTGCCTGTCCCCTGCTGCCGCCTTCAGCAGCAGCTCCCTTACATGAGCCGTTTCAATCTTTTCACTGTCCGTTTCAGGTAACATGTTATACGAGCGCAGGTAAAATCCTGTGAAGGTACTTAAAAATAATATTGTGTACAGTCTGCCGCTCCTTTAAAACACCTTAAAATTGCAGCATACCCGGCCTTTACATTTTGCAATTAAAATTTTACATTTTACATTTTATAAGAATAAGTAACTAAATTTGCGCTCTACTATAATATTTGATTAAACTTTTATGCGTACTATTTCACTAAAAAGGGTTGTAGTTACAGGGTTAGGAGCATTAACACCTATCGGGAATGATGTAAACACTTTTTGGAAAAATATCAAGGCAGGCACCAGCGGTGCTGCGCCTATTACCCGGTTCGATACGACTGAGTTCAAGACCAAATTTGCCTGTGAGCTGAAAAACTTTGATATAGAAAAGTTCATGGAAAAGAAAGAGGCCCGCAAAATGGACCTCTTTACGCAATATGCCATGGTGGCTGCACAGGAAGCTATTGAAAATGCAGGTATTCACCTGGAGGGTATTGATAAAACCAGGATCGGTGTTATCTGGGCCTCCGGTAACGGGGGTATGCAAACCTTCGAAGACCAGATCGTGGAGTTTACAACAGGCGGCTTTATACCAAAGTTCAATCCCTTCTTTATACCCAAGCTGATCTCCGACATTGCCGCCGGGCAAATCGCCATTAAATACGGCTTTATGGGTATTAACTATTGTACGGTATCTGCCTGCGCTTCGTCCAGCAGCGCCCTGGTAGACGCCTTTAACTACATACGCCTGGGCAAGGCCAATGTAATTGTAGCCGGCGGTTCAGAAGCGCCCATTACCCGCGCAGGCATTGCCGGGTTCAACGCCCTGAAAGCCCTGAGCACCCGCAACGAAGAGCCGGCAACCGCCTCCCGCCCCTTTGATACAGACCGCGATGGTTTTGTAATGGGAGAAGGCGCAGGCGCCATTATACTGGAAGAGTACGAACATGCCGTTAAAAGAGGCGCTACCATTTATGGTGAAATGGTAGGCGGCGCCATGACGGCCGATGCTTACCACCTGACCGCTACCCACCCTGAAGGGCTGGGCGCTAAAATGGGTATGCAGGATGCGCTGAATGATGCGGAGCTGACACTGGAAGACGTGGATTATATTAACGCACACGCTACCTCTACCCCGGTGGGCGACGTGAGCGAGCTGAAAGCCATTACCGGCCTGTTTGGTGAGCACGTGAAAAAGCTGAATGTAAGCGCCACCAAATCTATGACCGGCCACCTGCTGGGCGCTGCCGGCGCTATAGAAGCCATTGCCTGCGTTAAAGCTACCCAGGAGGATATTGTACCGCCCACCATCAATACACAGGTACTGGGCGAAGGCATACCTACCGATGTAAACCTTACTATTGGTAAGGCGCAGCAGCGTAAGGTAGATGTGGCCATGAGCAATACTTTCGGGTTTGGCGGCCACAATGCCATTGTAGTATTTACAAAATTTAAAGCATAAAAATTTTTACGCCATCACTAACAGGGTGGCATACATACCGCTTTATATTCAAAAAAAGGAACGGCTGTTTACGCAACAGTCGTTCCTTTTTTTTGGCATAATTTTTCAGTATCTTTTGCATATATGTTGACTATGCACCGTTTATCCACGCTTATAACCCTTTGCTGCCTGCTCAGCATACCTGTTTTTGCCCAAAAATCCGAAGCTAATCTTACCGAAGCTAACGTACCGTCCTATACGTTGCCCGATCCCCTGAAAATGGCCGATGGCAAAACCGTTACTACTTCACAGCAATGGAACAAGATACAGCGCCCTTATATCTACCATCTTTTTGAAACCAATGTGTACGGCCGCTTTCCGCGTAAGCAGGTGCCCATGACCTTTAAGGTAACCAGTGTTAACCCTTATGCGCTGGACAGCATGGCCACCTGCAAACAGGTAACCCTGTACTTTGCAAAAGATACCAATGTCCGGCTGCACCTGCTGTTATATGTTCCCAACAAGCCCAAGGGCCGCGTACCGGTATTCCTGGGCATGAACTTTTACGGTAACCAGTCGGTAACAGATGATCCTTCCATACCCATTACCCCCCATTATACGGTAAAAGGCCCGGGCATTGTGGATAACCATGCTACAGAAGCCTCCCGCGGCTCGCAGGCCTCCCAGTGGCCGGTAAAAGATATTATCAGCCGCGGCTACGGCGTAGCCACTTTCTTTTACGGGGAGGTGGAGGCCGATAAGCCCGATGGCTGGCAAACCGGTTTCCGGACGCTGCTGAAGGACCAGCTGCAGATTGCCCCCCAGGAATGGAGCGCCATGGGCGTATGGGCATGGGCGTTATGCCGCGCGCTGGATTACCTGCAGCAGGACCGCCGGGTGGATGGCGCTAATGTAATGCTGCTGGGGCATTCCCGGCTGGGCAAGGCAGCCCTGTGGGCCGGCGCCAGCGACCAGCGGTTTGCCATTGTTATCTCCAACGAGTCGGGAGAAGGAGGCGCCGCGCTTTCCAAACGTGATTACGGTGAGAACATCGAAATAATTACCCGCAATTTCCCCCATTGGTTTGTAGCCAAATACCGCACTTATGCCAATAACACGGCCGCCCTGCCGGTTGACCAGCACATGCTGCTGGCCCTTATAGCCCCCCGCCCCCTGTACGTGGCCAGCGCCGAAGGCGACCAGTGGTCCGACCCCCGGGGCGAGTTCCTGAGCGCCCGCAATGCCGAACCGGTGTACAAGCTGTTCGGCGAAGAAGGAGTAGGTACCGGCACCTTTCCGCATGTGCAGCAGCCTACCGGCGACTTTATCCGCTACCACATCCGCTCCGGCAAACATGATGTTACGGCCTACGACTGGGAGCAATACCTGCAGTTTGCCGGTAAGCACATGGCCATGCAATAATGCCAAAAAATTTAGCCGTTGGCAAGCAATTATGGCGTAGTTTAGTAGTTTGAAAAAGTTCGTTCAAGAACTTTTAGGACTTAGCTTATGTCAAAAAAGAAGAATGCATCGGTTCCTGTGGTGCCTGTAGCTGCTGACGATAATATTGCCGTGTTTGGCGCACGGGAACACAACCTGAAGAACCTTGACCTGCAGTTGCCCAAGAACAAGCTGGTGGTAATCACCGGCATCAGCGGCAGCGGCAAATCATCGCTGGCCTTTGATACCATTTATGCAGAAGGGCAGCGCCGTTATATGGAAAGCTTTTCGGCCTATGCCCGCCAGTTTATCGGCGATATGGAAAGGCCGGATGTTGATAAGATCACGGGCCTGTCGCCGGTTATTTCCATAGAACAAAAAACCACCAACAAAAATCCCCGCTCCACGGTAGGCACCATTACAGAGATCTACGATTTCCTGCGCCTGCTGTACGCCCGTATCGGCATTGCCTACTCTTACCACACCGGCAAACGCATGACGCGCTTTTCCGAAGAGGAGATACTGGCCCACCTGTTTAAAAACTATGCTAAGAAAAAGCTGGTCATACTGGCGCCTATGGTACGCGGCCGTAAAGGCCACTACCGCGAGCTGTTTGAGCAGGTGCGCAAGCAGGGCTACCTGAAAGTGCGGGTAGATGGCGAGATACTGGACCTGAAGGAACGCATGCAGGTAGACCGCTACAAGATACACGATATTGAGCTGGTAATAGACCGCGTGCAGGTGCAGGAAGATGCCCGCACCCGCATTAGCCAGAGTGTGCAAAAGGCCCTGCAAATGGGCAAAGGCCTGCTGTTTGTAATGGATAACGATACCAATAAGGTAAGCCAGTACAGCAAGCAGCTGATGTGTGAAGATACCGGTCTTTCCTATGAGGAGCCTTCGCCCAACACGTTCTCCTTTAACTCCCCCTACGGCGCCTGCCCCCGCTGCAAGGGCCTGGGCACCATTTACCAGATCAATATGGACGAAGTGATCCCCGATTACAACGTTTCCATTAACGATGGCGGCCTGGCTCCCCTGGGCGAAGCGCGCGACACCTTTACCTTTAAACAGGTGCAGCAGCTGGCCCGTAAATACAAGTTTTCCCTCACTACCCCTATCAGCAGCATTCCGCAAAAAGCGCTGAATGTGCTGCTGTTCGGCGATGAGAACGGCAAGCTGGAAGTAGATATGGACTTTGGCAGCAACGGCAACGGTGAATATGCTACGGAATATGAAGGGGTGGTGAACATGGTACGCCGCTATTTTAACGATACCTCATCGGACTATGTACGTAACTGGGCCGAAGGGTTTATGCAGCTGAGCACCTGCCCCGAGTGTAATGGCGCCCGCCTGAAAAAGGAAAGCCTGCATTTTAAGGTAGATGAAAAGAATATTGCGGAGCTGGGAGAAATGGACCTGGATAAGCTGCAGGACTGGTTCCGGGATATTGAAAAACGGCTGGACAGCAAACAGAATGTAATTGCCAAGGATATTCTGAAAGAAATACGGGAAAGGCTGCAGTTCCTGCTGAACGTAGGGCTCAGCTACCTTACCCTCAGCCGCCCTACCCGCACGCTCAGCGGCGGAGAGTCGCAGCGCATACGCCTGGCCACGCAAATAGGCTCGCAGCTGATGGGCATTACCTACATACTGGATGAGCCCAGCATTGGCCTGCACCAGCGGGATAATATGCAGCTCATAGAAGCGCTGCAGCACCTGCGCGAAATGGGCAATACCGTGATCGTGGTGGAGCATGATAAAGATATTATGCTGCATGCCGATCACCTGGTGGATGTAGGTCCCGGCGCAGGCGTGCACGGCGGGCAAATCATTGCCCAGGGCACACCGCAGCAGGTAACAAAGCTTGATACGCCAACGGCCGGCTACCTGAACGGGCGCCGTGGCATCATCATACCCGAAGAAAGGCGGAAAGGCAACGGCAAGTTCCTGGAGCTGAAAGGCGCCACCGGCAATAACCTGAAGAATGTGAGCGTAAAGCTGCCCCTTGGTACTTTTATTTGCGTTACAGGTGTTTCCGGCAGCGGTAAATCAACGCTGATTAATGAAACGCTGTACCCCATCCTTTCCAAGCATGCTTATGACTCCAAGCTGGTGCCCATGCCCTACAAGAGCATTAAGGGCCTGGAAAATATCGACAAGGTGATTGAGATAGACCAGTCGCCCATAGGCCGCACCCCGCGCAGCAACCCAGCTACCTACTGCGGCTTCTTTACCGATATACGCCAGCTGTTTGCCCAGGTGCCCGAAGCCAAAATCAGGGGCTACAACGCAGGCCGTTTTTCCTTTAATGTAAAAAGCGGCCGTTGCGATGTTTGTGAAGGCGGCGGCATGCGCGTAATAGAAATGAACTTTTTGCCGGATGTATATGTGCACTGTGAAAAATGCAACGGGCGCCGCTACAACCGCGAAACCCTGGAAATACGCTACAAAGGAAAATCCATTTCCGATGTGCTGGATATGACGGTGGATGAGGCAGTTGAATTTTTTCAGCCGGTGAACTACATTTACCGCAAGGTAAAAACCCTGCAGGATGTGGGGCTGGGATATATTACCCTGGGCCAGTCGGCCGTAACCCTTTCCGGCGGAGAGGCGCAGCGCGTAAAGCTGGCCACGGAGCTGTCCAAGAAAGATACCGGCAAAACCATTTACATCCTGGACGAACCCACCACGGGCCTGCACTTCCAGGATATACAATTGCTGCTGAACGTGCTGAATAAGCTGGTGGACCGGGGTAATACCGTGCTGGTAATAGAGCATAACCTGGATGTGATTAAAATGGCAGATCACATTATTGACCTGGGCCCCGAAGGCGGCGGCGGCGGCGGCACCATTCTCTGCACCGGCACCCCGGAAGAGGTAAGCAACTGCAAAGACAGCCACACCGCGCGTTTTCTTAAAAAAGAGCTAAACAGTAATTAATAATGAACCATTAATAATTAATAGGACAGCGCCGTATCAGCACACTGCTTATTATATTAATTGTTCATTATTAATTATTAATTCTATTAATAGTGAAGTACTTTATCTTTTTACTGCTGCTGACAGCGGTAGCCTGCGATGATGAAACCAAGGTTTGCGACCAGGCGCTGAACACCGATGCGCACATGCGTTTTATACGTGACAGCGCCGGTGTACGACGCGATACCACCATGGGCGACGTTACCTTTTTTGCACTGGGTATGGATAGCATTTACCGCAGGCAGGCAGTGTCGGATGTATTCTTTTCACTGTCGCCCGTGGCAGACAGCAGCCTGTTTTACCTGCGGGTAGACTCTTTATCCATACCAGATACCATTACCTTCCGGTACGAGCGGCAGCCGCACTTTATTTCCCCCGGCTGCGGCTTTGCCACCTTTTTTTCGCTGGACACGGTGATCGCCACCCATAATACCATACAGTCTTTAATTATCAATCAAAAGGCAATAACTTCCACCACGAATGATACAGCGCATATTACTCTATATTTTGGTATTTAGCGGCAGCTGCATGGTGGTGCGTGCGCAGGTGAAAAAGCCGGCGCTCCCGCCTATAGACAGCAGCGCCCGGGCAGCAGATACCAGTGCGCGCAGGAACATTGCCGAAAAAAAGCAGCCTCCGCCTCCCTTACCGGATAGCGTATACGAAGTGCCGGGCGGCATCCGGGTAGGCATTGACATCAGCCGCTTTCTGCTAAAAGCATTTCAGCCTTACCGCACCGACGTTTCTTTTGCAGCGGATATGCGCATTAAAAAAGACCTGTACTTAGCTGCGGAGCTGGGCTGGCATACCACCTCCCACAGCGACAGCAACTATACCTATAAAGGCAACGGCATTTTTACCACGGTAGGGGTAGATTATAATTTCCTGCGGAAGATCAGCAATAAAGAGCGGTATATGATCTATGGCGGCATCCGGTACGGATTTGCCCACCTGAACTATGAAGCGCCCAGCTATACCATTTATGACTCTTACTGGGGCGATAAGCTGCCGGGCAGCTTCCCGAAAACCAGCATTAATGCGCATTGGGTAGAGCTGATCCTGGGCCTGAAGGCAGAGGTGCTGAAAAATTTCTTCCTGGGCTGGAGCATACGGGAAAAGATAAAGGTAAGCGGTCCTAAAAAAGATATTGCTTTTCCGCCCATTGTAATACCCGGCTTCGGCAGCGGTACCAAAGGCTCCCAGTTCGACTGGCAGTATACCGTATCTTACTGCATACCATTGAACAATATAAAAGTGCATGTGCCGCGCAAAGCACCGCCGAAGAAGCGCTAATTACGAATACGGTCAGGGCCTGATCATCTCTATGTGCGGTATATTATCTTCCAGGTACATATCGCTGCTTTGGCGGAAGCCAAAGGAACTATAAAATTCCAGCAGGTATTGCTGCGCGCCTATTTTAATAGGCTGTTTGCCAAAACGCGCTTCCAACAGCGCAATGGATTGCGCCATTAGCGCCCGGCCTATGCCGCCGCCCCTTACTTCCTTTGCAGTTACCACCCGGCCTATGGCAGCCATATCGTATTTAATGCCCGGCCCAAACAGGCGGGTATAAGCCACCAGCTTGCCGGCTTCATTATATCCCATTACATGCACCGCCTGCTGGTCTGCATAATCCATATCCAGGTAAGGACAGTTTTGCTCCACTACAAATACTTCACTGCGCAGGTGCAGCAGGGCATATAATTCTGCCGTTGTTAATGCATCAAACGTTTTTTCTACCCAGGTCATAAGCTACAGGAATGGCTCCAAAGTAAACAAAAGGCAATTAACCGGCGCAGAAAGCACACGGTATTGACCGGTACCGTTATTGCACCGGGCTATGTCTTACTTTTTTTTCAAAACTAGCGTAAAGCTTTTATAAATTTATGCCCTTTATACGAGGAACCATCAACTACTGATCATGAGTGAAAAAGGCAGGCCGTTTCTTACGCTGGAACATATTACCGTACGTTACCTGGATAAAACATTATTCACCCACCTGGACTGGGAGCTGCTGGAAGGCCAGCAGTGGGCAATTACCGGCAACAGCGGCTCCGGTAAAACTGCCTTGTTAAATACAATTGCAGGCCGCTTTAACGTGATCAACGGCGGCATTCATTATCATTTTTATGAGCAATACCGCCGGCAGCACACCATTACAGATCCTTACTTTACTTACCGCAACCTGCTGGCGCAGGTAGCGCATCATCATAATTTCCGCAACCGCAGCAATACCACGGATTTTTATTACCAGCAGCGCTTTAACAGCATGGATGCCGGCGATGCGCCCACTGTGCGCCAGTACCTGTATGGAGAAGATGCGGCCAATATGCCGGAAGATACGCTGCTGGCTCCTTTACGTATTAACGCCCTGCTGGATAAAGAGCTGATCAAGCTATCCAACGGGGAAACCCGCCGGGTAATGATCGCCAAAGGCCTGCTGCAAAAGCCCCTGCTGCTGATGCTGGATAATCCATTTACAGGCCTGGATGTACAAACCCGCCGCCATTTTATGGAAATGGTGAACCAGGTAATTGCCAGCGGCATTCATGTGCTGCTGGTTACCAGCCCCACGGAAATACCGGACAATATTACCCATGTGCTTACGCTGGATAACGGCGCTATAACCGGCAGGTATACACGGCAGGAGTTTCAGCGGCTCCCTGCCGCCGGGGCGGCGCCCGCCGCAGCCGGCCCTGTTATTGACCGGGAAAAGCTGCAGGCGCTGGTACAGCCCGCACCCCGCGCTTTCAATACCATTGTGCATATGGAAAATGTGCATGTGCAATACGGGGAGAATGTAATACTCGATAATATTAACTGGACGGTAAAGCCCAATGAAAAATGGGCGCTGCTGGGGCCTAACGGTGCAGGCAAATCCACGCTGCTGAGCCTAATTAATGCCGATAACCCGCAGGCCTATGCCAATGAGCTGTACCTGTTTGACCGTAAGCGCGGCAGTGGGGAAAGCATATGGGATATTAAACGAAAGATCGGGTTTGTATCACCGGAACTGCACCAGTATTTTCCTGCACGCAATAGCTGCCTGCAGGTAGTATGCTCCGGCTTCTTTGATATTATTGGCGCTACCCGTATGCCAACACCGGAACAAACCGCCCATGCGCAGGGCTGGATGGAAATATTGGATATAGCGCAATACAGTGCCCAGCCCTTTAAGCAGGTGCCTGAAAGCATACAACGGCTGGCCCTGCTGGCCCGCGCGCTGGTAAAAGATCCGCCCCTGCTTATTTTTGACGAGCCCTGCCAGGGGCTGGATGCGCAGCAGAAACAACACTTTAAGCAGGTAATTGATACATTGTGCGCAGTAATGGAGCTAACGCTCATTTTTGTTACCCATTACCAGGAGGAGATACCGGCTGCTGTAACCAAAGTATTGCGGCTGGAGAAAGGAAAGGCGGTGCCTTCCTGATATTCGTATATTCATTACTGTTACAAACGGTCATATTTTTCTGGTATTTTTTTAAAAAATATCAGCATTTTATGAAACCATACACCCCCCAATTACCGTAAATACCAAAACCACGAGCATTGTATTTACATTGTTAACCTTTAAATAATCCGCCATGCATTCAAATGCAAATCTGCCTTTTAATCCGTTGCAGCACATCCACCAGCTGCTAACCACGTTACCCCAGGCTGTTAAAGCCCGCATTTGTTCCGAGTGCAACTGGAGCCTGCCTACCTATTACCGCAAGGTAAAAGGCGCGCATATCAGTAATGCAGAAAAAGAAAAAATCACCTTTATTCTCTTTGATCAATTACAGCAAACCTGGCAGCGCTGCCATAACGGCAATAATCCCCCGCCGGCGCCTGCAGCAGTGCCGGCGTAAAAAGCCAGAGTTGATTATACATTTTATATTATCTTTATGCGTACCTAAACGCCTTACTGCTAATGTATCCCAAACCCAAATATGCGGTTGTTACCGCTATTTCCACCCTCCTGGTGGCGTTGTTATTGTTTCCGGCCTGCAAGCAAGCCAAAAAAGTAATGAACCCCGCATTGGCCCAATACATTGAGGCCTATACTGCAGGTATTATTTCAAAGCAAAGCACCATCCGCGTGCAGCTTACCGGCAATGTAAACGTAACGCATACACAAAATGAGCCACTGGAGGGTGGCATATTCAAATTCAGCCCCCGTATTGAAGGCAAGGCATACTGGATAGACGCTACCACCATTGAGTTCCGGCCGGATGAAAACCTGCAGCCGGGTAAAACATATAACGCCACCTTCCACCTGTCAAAAGTGACAAAGGTGCCGGATGATCTTTCTTCTTTCGACTTTGAGTTCCGTATTATAAAACCTGCTTTTTCGCTGGAAGATAACGGCCTGAAAGCAACCGATAACTCCACGCTGGATAAAATGACTTTTTCCGGCGTTATCCATACTGCAGATGTGGAAGACCCGCAGCAGGTGGAAAAGCTGGTAACAAACAGCTACAATGGTAAAACACTGCCCGTTACCTGGCAGCATAACCCGGCCGAAAAAACATCCCGCTTCACCATTGCCAACATTCCACGGGGCAACACCACGGGCAAGCTGGAGCTTTCCTGGGATGGCAAGCCCCTGGGTGTAGACGTAACGGGCAAAAAAAGCATTGAAGTGCCGGCCACCGGCATATTTAAAGTGCTGAACATACGGGCTGTATCGGAACCGGAGCAGCACCTGCTGGTACAGTTCTCTGACCCTGTTAGCGTAGCACAGAACCTGGATGGCCTTATCGGCATCAGCGGCCAGTCCGACCTGCGCTATTCCATAGAAGGCAGTGAGGTAAAGGTGTTTGCCCCCAACCGGCTGGAAGGCAATTATACCATTGCCGTAAACGAAGGCGTTATAAATATCACAGATAACCGCCTGGGCACTACCATTACCGGCAACGTGAACTTTGAGAATACGCTGCCCGCGGTAAGCATACCCGGTAACGGGGTAATACTGCCTCAAAGCAATAAGCTGGCCCTGCCTTTTGAAGCCGTGAACCTGAATGCGGTAGATGTAACCATCATTAAGATCTATGAGCAGAACATACCGCAATACCTGCAAACCAACAACCTTAACGGCGACCAGGAGCTTCGGCGTGTAGGCAAGCCCGTAGTAGAGAAAACCATCCGCCTGGATATGGATAAATCCCTGAACCTCCACAAACGCAACCGCTTTTTCCTGGACCTGGATAAGCTGCTGCGTACGGAACCAGGCGCTATTTACCGCGTTACCATCGGCTTCCGCAAAGCCTATGCCCTGCAAACCTGCAGCAGTAAAGAAGGGAATGAGGAAGACAGCGATGCTGCGCAGGATGAGGAAGATTATTACTACGGCGACGCCATAGATGAGGATGACGCCTTCTGGCAGCGCTATAACAGCTACTACCCCTATGGCTATAACTGGGAAGAAAGGAATTCCCCCTGCTCCAACTCCTACTATGCCAAGGATAAATGGGCTTCCCGCAATATTATTACCTCTAACATCGGCCTTACCGCCAAAAGAGGCAATGACAACAGCATGGTAATAGCAGTAACGGATATACGCGATACCAAACCCCTCATAGGCGTGGAGCTGGAGCTGCTCGACTATCAGCAGCAGGTCATCTACAAAACCAAGAGCGATGGGGATGGTATGGCCTCCTTTGACCTGAAGCGCAAACCATGGCTGCTGATCGCAAAAAAAGATGATGAGCGCGGGTACCTGAAGCTGGACGACGGCAGCTCCCTGCCCCTGAGCCGCTTTGACGTAAAGGGTGAAGTAGTGCAGAACGGTATTAAAGGCTTCCTGTACGGAGAGCGCGGTGTATGGCGCCCCGGCGACTCCCTGTTCCTCACATTTATCCTGGAAGATAAAGACAATAAGCTGCCGGAAAACCACCCGGTTACTTTAGAGCTGTATAATCCCAAAGGACAGCTGTATAAACGTTTAATACAGCACCAGTCGCTGAACGGGTTTTACAGCTTTATCACCGCTACCGCGCCGGAAGACCCCACCGGCAGCTGGAGCGCCAAAGTAAAAGTAGGCGGTGCAGTATTCCAGAAAAACCTGCGCATAGAAACGGTAAAGCCCAACCGCCTGAAAATACAGCTGGACTTCGGCAAAGCCGCCCTGTCGCAGAAAACCGCTACTGCAGGCACGCTCGCGGCCCAATGGCTGTTTGGCGCCACAGCGCAGCACCTGAAAGCCAAGGTAGATGTATCGCTGCGCTCACAGGCCACGCATTTTCCAAAGTTTGACGGTTATACCTTTGACGACCCGGTAACACATTTTGAAACAGAAGATAAAACCCTGTTTGAAGGCCCGCTGGATGATAACGGCACCGCACAGGTAAGCGCCAACCTTCCCCTGGGCAAGCTGGCTCCCGGGCAGCTGAAAGCCAATTTTGAGGTGAAGGTGTTTGAGCCGGGCGGCGATTTCAGCATCGACCACTTTTCCATGCCCTACAATCCTTTTGCCACCTACGCAGGCCTGCGCATACCCGAAGGTGACCGTTTAACCGGCATGCTGGTTACGGACAAGCCGCACCCCGTAAGCATTGTGAATGTAGATGAGCAGGGCCGCCTGCTGCCAGGTAACCGCGATGTGCAGGTAGAGCTGTATAAAATACGCTGGCGCTGGTGGTGGGATGAGAATGACAGCGAAGCGTTCAGCAACTTTACACAGGACAGCTATAACCAGCTGCTGCAAAAGGAAACCCTTACCCTGCATAATGGTAAAGGTGAATGGAACCTGGAGATCAAATACCCCGACTGGGGCCGCTACCTGGTAAGGGTAAAAGACCTGCAAAGCGGCCATACTGCCGGCCAAACGGTGTATATCGACTGGCCGGGATGGGCGCAGCGCATGCAAAAAGAGAACCCGGCCGAAGCGGCCATGCTGGTATTTACGTCAGACAAAACCCGGTATAATGTAGGCGATGACATTACGCTCACCATCCCCAGCAGCGAAGGCGGCCGCGGCCTGGTAAGCATTGAAAGCGGCAGCCGCGTGCTGAAAACTGCCTGGATCAAAACCGAAAAAGGACAAACCACCTACCGCTTTACCGCGGAAAAAAACATGGCGCCCAATATATACGTGAACGTTAGTTTGCTGCAGCCGCATGCGCAAACCGTGAACGACCTGCCCATCCGCATGTACGGCACCATTCCCATTGCTATATCAGACCCTAACACCATACTGCAGCCGCAGGTAAAGCTGCCGGCTACGCTGCGCCCCGAGCAGGAAGCTGCCATCACAGTGTCGGAAGCCAAAGGCAAAGCCATGACCTACACCATTGCAATTGTAGATGAAGGCCTGCTGGATCTCACCCGCTTTAAAACACCCGACCCTCACAGCGCATTTTATGCACGGGAAGCACTGGGCGTAAAAACCTGGGACCTGTTTGATTATGTAATAGGCGCCTGGGGCGCCGACATGGACCGCATTTTAAGCATAGGCGGTGATGAAGGGCTTGACCGCAGCGCCGGCACTGCCAAGGCCAACCGCTTTAAACCCGTGGTGAAATTCATGGGACCTTTTTACCTGAAAAAAGGGCAATCCCAAACCCACCGCTTTAAGCTGCCGCCTTACATTGGTTCCGTAAAAGCCATGGTGGTAGCGGGGCAGGAAGGCGCATACGGCATGACAGAAAAAACAGCTGCCGTTAAAAAGCCGCTCATGCTGCTTACCTCCCTGCCGCGTGTGCTGGGGCCTTCAGAAACTATTCAGCTGCCCGTTACCGTGTTCGGGCTGGAAAATAATATCCGCAACGCCACTGTTACCCTTAATACAAGCAGCCTGCTCGAAGTAGTAGGTGAAAACAGCAAAACCGTTACCTTCTCCCGGCCCGGGGAGCAAATGGTATATTTTGATGTACGGGTAAAACCGCAGGTAGGCGTAGCCAAAGTAAAGGTAACCGCCAGCAGCGGCAGTGAGCGGGCAGAGGAAACTACTGAGCTGCAGGTGCGCAATCCCAACCCGGTAATTACCAACACGCTGGAAAGTACGGTAGAAGGGCATAGCGCGTGGAGCACCGCATTCAGCCCGGTAGGCATGTCCGGCACCAACACCGGTACGCTGGAAATATCCACCATACCGGCGCTCAACCTGGCCAAACGACTCAATTACCTGGTACAGTACCCGCACGGCTGTATTGAGCAAACTACCTCCGGCGTATTCCCGCAGCTGATGCTCAACCAGCTCACGGATCTTACATCCGGCCAGCAGGCGGAAATAGATCATAACATCAAAGCCGGTATTAACCGCATTAAAGGCTTCCAGGCATCGGACGGCGGTTTTAGCTACTGGCCCGGTGAAGGACAGTCGGACGAGTGGGGCACCAACTATGCCGGCCACTTCCTGCTGGAAGCGCAGGCCAAAGGCTATGCGCTGCCTCCCGGCCTGCTGGATCAATGGAAAAAATACCAGCGTAACAAAGCCAATACCTGGGCGCCCGGCACTTATAACTTTTATGGAGGAGATCTGATACAGGCATACCGCCTGTACCTGCTGGCGCTGGCCAAAGTGCCGGAACTCGGCGCCATGAACCGCCTGAAGGCGTTCCAGTATTTATCCGTAGCAGCCAAATGGCGGCTGGCAGCGGCTTACCGTCTGAGCGGGCAGCCGGAGGTAGCCAATGCGCTGGTTAAAAATCTGCCCACAACAGTAAAACCTTACCACCAGCTGGGCGGCACCTTTGGTTCTGACCTGCGCGATAAAGCCATGATACTGGAAACCTTAACGGCTATGGGCCAGCGCGCAAGCGCCGGGGAGCTGGTAAAACAAATAGCCGCGCTGCTGTCGCAGGAAAGCTGGTACAGCACGCAAACCACCGCCTATTGCCTCATTGCTATTGCCAGATACTGCGGCAGCAATGCCAACGGCAGCAAAATGAGCTTTACCTACCAGCTGAATGGCACCAAAGGCAGCGTAAACAGTAATTCATATATCACACAAATACCGGTAACCTTTACAGGAGCGGCAGGCAATGTGAGCCTGCAAAACAACGGGCAGAATGTGCTGTATGCCCGACTTATCCTGCAGGGGCAGCCCGAAGCAGGCCAGGAGCCGGTAGCCGGGCATAACCCGGATGTGCTGGATGTGCAGGTAAAATACAGCACCCGTAACGGCAAACCGCTGGACCCTGCCAGCCTGCACCAGGGCACGGATTTTATGGCCACTGTTACCATCCGCAACCCCGGCAAGCGCGGGTATTATGAGCAGATGGCCCTGAGCCAGATATTCCCCTCCGGCTGGGAAATACTGAATACCCGCCTGCTGGAAAGCGACAGCGCATTTTCACAGTCGCCGTTTACGTATATGGATATACGTGACGACCGGGTATATACTTACTTTAACCTGGAGGAGAATAAAACCCATACGTATAATGTGCTGCTGAACGCCGCTTACCTGGGCCGCTATTACCTGCCGGCCACTACCTGTGAAGCCATGTATGATAATAACATCCATGACTTTGCGCCGGGTAAATGGATAGAAGTAGTTAGATAATTACGAATGGGCAATTACGAATTGGGCGGTGAATGTATTGTTTGGTGCTTAACGCCCTGAGCGTCCTGCATGCAATCGTAATTGATAATTCGTAATTGAATAATTCGTAATTAACTATGCTGTATTGGATAACAAGAAAGAAATGGTGGCTGCTGGGCATTACAATACTGCTTATTGCCTACTATTTGCTGTTACCGGCCAGGCTGTTCAAAGCGCCCACCTCTTTTGTGATAGAAGATGCAGGCGGCGAGCTGTTAAGCGCTACCATAGCCGCCGACGGGCAATGGCGGTTTCCTGCAGGCAATACGGTGCCTGAGAAATTTGCGAAGTGCATTATTACGTATGAGGATAAACGTTTTTATTACCATTGGGGGGTAGACCCGCTGGCGCTGGCCCGCGCCGTTAAACAAAACCTGGGCCGGCACAAGGTGGTGAGCGGCGGCAGCACGCTTACCATGCAGGTTATACGCCTGTCGCGCAATAAATCCCGCACCCTTTGGCAAAAGCTCATAGAGGCAGTGCTGGCCACCCGGCTGGAGTTTGCCTGTTCCAAAAAGGAAATACTGGCGCTGTATGCCGGCAATGCGCCTTTCGGCGGCAACGTGGTAGGCCTGGAGGCCGCTGCCTGGCGGTATTATGGCCGCAGCCCGGAGCAGCTTTCCTGGGGCGAAACAGCTGCACTGGCAGTACTGCCCAACAGCCCGGCCCTGGTACACCCCGGCCGCAACCGGCAAATGCTGCGGGTTAAACGTAACCAGCTGCTGGATAGGCTGTACCAGCAGCATTATATCGACAGCCTTACCTGCCACCTGTCCAAGCTGGAACCCCTGCCTGCACAGCCTTTGCCGCTGCCGCAGTGGGCGCCGCACCTGCTGGACCGCTTCCGGCAGGATTATGCCCGGCAAAAACAATCCGGCAGCACCCGCATCCGCACTACGGTAGAAGCAGGCCTGCAGCGCAGCGTAACCAATATCATTGCCCATTACCAGCGGCAGTACCAGGCCAATGGCATTAACAATGCAGCGGCCCTGGTGCTGGATGTGGAAACCGGCAATACCCTTGCTTATGCAGGCAATATTTACCAGCCCGATAACCCCGAGCTGGAAAGCCATGTAGATGTGATACAGGCGCCCCGCAGTCCTGGCAGCACGTTAAAGCCGGTGCTATATGCCGCTATGCTCAATGACGGGCTGCTGCTGCCCCATACGCTGGTGCCGGACATTCCCACACAGATCGCCGGCTACACCCCGCAGAACTTTGACCTGGGGTATGATGGCGCGGTACCGGCTTCACAGGCGCTGTCGCGCTCCCTGAACATACCTGCCGTACGTATGCTGCAGCAATACCGCTATGAACGTTTTCACGCCCTGCTGAAACACCTGGGCATTACCACGCTTACCTATCCTGCAGATCATTATGGCCTGTCGCTGATACTGGGTGGGGGCGAAACCACGCTATGGGAAATGAGCGGCATGTATGCCAGCATGGCCCGTACCCTGCTGCACCTGGATCAATACAAAGGCAAATATGACCCCGACGATATACATGCGCCCAACTATGTTAAAGGCATACACCGCCCCTCCCGGCATAATCTCACTGCTGCCGGCGTGCTGGATGCAGGCGCTATATGGTACGCCTTTCAGGCGATGGAGGATGTAATGCGCCCCGGTGAGGAGCTGTTATGGCAGCAGTTTTCCTCTTCACAGCGGGTGGCCTGGAAAACCGGCACCAGCTTTGGCTTCCGGGATGGATGGGCTATTGGCGTTACCCCGCAGTATGTAGTGGGCGTATGGGTAGGCAATGCCGACGGCGAAGGCCGCCCGGGGCTTATAGGCGTAGCCACCGCTGCGCCGGTGCTGTTTGATATATTCCGTTTACTGCATACCAGCGGCTGGTTTGCAACGCCCTATAGTAAGCTGCGCAAAATAGCGGTATGCCGGCAAAGCGGCTACCGCGCCGGCGATGCCTGCCCCGACCAGGACAGCTTATGGGTGCCGGCAGCAGGGTTAAGATCGGGTGTGTGCCCCTATCACCAGCTTATTCACCTGGACCATACCGGTAAGTGGCGGGTAACTGCCAATTGTGAACCGCCGGCGCTGATGCAGCACAAGTCCTGGTTTGTACTGCCGCCCGCTATGGAGTTTTACTATCGTACCAAAAATAATTACCTGCCCCTGCCGCCGTATAAGCCCGAATGCCTGGCTACCCTCAGCCAGGATAAGGCGCCGATGGAGCTGATATACCCGCGTCCCAACGCCCGCATATTTGTACCGGTTGAAATAGACGGGCAGCCCGGGCAAACCATTTTTACCGCAACCCACCGCAATGCCGGTGCACACATTTACTGGCACCTGGATAATCATTATATGGGTACTACCACAACGTTTCACCAGATGGCGCTGCACCCCGCACCAGGCAGGCATACCGTTACCCTGGTAGATGAAAATGGAGAAGAAATAACCGTAAATTTTGAGATACTGGGGAAAAAATAGATGTGCAGAGCAAATGTGCAAATGTGCAGATAATTGAAATTGTGGATGTATAGATTGAGGTGAAATAAATGTGCGGATATGCAAATGTTTAGTTCACAAGATGAACGCGTCTACACCTCATCTGCAAATTTGCATATCTGCACATCTACCTCCCCATCTGCACATCTGCATCAGTAGCCGTATTTTTCTTTCCACATCGCTTTCAGGTACCGGCGCAGCTCCTCTTCCCGGGCGTTTTTCCCCGGATCGTATAATTTGGTGCCGGCTATTTCATCCGGTAAATATTCCTGTGCGGAAAAATTGTTTTCGTAGTCATGCGAATACTTGTAATTTTTTCCGTAGCCCTGTTCCTTCATTAACTTCGTAGGGGCGTTACGGATATGCAGCGGCACCGGCAGGTCGCCGGTTTGCGATACAACGGCCTGCGCATTGCCAATAGCCATATAAGCCGCGTTGCTTTTGGGTGAGGAGGCCAGGTAAGTAGCACACTGGGAAAGAATAATGCGCGCCTCCGGGTAGCCGATCAGGTTCACTGCCTGGAAGCAGCTGGTAGCCAGCAGCAGCGCATTGGGGTTGGCATTGCCGATGTCTTCGGACGCCAGTATCACCATGCGCCGTGCAATGAACTTTACGTCTTCTCCGCCGGCTATCATACGCGCCAGCCAGTATACCGCGCCGTTAGGATCGCTGCCGCGGATAGATTTAATGAAAGCAGATATGATGTCGTAATGCTGTTCGCCCGCTTTATCATAGATGGCTATGCGCTGCTGCGCAATATCCATTACCTTTTTATCGGTGATCACTACCGGGTCCTCATCTTCCTGCAAGGTATCTACCACCAGCTCAAACAGGTTCAGCAGCTTGCGCGCATCGCCCCCGGAGATATTCAGCAGGGCGGCAGTATCTTTAATTTCAATATGCTGTTCGCGCAGCCACACATCCTTTTCCATGGCCTGCTGCAGCAGTTGCCGCAGCTCCGGCTCGCCCAGGGGTTTCAGCACATACACCTGGCAGCGGGAAAGTAAGGCGGCATTTACCTCAAACGAAGGGTTTTCGGTAGTAGCGCCAATGAGCGTGATAATACCCTTTTCCACGGCGCCCAGCAGCGCATCCTGTTGTGATTTATTGAAGCGGTGTATTTCGTCAATGAACAATACGGCATGGCCCTGTTTACGGGCCACTTCTATTACTTCCCGCACCTCTTTTACCCCGGCGGAAATAGCGCTGAGAGTATAAAAAGGCACTTCCAGCGTATGGGCAACAATATTGGCGATCGTGGTTTTGCCTACACCTGGCGGGCCCCACAGGATCATTGAAGGTATTTTACCCTGCTGCAGCGCCTTACGCAAAATGCTTCCCTGCCCGGTCAAATGCTCCTGCCCTACCAGTTCATCTAGCGCTGCCGGTCTTAAACGTTCCGCTAAAGGCTCCATAATGTATAGTATTAAAAATAATGATCAGCACCGGCTACTGCTTGCGTTCCTGCCAGTATTTCAGAAAAGAAAAAGATAAAGCGCAGTTCACCAGCACGCCGGCGGCATGTATTACCAGCACAATTACCAGGCCGGTCATCAGATTACGCATGGTATGCGCGCTGGGTACCGGCTGGTTTTTAGGCAGCTGCTTCATGGCATCCTGCAATATTTCATTCATATGCGCCAAACCGTAAATGCCATTGGTAATTAACATTACCGCGTAAAAAATAGCCATGAACCCCATAATGCGGATGCCGCCCGGTGTATTGGCCTTTAACGGCCTGGAAGGATCTTTGAGGCTTTGCTGCAGCGATAAGCTTAGTACGCTGTGTATCACTACCGCACCGGTTAACAACATAAATATCAGCACCGGCGATAAAGCTGCGGTAAACATTAATGCAAATAACATCATCAAAACAAAAAAACCGGCTACCAGTAAGCTGATAACACTGAGAAACCTGAATAATCCAAACTTTGCAGACATGTGTACCCTTTTTATATTTACAAACCTAGCTAAAATTACCCGACGGTCAACCGGCCATCAAATTTTCCTCCCCGGCAACCGGCAATTCATTAAATAATAGTTAATTCGTGTAAATTTAAACACTAAACCTGTTTCCTTATGAACAAAACACATGCTGTAAAGCTACTGATACTGGCTGCTGTAATAGGTACGGCCGCCTGTAATTCAGGTACTTCAGAGCAGGTGGCCGCCGATTCAACCAAAGTGCCCGCCTATGATCTGAGCTCCATTG
>NZ_DASTRI010000255.1:0-5825 GCF_035761305.1 Chitinophaga sp. | reverse complement strand
GGCCGGGGCGGCGCCGGGTGCAGTATATGGACCTGCTGTACCGCATTACCTATACCAATGCAGACAGCTGGATATATCCCCTGAAAGGCATTAGCCTGCAGGGCGAAGTGGAAAAGCTGGGCTTTGTGCCCTTTAACGATGTTGACCACTGGAAAATAAGGGGCAAGGTTACCCGGTACTGGCAGCTGTTTCCCCGCACATATGGCGCATTAGGCATACGTGGGCAGGCCAAGTTCCCCGCCGACCAGCCTTATATGAACCAAAAAGCCATGGGTTACCAGGAGGATTACCTGCGTGGCCTGGAGTACTTTGTGGTAGACGGCACCAGCTTTTTTATTATAAAATCAACCCTGCGCCGCGAGATTTACAGCTTTAACGTAAAGCTGCCCTGGATCCCCGAGCGGTTTAATACCATACCCGTACGCCTGCTGCTGAAAGCGTACAGTGATGCGGGTTATACCTACAGCCGGCGGCCCGGCAACGGTTTCCTGAGCAACACCATGCTGTACACCTGGGGCGTGGGGCTGGATATTGTTTCTTTTTACGACAGCTGCGTGCGTTTAGAGTACAGCATAAACCAGTTAGGGCAAAAAGGGCTATTTTTACACACTAAAATCGATATGTAGTTAAACAGTTGCCGGTTATTGCCGCAGCGAATGGCTAACTACCGCCAGTTGGCCGCTTTTCTTAATTATGCAGATAGCACTTTACAGTCGTGGATTTATTACAGCCGACCTGGGAAACATACGGCTGCTGCTGGATGAGCTGCAACGGGAGGAAATTACCCCGGTAATTTATGAACCGTTTTACCGCAGCCTGCAGCCGCACATACCGTTTGCAACAGCGCCGGCTACGTTTGCCCATGCCGGTGATCTGAACAACATGACCATCGACTGCCTGGTAAGCCTGGGCGGCGACGGCACCCTGCTTGATACCGTGTGCTTTGTGCGCGATAAGAACATACCGGTGCTGGGCATTAACTTTGGCCGCCTGGGATTTTTAGCAAGCATAGGCAAAGAGGAGATACATGCCGCTGTAAAGGCATTGCAGCAGCGCACCTACGTGGTGGACAAAAGAACCCTGCTGCACCTGGACTGCAATATTCCACTGTTTGGCGATGTGCCCTATGCCCTGAATGATTTTACCATTCATAAAAAAGACACCTCCGCCATGGTGAAGATACATACCTACCTGAACGGAGAGTTCCTGAACACCTACTGGGCCGATGGGCTGATAGTGGCCACGCCCACCGGCTCTACCGGTTACTCGCTCAGCTGCGGCGGGCCGGTAGTGTTCCCCGAAGCAGGCAGCTTTGTAATTACCCCTGTGGCCCCCCATAACCTGAATGTAAGGCCCGTAGTAGTGCCGGACAATAACGTGATCTCTTTTGAGGTAGAGGGCCGCAGCGATCTCTTTTTATGCACGCTGGACAGCCGTATGGAAACCATTGACAATACCGTGCAGCTGGCAGTGAAAAAAGAAGCGTTTAAACTTAGCCTGTTACGCCTGGACGACAGCAACTTCCTGCACACGTTGCGCCATAAGCTGCTGTGGGGCATTGATACGCGCAACCGGCTGAAATAAAATGTGCTGAGCGCAAAACCCTGAAGCTGAAGGCGGAACGCCGAAAACCCTTATTGCCGTGGTTACGTTAATATATTTCGGGCTTCGCAACTGGTTGTGCCATAATTCGCGCTACAGGCATCGCCCCCATTCTTAATTCGTAATTGAATAATTCGTAATTGACTCATACATTTGTTTAATTTTCTTAATAGATAATACCAAAAGCAGGAGAAATCGCGTTTAAGTAGGACCGTAATTATGCAACTAGCTATCTTTCATTTCCGGCGCACCGTTACTTCCGGCCTTATTGCCCTTGGAATGCTGCTGGCCTTTCCTGCGCTGGCGCAAAATGAGCTGCAGTACGTGGGGGAGCTGGGTTTTTCCGTTGGCGGCGCCCAATATTTCGGCGACCTGAATCCCCGCAGCGCCCTTAACACAATAAAACCTACCATTGGTATTTTCTACCGTAAATACATGAATGATTACATTGGCATACGCGCGCATTTCCGCTATGCGCGCCTGGGGTATTCCGATGTGTATAATACGAACGAGTTCCAGCACCGCCGGAACCTGAGCTTTAACTCGGATATATTTGAGCTGGCCCTGCAGGGCGATTTTAACTTCTTCCGTTTTGAGCCGGGCAGCTACGACTACCGTTTCAGCCCTTATTTTACAGGAGGGGCCAGCCTGTTCTACTACAACCCTTACGCTTACCTGAACGGTGAAAAGTATTACCTGCAGCCCCTGCATACCGAAGGGCAGGGATCGGCCCAGTACCCCGACCGTAAGCCTTACAGCCTGGTAGCGCCGGCCTTTTTGCTGGGCGGCGGGTTTAAATACAATCTTTCCCGCTCCGTAAACGTAGGCCTGGAGGTGCTGTACCGTTTTACGCAAACCGATTACCTGGATGATGTAAGCAAAACCTACGCAGGCGCAGCGCTGTTTCCTCCCAAGATCAACGGGGATAATACCGTGGCCTACCTGCTGCAGGACCGCTCCTATGCCACCGGCGATCCTATAGGGGTGCCTGGCCGGCAGCGGGGCAACAGCCGGGATAAAGACCAGTTTGTGACCGTGGAGTTCACCATCAGCATACTGTTTACCACTTACCGCTGTAAATTTTAGCCACGCGGCAGGTTTTGAAAATACACCGGCGCGGTGCCGCAGCTTAGCGATCTTCCGCCCTGTTTTTCAGGCGTTCAGCGGCCCATATACCCTTTTGGACGATAAAAACACTGAATTGGCAGCCAAATACCCCAAAAGCAGCCAAAGGCCGGCGGTATAATGCCTGTAAACTGCCCCTCAAAGCGGGCTTCGGATTGACCTCAATTGCCTACAGGCTTGACTTTCGCTGTTAAAACTACGTTAAAACAACCGGCCAGACTTTGCCGCAAAAGGCATATATCTATTTTTGTATCTTTGCACACTTTTAGTAAATCTGTTATTCTGTTTTTAATTTGCCTGAACACTCATGAGTTTGAAGGATAAACTAGACTTACAACGGTTGCCGCGCCATATAGCTATTATTATGGACGGTAATGGCCGTTGGGCCAAGGAAAAAGGGCAGGACAGGCTTTACGGGCACCATGAGGGCGTAGAAAGTGTGCGTAATGTTGTAGAAGCCTCTGCTGAACTGGGCATAGGGTACCTTACCCTGTATGCCTTTTCCACAGAAAACTGGGACCGCCCGGAAAATGAGGTGAACGGCATTATGGAGTTGTTGGTGAATACCATCCGTAAGGAAGTGAACACCCTCACTAAAAATAATATTAAGCTGCATGTTATAGGCGATATGACCATGTTGCCCCCGCATTGCCAGCGCGAAATGGAGGAAGCCATTGCCATTACCAGCAATAATACCGGTTTAAACCTGGTAATGGCCCTTAGCTACAGCGCCCGTTGGGAAATTGTGACCGCGGCCAAAAAAGTAGCGGAGGACGTGCAGGCAGGAAAATTAAAACCCACCGATATTACCCAGGATGTATGGCAGCGATACCTATGCACTTCAGCATTGCCAGACCCGGAGCTGATGATCAGGACCAGCGGTGAATGCAGGATCAGTAATTTCTTATTATACCAGCTGGCTTACGCGGAACTTTATTTCACAGACACCCGCTGGCCGGATTTCCGCAGGGAAAACCTGTATGAGGCCATCTTAAATTATCAAACCAGAGAAAGGCGTTTTGGCAAAACAAGCGAACAAATTCAGCAGAATGAAGAAATTATTTCCTAAGAGCCTACTGGCCATAGTTTTATGTTGCAGTGCGGGGATCCGTGTGTTTGCCCAGCAGAGAGATACTGTACCGGCGCCTGTAACCACTCAGCCAGACATGCAAGCGGCTCTGGGAAATCCACAGCAGTACGAAATTGCAGAAATAACCGTTACCGGTACCCAGTTCCTGGATAAGTCGTTGCTGATATCCCTGTCGGGCCTCAATGTAGGCGACAAGGTCGTATATCCCGGCGGCGACCAGTTTGCAAAGGCCATACAAACCCTGTGGGGCCAGCGCCTGTTCGCCAACGTAGCCATTTATGTTACCAAGGTGCAGGATGATAAGATATGGCTGGAGATTAACCTTACGGAACGTCCGCGCCTGGCTAACTTCATATTCCGCGGCGTCAAAAAATCAGAAGCAGAAGACCTGGCCAAGAAATCATCGCTGCGTAAAGGAAGCGTAATTACGGAAAGCATGAAGCAGAACACCATTTCCGTAATACACAAGAACTATGAGGAAAAAGGTTTCCGTAACGTAACCGTTACCGTTACCGAGCGTACAGATACTTCCCAGCTGAATGCGGCCGATGTTATTTTTACCGTAAACAAAGGGAACAAGGTTAAGATTAACGATATTAACATAGTAGACAACAGCAATATCGGCGACGCCAGGATCAAGAAGCGGATGAAAGGCACCCGCGAGCGCACCCGCTTTACCCTGCACCCCGATAAGGAGCAGGTGTATACCGATACGGCTCATGTACAATCCGATTACTGGAGCAGCTTTGGTTTCCTGGTGCCCTCCCGCACCATAGAAGAGCTGGACCCCTACTTCCGCTTTAAGATGTTCACCTCCGCCAAGTTCAATGAAACCAAGTATGCAGAGGATAAGGAAAAAGTAATTGCCTATTATAACTCCCAGGGTTACCGCGATGCGCAGATCGTAAACGATACTACGTATAAAACAAAAGCAGGTGGCCTGAATATAGATATGCAGATACTGGAAGGCAAAAAGTATTATTTCGGGAATATTGTATGGAAAGGCAATACCCGTTACAGCGACTCTTTGCTGACCCGTGTGCTGGGCATTAAAAAAGGAGATACCTATAACCTGGAGCTGCTGGAGAAACGTTTGGGCAAGCAGCTGTCGCCCGAAGGCGGCGACGTTAGCGGCCTGTATATGGACTACGGCTACCTGTTTTTCCGTGTAGACCCTGTGGAAACCGGTATTCACGGTGATACCATCGACTATGAGATCCGCATTACAGAAGGGCCGCAGGCTACCATTAAGGAAGTACGTATAGCCGGTAACGATAAAACCAACGAGCACGTAATACGCCGTGAGCTGCGTACGCTGCCCGGCGAAAAATTCAGCCGCGCAGACCTGATCCGCTCTCAAAGGCAAATTGCCAACCTGGGTTATTTTAACCCGGAAAAAATAGGCATTAACCCCGTGCCCAACATACAGGACGGTACCGTGGATATTGACTATACGGTTGAGGAAAAGGCCAACGACCAGCTGGAGCTGTCTGCCGGCTGGGGTGGTTACATTGGCTTAACCGGTACGCTGGGGGTAACGTTCAACAACTTTTCGCTGCGCAACATTTTCCGGAAAGAAACCTGGGACCCGCTGCCCAGCGGCGATGGCCAGAAGTTATCCGTACGCGTATCATCCAACGGTAAAGCTTACCGCTCCTATAACTTTTCCTTTACAGAACCCTGGCTGGGCGGTAAAAAGCAGAACCAGTTTTCTGTAAACTTCTATAACAGCTACCAGAACCCAAGCGCATACAATGAGTATATATATGGTACCACTACCGGTACCGATACCTACTTTAAGGTAATGGGCGCCTCCATATCACTGGGTAAGCAGCTGAAATGGCCGGATGATTACTTTACCCTTATTTATGCGCTGAACTATCAGCAGTATAAGCTCAAGAACTACGATTACTTTAACATCGGGTTCTCCAATGGTACTTCCAACAATATCAGCTTTAAGCTAACGCTGGCCCGTTCTTCTGTTGACCAGCAGATATTTCCCAGGAGC
>NZ_DASTRI010000254.1:0-8056 GCF_035761305.1 Chitinophaga sp. | reverse complement strand
AAAAAGGCCCTTTTTCCCGGGTGAAACCCTAGTGAAACTCCTCCCCCCTGCATAAACCCCTACATCTTTTTTTACCTGCCCACGTGTCACTCTGGCACTCCCCCGCTACGGCATACTTCTTGCCTGCATGCTGTCAGGAATTGTTGTAACTTTGCAGCTATTGCCTCTTCCCAAACTGCTTAATCCTGCATACATACACTGTTTCATTACATTTAATGCCGAATCAAATATTCGCAAATGAATTAAATTATACGCACGTTGACTATGAGAGTTTTAACCACACAAACAGGGCTTTTTACAGAAGAAGGGATCATCGAAAGCAGGATCTCTTTTGCACCCTTTGTGAGGTTCCTGAAAGAAAAGGCTGCCCAGCAGGGAGATACCCGCTCGGCCTATTACCAGAAGCTGGTAGATAAGTTTGAACAAACCCCCGCTGCATTAATGCCCCTGAAAGGGCCTGAAGAAGTGGCTGCCCACCAGGAGTTACTGGACATTGTGGCGGCCAGCGTATTCCCTGTAACAGCGGATATGGATAAAGACATTTATGGAATTGGCATGCCGTACAAGTTTGCCATTTTTTATTATTCCGAGCAGTTCAAAAAAGTATTTACCAAAGACGGTGAGCATCTGGCCACGGTGCCCCATGGCATGGGTACCGAAAAAGTAGCCAAAGACAAAAAAGAATGGCTGTATAAGCTCATTCTCCAAAGGGTATATAATTTCCCGGTGAATTATGATACGGAGATCATACACACCGTTGCCACCCCTGAAAATGGCAGCGGCATTAAAGGCTATGTGAAAATAAAAATAGATCCCCGCTTTGTAGATGTAAAGGTAAAAGGCCCGCTTCCCGAGCTTACCTACGACCAGGTATGCACTAAAAAAGTATGCCTGCAATGGCTGGAGGAAACCCTGCCCCTAAGCCTTTTTGCGCTGGAAGGGTTTGTGATATGGACCGTAAAGGATGTTACCCAGGAACAGGTGCTGAGCCGTGTAAAGGACCTGGTAATGAACATGAATGAGGCCAATGAGCTGCAAAGCTACCGCAAGCTGGAGCAGAACATACTGGCGGCCTCACAGCTTAAAGATGCTGCTGTACACCTGCTGCCCGTGCCCAAGATCAACGGCCGCTATGTGCTGGAGTCGCGTTTTTGCGAAACAGACATTGTGTTGGGGCTAAAAGGAAGCGAAAAGCAGCAGCAACACCTGTTTCAGCAGCTGCTGGAATATATGCTGCAAAACCCGCAGCCCCTGGTAATACCGGATGTGAACGAAAGCACCATACAGCCCTATAACTTCCTGAAATACCTGCCGCTGAAAGGCATTAAGAGCTTTATTATAGCGCCTATTATGCATGAAGACGGGCTACTGGGTTTTGTGGAAATAGGCTCCACCGCGGAAAATGCCATTACCCTGGAAGCGCTGGGCCACCTGGAGCCGTTATATCCCATGGCGGTACTGCTGCTGAGCAGAAGCCTGGATTTGCTGAACAGCCGCATTACAAGCGTTATCAAGGGGCAGTTCACCGCCCTGCAGCCGGCCGTGGAATGGAAGTTTGTGGATGCAGCCTGGCAATACCTGCATACGCCGCCTGCAGAACGGAAAGATATTGGCAATATTACGTTTGAAGATGTATACCCCCTGTACGGCGCAATTGACATACGTAATTCATCGGTAGAGCGCAGCAACGCCATACATGAAGACCTGCGGGAGCAGCTGCTGCTCATAAAAGACACCCTGCACCAGGTAGACGGCACCATACACCTGCCCCTGCTGGAAGAAGTGCGTTTCAAGAACGAAGCCCTGCTGGAAGACATCAGCGGCAACATGGTGTCTGAAGAAGAGCAGCAGATCAACGATTTCCTGAACCAGGAAATAGCCCCGCTGTTCCGCCATTTGTACGACAGCCATACACAGCTGCAGCCCGTACTGGACACCTACTTTAAAACAATCGACAAATCAGAAGGGCATATCCTGCACCACCGGCAGGAGTATGAAGAAAGCCTGGCCACCATTAACATGTCCATCAGTAAGTACCTGGATAAGGAAAAGGATAACATACAGCTTTCCTTCCCTTGCTATTTTGAAAAGTACCGTACAGATGGGCTGGAGTATAACATTTACATAGGCCAGTCTATTTCACAACGGCAGAAGTTTGACCTGCTGTACCTGCGTAACCTGCGCCTGTGGCAGCTTTCATCCATGGCCGGAATTGCCCGCCTTACCCATAAGCTCAAGGGGCAGCTGAAGGTGCCGCTGCAAACCACGCAGCTGATACTGGCCCACAGCAACCCGATTGATATCAGCTTCCGGCAGGATGAAAGGCGTTTCGATGTGGAAGGCGCCTATAACATCCGGTACGAGATCATGAAAAAGCGCATAGATAAGGTGCATATTCAACCGGGCGGCGAGCGGCTTACACAGCCCAATACCATTGCCGTTGTATATGCTTATGTAAAGGAAATGGAAGAGTACCGCAAGTACATCCACTTCCTGCAAAACAAGAAGGTGCTGAAGCCCGGCATTGAAATGCTGGATCTCGAAGAGCTGCAGGGCATCAGCGGGTTAAAGGCTATGCGGGTTGAGGTGAACCTGGAAGATTAAAACTTAAACCCGAAAGTGATATACGGCAGCAGTCCCTCGGGGGAATTGCCTGCCGTGGCTGTAATAATGAACATGTTTACCGGTGAGAAAAACAGGCCGCCGCCATACCCGTCATGCCAAATGCCGGAGCTTTCTCCTTTCAGCCACACACGTCCTACGTCATTAAACGCAATTAAGCCCACTGTAGCAGGGAACAGGTAGGAGCGGAACTGGAACAGCTTCAGTCGCAGCTCCGTATTGTTGTACGCCATGGCGCTGCCGGCAAAGCGGTTATTGCGGTAGCCCCGCAGGTTTTGCACGCCGCCCAGCATCATTGCCTGGAAAAACTCGTAATGCCCCCATATAACACCGCCTCCAAAGCGGGTTACAAACACCAGGTTGGCTGGTACGTTAAAGCTGGTATAAATGCTCATGTCCGACTGCAGCTGCAGGTAATGGTGCTGCTCCTGGTTCAGGCCCTGGCTGCCAAACAGGCTGGTGGTCCATAAAATGCCGCGTGAGGGCAGCAGGTCATTATCGCGCGTGTCCAGCTGCAGGCCGGCGCGTAAACCTGCATATTGCTTGGTGGCATACACGCCCAGCGAGTCCAGGCCGTTCTGCGGGAACTTGCTTACATAGCGGTCCTGGTTCTCATCCTTATCCAGCGCATAGTAAGTAAAGCTTGGGCCGTAAAAGAACTGCAGGCTGGATGCCAGCTTGGTTTTCAGCAACGCTTCGGCATTGTACAGGTTATAACGGGAACGGTAGTACCAAATGTCTTTTCCGTTCGATTCGTCAAACACGGTTTCATTGCCCAGGCCAAAGAAATTAATGGTATTGTGCGGCGCCCTGGCGCTGGCCGAAAGGCTAAGGTCTGTATTGCCAATGGCATCTGTAAACTCGCCTTCATAACGGAACCGGAAGGCCTGGGTAGCCAGCGAGTGGCCGGCGGTAAAGGTGTGGCGCACGGCAAACGGCGTTTTGCGGAAGCCCTGCCCGGTGTACTGGAAGCCCAGCCCAAGCAGCACGCCATCGTCTTTATTATAGCCGGCGGTAACCAGCGGCATCAGCTTGTTGTATTTAAAGGCCATGCGGTCGTAGCGTATCACATCCGGGCTGTGGGATAGCCGCAATTTATTATTGCGGTTCAGCGTAAAGCTGTCCTTACCCTGTTTCAGATCGTATATCAGTACCCGTTTGCCGCCGGTGCCGGAGCTGTCGGTATAAACATCCGCATCCCTGCCGCCGATAAGCCTTATACGTATCGGGGTGCTGTGCCGGCCGGTTAATACAAAATGGTCGTTGCCGCCCATGCTGTACAGGCGCACCTCTTTGGTAACATTGGGATCAAAGGTGCGGGAATATATGCGTTGCTCGGTGTTCCCGTGTTTGTCAATCTTGTAGGCGTTTACCGCCACATAGCCATTGGCCTGCTTTTCTATGGAGAACAGCTCATTCTTTTTAGTGCCCGGTATATCCACTTCCCGGGCAAGGAAGCGGTAATATTTCATGCCTTCTTTTTCCAGCACATCGCGCCGGGCTTTCAGGCTTTTCAGGGTAAAGCCGCCCACCAGCCTGCGTATGGTATCGGGGAACTGCTGCAGGGATGCCTGCAGCACGCTGTCGCTCATTTGCTGCACCAGCTGGCGGGCATGCTGCTGCCACTGTTCCTGGTTAAGGCTGTGCAGGAAAGAGCGGTCAAAATACCGGGCGTTAAAGCCCAGGCCTTCTATATCCTGGAAGTGGGGTCTAAAGCCCTGGAACTTGGGCATAATCCAGCGCCGGGAGGCAATGCGCGGCAGCACGCCTTCATTTACAAAAAAGGCCTGGTCGCGGTCGCGGGGAATGGGATAAAATTCCTTGCCGTTGTCCTTTTTCTTTTTCACCACGCCCCAGCGCCACTGGTCGTCATGGCGGTCCCAGTCGCCTATCAGCATATCCAGCAGGCGGGCGTGCAGCACGGCTTCCTCATCCACGCTGTTATCATTATCGCCCTGCACCTGCTTCAGTAATTTTTCTGTATTATCGGTATTGTCTTTTACCGGCTCTCTTTCTTCAAACAGGTATACATCTCCACCAAAATCATTTGCATAAATACCCAGGGAGGTATCTTTAGGCAGGTACACAAAAGTAGGGTTGGTATGGGGTATGCCGGCCGCATCGGCCAGGGCGCTTACTACCGGCGGCGCATATGGGTTCGACGCAGAGATCTGGTCCTGCACCACATCCAGGGCAAAGGTTTCCCGCAGCTCTTCGGGCAGCGCATTGCGCGGGTCTTTTTTCAGCGAGCGCAATACCCATTCCTTCCCGTTCTTATCTTCCAGCCGCAGTGAGCGGGTTTGCATACCGCCGCCGCGCTTCAGTATTTTCATGCCGCCTTTTTCCGTGTGAATGTCAAATACCGGAAAGCTCAGCGGGGTAGCCCATACCTTGCGGTAATTGTTGCCCAGCCAAAAACGTTGCAGGCCGCCGGCGGTTGCATACCGGGCGTCTGCCGGCATTTTAACGGCTGCCGGCAGCTCAGAAGCCGGGGTGCCTGCAACGGCAGCGCGTTTGATGGCCTGTATGTTAAACAGGTTAGTCGTATACACCGGCTGGGGCAGGCGGTCGGTGAGGTAGTATTTTATGCGCAAGGTGCCGTCCTGCATAAGCTCCAGCGCGCTAAAGCCATTACCATAGGTGGCGAATTTGGAGTGCCTGCCCATCTTTACCCGGTCGTGCTTGGCGCCGCTGCCGCTTACTACAAAATAATCCTGCCCATCCTGCAGCAGCTGCAGCGCATGGTCATGCCCGGCTACAAATACAGAGGGGCCGTGGCCTTTAAATGCTTCCGCAATACCCTTTATCATTTGCTGGTATTCGGGGTGGGGCAGGTCTTCCCGGCTGCCGAACACGCCGCGGGCCAGCGGGTAAATAGAGCCTATCACCGGCAGCGGTATGTACAGGGAAGGTTTCAGGTCAGTGAAAGGGAAAATATGCTGCTTAATGGTATAATATCCGCCATGTATACCGTGGCTGCGCAAAGGGTGGTGGCTGGCAAATACCAGCAGCTTACCGGGATTGCGGTTCACAATATCATGCAGGGCGGTCATCACCTCTACCTTATCCTTACAGTCGCAGGATGAGTTGGGGCCTGGTTTGGCATAGCGGAACAGCCACCATTCCGTGTCCATTACAATCACCGTCACATTATCGTTTACAGGTACTTCTACCGGGCCGGGGCAGCCGTCTTCCGGTAAAAAATGCACGTTGGGCAGCTGCAGCCCGTCTACATACTGCTGCTCGTTGCGGATGGTTTCCCAGCCATCGGGCTTGCTTTTATCCCAGTCGTGGTTGCCGGGCACAAAAATGGCTTGTGCCGCCATATCGCGCACCAGGTTTACCTGGTAATCCAGTATTTCTTTAGCATGCGGGTAGCGGCGGGCCAACTCGTCAGGTAACCCATACGGGTATACGTTATCGCCCAGGTATAGCACGGTGTTGCGGGCATCGTGCATGTCAAACTGCTGCCGTACCGCATCTACTACAGGGTTATGGCCATTCTCATGCAGCTCGCCGGCATCACCTATCAATATTATACGTTGTACTACACTGTCTGTTTGTGCAAACGCCGGAGCGGTGCAACCTGCTGCAATCAGCAATAAAATAAGTTTACGCAACATGGGATGTTGGTTTTATAAGCGATACGTTGGTAGGTATCAATTGCTAAGGTCGTAAGGAACGCTGTTTCATGGTCACTGGCATTCTGCGCTTCAGTACATACCACCTGTATATGCTCAGGGCTTGTAAGTGAACTTTAATATATCTGCCACACCGTCGCCTGCTTCATTTGAAATATACATATCTCCGTTGGCTGCAAAGGAAATGCCTTCCGGCTGGCTAAACAGCTTGTGCTTCAGGTGGTACACCTCCTGTATTTTGCCGTCACGGCCTGCTATTACCAGCATGCGGTTCACGGATGATATAATGTACAAACGGTGCTCTATGGGGTGCATGGCTGCCGCCGAAGGCCTGAAGTCATTAACATCAACGCCTGAAAGCCGGGTTATGTCGTCCACATTCAGCTGGTAAAAAGGTTTTTCATCAAACTTAAGGCTGTCCAGGCTAAAGCGGTATGCGCTGGTAACGGATTCATTTTTGTCCTCTGCACAGCGTTTGCATATCATTATTACGCTGTTGGTGGGCGTATCTACATAAATGCTTTCAAACTCCTGCTTGCCTTTCTTTCCAAACTTATACTCGGTAGATGATACATTATCTGTAAAGGGCTCATGTACCTGGTGCAGCTCGCCGTTGCTTTTCAGCACCATCCACCCCAGCGGGGTGTTTACCAGGTCTTCGTAATCCCCGCTTCTGCCGAACTTCGTGCTGGGGTAGGGCTTGTGGGTGTCTACATCTATATCAAATATCTTACCCTGCTCGTCATTAATAGCATAAATATGATGTTCATCGGGGTTCAGCACTATACCTGATATTTCCTGCATATTGTCGCGCACGCGGTAGCGGTGCGGCTCTGTAAGGCGGTAGCCTTTAGGGGAATGGTATTGCCGGTCCTGGTCAGAGAAAGCATTGCAGGAAACAAAGGCCAGTAGCAATATAAAGGGCAGGCGCAGATTCATAATACGGGTAAATGCTTAATGCCCCTGGCTTTAGCGCGAATGCCGAATGCAGCACAAAACAGGCGGTTAGCGTTCAGCATTATACGTTAGGCCGTGAGGCGGTTCGTTAATTTACGGGTAAATTTAAATCAAAAATGCAGTAACTTGCTGTTCTTCAGAATTGTAATTTATGCAAACAGGTTCTCTTATTGAGGCAGCCGGCCAATATGTTAAGACACAATATCAGCAGCATCCGCATCCTAACCTGGTTTATCACAATTTATTACATACCCAGCAGGTAGTACAGGCAGCGGATCAGATAGCCTCTCATTACCGGCTGCAGGAGCAGGACCTGTTGATTGTGATGATAGCGGCCTGGTTCCATGATACCGGGTATTTAATGGGCCAGCCGAAAGTGCATGAGGAGAACGGCGCTGCCATGGCCCGCGAGTTTATGAACCAGCACCAGGTGCCGGAAACAGTGCAGCAGCAGGTGGTTGACTGTATTATGGCTACCAAAATGCCGCAATCGCCCCATAGCCTGCTGCAGCAGATCGTGTGCGATGCCGACCTGTTTCACCTGGGCTCCAAACATTATAAAGAACGCAGCAAATTAATGCGGCAGGAAACAGCAACTGCTTCCGGCAAAGAAATTTCAAATAAGGCCTGGACAGAGAATAGCCTGCTGTTCCTGGAAAGTCATGAATATTTTACAGATTATTGCCGCGTGCGGCTGAAGCAGCAGAAAGATGAGAACATCCGCTGGCTGCGCCGCAAGCTGGAGAAAAAACGGGAGGAAGGCGAGCCGCTGCAGATCGTGCACACCAATGAGGCCGTGGCGGCCCGGAATGCAAAAGAGGAGAAGCAGGAAAAAG
>NZ_DASTRI010000253.1:0-28684 GCF_035761305.1 Chitinophaga sp. | reverse complement strand
TTTGCCGTTGCGTTCTTCTGCCCATTTGCGGATGGTATCATGGTCGGTTGTTGTTAATGAAGACATAAAAACCTCCTTTTTTTGTTGATTGTTTAAACCAAGATGGTATAGTTATGTTCAAAAAATGTGTGCCATAACGTGTGTAAGCCTTAGAGCAACTGTGCAGTTTGCAGCAAAAGGGGAACGCGGTGCTACAGGATGATGAAATTTGGCAACGCATCAATTATCCTGTTAATTTGTAGTTTACTATATACTTAAAAAATTCTCCCTATGATGATCAGGAACGCTGTCATTTATTTCTTTTTCACCTGCATGCTGCTCTCTAACCTGTTGCTGCCCACTGCTTTATGGGCGCAGAAAAAGGGAAATGACGGCAGGCTGGTGCTGAAACGGGGTATAAATATCAGCCACTGGTTATCGCAAAGCAGGCACTTTGGCAGGGACCGGGCCACCTTTTTTACGGAAAAGGATGTGATTTTCCTGAAACAGCATGGTTTTGACCATATCCGCCTGCCCGTGGATGAGGATCAGCTGTGGGAACAGGACCATAGCAAGAAAAGAGCCTCTTTTGAGCTGCTCCATCAGGCCATGCAATGGTGTTACCTGCACCACCTGAACGTAGTGCTGGACCTGCACATATTACGCAGCCATTATTTTGACGCCACTGTAAAGCCGCTGTGGACACAGCCCCAGGCACAGGACTGGTTCCTGGAGTGCTGGCGCGAGCTGAGCGCGGAAATGAAAAGATACCCTGTTTCCATGCTGGCGTATGAGCTGCTGAATGAACCGGTAGCCGACAGCGCCGCCCAGTGGAACGAGCTGCTGGCCCGTGGCATAGCCGTTATCCGGGAAACAGAGCCCAGGCGTGTGATTGTTATTGGCAGCAACCGCTGGCAGTCCATTACTACCTTCCCGGAGTTGAAAGTGCCGGAGGCAGATCCGAATATTATCCTGAGCTTTCACTATTACAATCCCTTTGTGCTTACGCACCATATGGCCGGCTGGACCCGCATCCGTGATTACACCGGGCCGGTGCACTACCCCGGCGCTACTGTAACCGCCAAAGAGCTGGATGCGCTGCCTGCCACCATCCGCAACCTGTTGTACGGCGCCAATAAGGTGTATAATGCCGATACCATACAGGCGCAGCTGCAGCCGGCCATCCGCCTGTCGCAGCGCCTGGATATGCCCCTGTATTGCGGGGAATGGGGCTGTATGAATACCGTGCCCCATAAAGACCGCCTGCGCTGGTACAAAGATGTGCGCAAGGTGCTGGAGCGCAATCACATTGCCTGGAGCACCTGGGACTATAAAAGCAACAATTTTGGCCTGGTTGGCGAAGGTTTAGATGCAGAACCGGATAAGGACCTGCTGAAGGCGCTGACAAGGTGATAAAAATTACACCCCATAAAAAAAGGTCCGGTACATGCCCGGACCTTTAATATCAAACATTCTAAGCTGAATACTTATTTCTTAACCTCTGCTGCGGGCTTTACCACTTTTTTAGCAGGTATTGCCTCTCCTTCATTCGCCAGCTCGTTCTTGTGGTCAAAGTCAACCAGCACCGGCGCTGCTACGAAAATAGAGGAGTAAGTACCGGTAACCACACCAATCAGCATGGCAAATGCAAAGCCGCGGGTTACCTCACCGCCAAAGATGAACAGGATCAGGATGGTCAGGAACACGGTCAGGGAGGTCATTACCGTACGGCTTAACGTATCGTTAATCGCGCGGTTAATGATAGTATCGCGGTGTTCGCCGCTTTTCTTCTCACGGAAGTATTCACGAATACGGTCAAACACGATCACCGTATCGTTCATGGAGAAGCCTATTACCGTTAATATGGCCGCAATAAAGTGCTGGTCTATTTCCAGGGTAAAGGGCACAATATCCTTACAGAACGAAAACACAGCCAGCGTTACCAGCACGTCGTGCAGCAGGGAGAAGATGGTACCCATGGAATATTGCCACTTATTGAAGCGGAGCAGTATATAAAGGAATATCACTACCAGCGACAATACCGTAGCCTTAATGGCGCCTGCGCGCAGATCGTCCGAAATAGTGGGCGATACGGTTTGCGAACCGATGATATAACGGTTAGAGGTAAACGCTTCATAAGTAACACCGGCATCATAATATTTCTTCAGGCCCTGAAACAGTTTTTGGGTGACTTCCTTATCTACTGCCAGGCCTTGTTCCTCAACTTTATAGGAAGTGGTAATGCTTAGCTGGTTGGCACTGCCGCCTACGGTTTTTACGTAAGGCTCCGCACCAAACACCTCTTTCAGATCACTGCGTATCTCATTTTCATTCACCGGCTTGTCAAAACGTACGGTAAAGCTGCGGCCACCTTCAAAATCAATACCTTTCTTAAAACCATGGAAGAAAGATGCAACGCCCATTACCATTACAACAGCGGATATTACATAAGCGATCTTACGTTTGCCTACAAAGTCAAAAGCTGCGTGTTTGAATATTTTGCGGGATATAGGCGTAAAGTATTCAAAGTGCCTTTTCTTGTTGGTCCACCAATCTGTTACAATGCGGGATACCAGGATGCCGCAGAACAGGGACAGCAGCAAACCGATGATCTGCGTGGTTGCAAAGCCCAGTACCGGGCCCAAACCAAAGTAAAACAGGATGATGGCGGTAAGCAGGGAGGTAATGTGACCATCCAGCACAGGGGCGTAGGAACGTTTGTAACCGTCTTCAATTGCCTGCTGGTAGCTTTTACCCCGGCTCAGCTCATCTTTGATCCTTTCAAATATAATTACGTTCGTGTCCACTGCCATACCAATGGTTAATACCAGACCGGCAATACCAGGCATGGTTAGCGTGGCGCCCAGGGAAGCCAGAATACCTACGGTAAACAGCAGGTTCAGGATCAGGGCAATGTTGGCAACCCAGCCACCGGTGTTGTAGTACACCAGCATGAGGGTGAATATAATTATAAAGGAGATGATGAATGATTTGGCGCCTGCCGCAATAGACTCTGCACCCAGGGTAGGCCCTACCACTACTTCAGAAACGATCTGCGCAGGAGCGGGCATTTTACCGGATTTGAGAATGTTTGCCATGTCCTTGGCTTCCTCTACGGTAAAGCTACCGGTAATAGAGGAGCGGCCGCCGGATATTTCACCGAGAATGGAAGGTGCGGAATACACAATACCATCCAGCACAATGGCTACATAATTATAAGTAGAGCGGTCGTCCGGGTTAGAGGGCGCCAGCTGACCGGTAAGCTTGCGCCATTCGCGCGCGCCGGTGTTGTCCATGGTCATGCTGATCTCGGGGCTGCCGTTCTGGTCATAGTCCTGGCGGGCATCCACCACTCTTTCACCACTTACCGGGGGAACCGGGTTGGTGGGGTTCACCTTCAGGGCATATACTTCTATGGCGCCGTTACGGTCATTTTTATTTTCCTGTCCGTAGGCAAACACCAGGTCTTTCGGGATCAGGCTCTTTACGGCCGGCATTTGCAGGTAACGGCGGAAAGTGGCTGTGTCCTTAGGCAGTATCACCCCTACTACCGGGCCGGGAATGATTTGTCCGTCCTGGGAAATATAAGGGCGTAATACGGAAAACAGCGGGTTTGTTTTGGCAAAATCGCGTTCCAGCTCGGCCTGTGTTTTGGCAGAATCGGCTTTTTTACCTTTGCCGGCGCTGTCTTTAGCCAGGTAGCTTTCCAGGCTGGCGGTTTTGGAAGTATCCACGCCGGTGCCTTTTACAGTATCGCTGGCAGCCAGCGCCGCGGAGTCGGTTTTGGCAGCAGCTGTATCAACAGCGCTTTTGCCGCCCAGGGCGTTTTTCAGCGCTTCGTTTACTGGTTGCAGCACGCCTACCACAAAATCCTGGTTGTTCTTGTAAGTTTCGCGGAACTCCAGGTTAGCGCTGGCCTGCAGGTATCTCCTTACGCGGTCGGGGTTATCCACACCGGCCAGCTCCACGGAAATAATACCTTTTGTTTCATCCAGGCTGATATTGGGCTGTGCTACCCCGAACTTATCGATACGCTTTTGCAGCACCAGGTAAGTGTTTTTGATGGCTGCATTGGCTTCACGGCGGATCACGTTCAGCACCTGCTGGTTGGTGGAGTTGAAATTAATATCTTTTTCGTAGGCATTGGCAAAAATGGCGGCCAGGCGCCCATTGGGCTGCACTTCCTCATAGGCGCTACCGAACAGGGACACAAAATCAGACTGGCTGGTTTTCTTGCGCTGGCTGGCCAGCTCCAGGGCTTTGTTAAAGGCCGGGTCTTTGGATTGGCCGCTCAGGGCGCGGATCACGTCTTCCACGCTTACATCCAGCACCACGTTCATACCGCCCTGCAGGTCCAGACCCAGGTTCAGCTCTCTTTCCTTGGCCTTGGTATAGGTTATATACCAGGGGAACCCTGCGATCTGCTTGTTGCTTACGCTATCCAGGATCTCCTGCCTGCGCAGCTTTACAAGGTCGTCCAGCGTATCCTTATAAAAAACCTGCTGCTCTTTGTTACCCGGATATTTCTGTTCAGGTGTAGGGTATTGTTTGGTCACATCGTTCGTAGCCTGCGCCACTACCTTCTTTTCGTAGTTGCGCACCAGGAACGTAAAGGACAATTGGTACAGCGATATAAGGATCAGCGCCGCCGCAAAAATTCTAACCAGTCCCTTTAGTTGCATATTCGTTCGGGTTTATAAATTTTTTTTAAGAGTTGCAAAGATAGAATTTAAATTGATATATTAAAGTCTTGTCCGCCATGGGCCTTTCGTGCTATTTTTTTGCTGATCCAATCTGTCAATCTATGCGTTGTCTTTGTCTTATTTTAATGCTGTTAGCGGCCTGCAACACCGACAAATATATGCAAACCCGCCATTATCCTGCAACAGATAATTTTTTAGACACGCTTTTACACGCCAACGCCGCACGATTGGGGCCGGTATTCCAGTACCCGGACAGCTTTCAGCTGCAGATTATTTATACCCGCATTGACCGGGACGCCCGGAACCGCCCTCATTTCCACGATTACTATTACCGGGTAGATCCCGGGCGCTATTATTACCCCGCGTCCACCGTAAAGCTGCCGGGGGCGGCCCTGGCGCTGGAAAAGCTGAACGACCTGCATATTCCCGGCCTGGACCGCAACACGCCCATGTTTACGGACAGCCTGCCAGGGGTAAGCCGCGCCGTGTACCGCGACACTTCCGCCGCCAATGGCCTGCCCAGTATTGCCAACTATATAAAAAAGATATTCCTGGTGAGCGATAACGACGCTTTTAACCGCCTGTACGAGTTTATAGGTATGACCGCCTTTAACCAGCGCCTGTGGGAAATGGGCTACCCGGATGTGCAGATACGCACCCGTACCGGTGTAGGCTGGCTGCCGGCCGACAGTAACCGCCATACCAATGCCGTCCGGTTTGTTTCCAATGGCCGGGTGGTGTACAGCCAGCCGGACCAGTACAGCTCCCTGGCGTTCAGCCCGCGGCACGACAGCGTTGGCCATGCCTTCTATAACCGTTATAAAACACTGATAAACAGGCCCATGGATTTTTCAAAGCGGAACCGCCTTTCCCTGCCGGATGTGCATATGATACTGCGGAGCCTAATTTTTCCGGAAGCTGTAACAAAACACCGCCGTTTCCGTTTAACGGAAGATGATTACCGGTTTCTGTACCGCTGTATGTCACGGCTGCCTACAGAGTCAGTACATCCGACCTACAATTCCACGGAGTTTTACGCGGCTAAAGTAAAATTTCTGTTATATGGAGGCGACCGGCGGCTGGAAATACCGTCTTACATCCGCATATATAATAAACCAGGATGGGCTTATGGATATTTAACGGATGTGGCCTATATTGCGGACTTTTCCCACCAGGTAGAGTTTATGGTTGCCGCCACGGTGTATGTAAACAAAGACGGAACCATTGGCAACAGTTATGAATTTAATAAAACCGGGAAACCGTTTATGGAGGCGTTAGGGCAGGTGCTTTATAAATACGAATTACAACGGAAAAGAAAATATCCGCCCGATCTTTCACGTTACAAACCATGAAAGAAATATGCGAACCGGCAGCCCTGCAAAGGGGCAGCGTAACTATATCTAACTCTTAAAACAAATCAATAAAAACATCAGTGTGATGAGGACTAAAAAGTATCGTTTATGGGCAATAGCCGCCCTTGTTGTGACTGTAACCGGGTTTGCCTCCTGTCTGAAATCAGATGACACCACGCCGCAAAGGCCGCCTGCTTATTTCTGGTTCATAGGTGCTTATACCGGCCATATAAATATGGACCTGTATGATAATGGCGCCAAGCTGAACTCGTCAGCGCTGACCTATGATTTTACCGCACCATACCAGGCAGACGGCGGCATACATATTTTTACATTCAAGAAGAACGGTTCAGACAGTACACTGGCTGAAGACACCAACCTGTATGACTCCCTGCAATCCTACACGCTCATACTGCATGGTGACAGCATTACCGGCGCTGAAGTGGCCGCCATTCACGATGACTATTCATCTACCAGCACCTCCAAGGTGAACTACCGCTTTTATAACCTGAGCACCAGCGCAGGCCCGGTAGATATGTACATTAACGATAGTAAGCTGTCAGGCAATGTATATTATGCCGGCCAGGCAGGCTTTCCCGGCGTCTTTAACACCACCGATGCAACCGGTTCCGGCAACGTGTCTATTAAAATAAAAGCAGCTGGTAAAGACTCACTGATTGCACAAAAAGATAATGTGCCCCTGAACGTGGGCTACCCTTATACCATTTACCTGAAGGGTGATAAAAACGGAGCCGATGACCGCAAGCTGGCCGTTGGCATAATACTGCACAATTAATGCGCTGCAGTAGCCGCTGAAAAAAGTTTTATGTTATTCTAAATGGGCCGGACAAAATGTTCAGCCCATTTTTCGTTTATACCCCTGCACATTATTGTGCTGCTTTCACTTTTTTACTGTAGGTTTGCCCAGGTCAACCATCCTTTTTATGTTATGACACAACTTGCAGAAAGATTATCGCGTATCTCAGAGCCGGAAACCATTAAGATGGCTAAATTAAGCCGGGAGCTGAAAGCACAGGGCATTGATATTGCCGACATGAGCATTGGAGAGCCTGATTTTGACACCCCTGCTCACATCCGGGAGGCTGCTAAAAAGGCTATTGATGAAGGATATACGCACTACACTCCCGTGGCCGGCTATGCCGACCTGCGGCAGGCCGTTGTGCACAAATTAAAGCGTGATAACGGGCTTGAATATACGCCGGAACAGATCATTGTATCTACCGGCGCCAAGCAAAGCATTGCCAATGCGGTAATGAGCATTGTAAACCCGGGTGATGAAGTGATCATCCCTACCCCCTACTGGGTTACTTATTCAGAGCTGGTGAAGCTGTGCCAGGGCATAGTAAAGTTTGTGCCCTGCAGTATTGAAAACAGGTACAAGATTACGCCGGAACAGCTGGAAGCGGCCATTACGCCCAAAACAAAACTGTTCATGTTCTCCAGCCCGTGCAACCCTACCGGCGCAGTATATTCAAAAGACGAGCTGGCGGCGCTGGCCACCGTATTTGCCCGGCATCCGCAGATACTGATTATTGCCGACGAGATTTATGAATACATTAACTATGTTGGCAAACACGAAAGCATTGCGCAGTTCGGGGAACTGAAAGACCGTGTTGTTATTATTAATGGTCTTAGCAAAGGCTTTGCCATGACCGGCTGGCGCCTGGGTTACCTGGCAGCGCCCGCAGCTATCGCCAAAGCAGCAGATAAGATACAGAGCCAGTTTACATCTGCCACCTGCTCTATTACGCAGCGCGCCGCCATAACAGCCCTTACCGGCGATCTTACAGCGCCTATGGCTATGGTAGCGGAATTTAAGGAACGCCGCGCTTTTGTTTATAAAGCCCTTTCCGACATACCTGGTCTGAAGGTGTTAGAGCCGGAAGGCGCCTTTTACATGTTCCCGGATGTAAGCGCTTTTTTTGGTACTGCTTATGAAGGCAATACCATTAATAATGCAACGGAGCTGTGTATGTACCTGCTGCATAAAGCCCATGTTTCGGTAGTCACCGGCGCTGCCTTCCAGCAGCCGGGCTGTGTTCGCATCTCCTATGCCAACAGCATGGAAAGGCTGGCGGAGGGAATGAAGCGCCTGGCTGAAGGACTGGGGAAGCTGAAGTGATTTGCATATCTGCATATTTGCACATCTTCTCGCATATTTGCACATTTAATATATATATTTGCGTGAAAATAATGCTACTTCATGCCATCCAGTCAAACACTCCTGTACATTGTAATTACAATTGGCGCCATTGCCCTGGTATATATGACCATCAAAGACCTGGTAAAGCCTAAAAAGCAGGAAGAACCGGCTGCTGCGCCCAACCCGAATGCCAGCGCCACTGTACTGCCCCTTCAGCTGCAGGCTTATGAACGCCTGGTGCTGCTGGTAGAGCGCATTAACCCGCAGAGCCTTATCAACCGCCTGTATATCCAGGAAATGACGGTGGTAGACATGCAGATAGCGCTGGTGCAAACCATTAAAGCAGAATTTGACCATAATATTTCCCAGCAGATCTATGTATCTCCTGCTGCCTGGGAAACGGTGAAAACACTGAAAGAGCAAACCATTACACTTATTAACCAGGTTGCTTCTCAACTGCCGGCCGATGCGCCTGCCAAAGAGCTGAACATTCCCATACTGGAAGCGTTTATGCAGGCTGGTGAGTCGCCTTCAGAGCTGGCCAGCCAGATATTGAATGCCGAAGCAAAGAAGATCATGAAGTAATTACAGGTTATCAATTACAGATTACTTCTCCACCATATTCACCCGCTTGGGTCTTATTACTTCGTATAGCAAATAGCTTCTGCCGTTAAAGGAAATATACAGGGGCTCTCCCATGTACCAGGGCGTACCGGGCGGCGTTTTGGCGTGCGCCTGGATATGCAGGTGCGGTTCGGAGCTGAAGCCGGAATTGCCCACGCAGCCCAGCGCCTGGCCCTGTTGTACCCACTGTCCTTCATGCACCACCACGCTGCCTTTTTTCATATGCGCCAGGAAAACATAGCTGCTGTCTGTTTCCAGCAGCACCTGGTTGGTATTCTGCGGACCGCGGTCCATATTGGGGGGAATATTATCGGGGTTATCGCTGTATGCCCGCAGCACCCGTCCGCTGCAGGGAGCGTAAATGGTATCGTTAAAGATCTCGTAATCTTCCAGCCGGCTGCTGAATATTTTGTTGGCCCTGCCGCCCCAGCTGTTCAGCTTTACAATATCCATTGCATAAATGGCGCCCCTGAGGCTGTAATGAAACAGGTTGGTAGGCAGCCCTTTACCGCCCTGCAGCACAAAGTACCGGCCTGTTTTCAGCGGAAAGGCCAGCTCCACCTTCTTTTGCCGGAGGCCCGTAGTGCCGGTAAAATAAGTAACACACAACAGCACAAAAATTCCGGTCCACAATAAAGATATTACCCGTTTCCAGGGCCGGGGCGGCGGCGCCTTTACGCTTTTTTTACGCACCAGCCCCGATAGCAGGCAAAGCAGCAGCAATACGCCAAATACATACTTGGCATGCACCGTAAGATATACCCAGGTGCCGTACAGGTAAATAAACACGCCAAAGGAAAAAGCCATGAGGGCTTGCGACCAGCCATAGCGGAAAGACTTACCGGTGGCCCGGAACATAAAATACAGGCTTAATAATGCTAACGCCAGGGTAAGTGACAGGATTCCGTAGATGAACATATAAATATTGTGCAACGATGTGCAAACCTAACATGTTTTATAAAACTAGCCAGGCCTGATTTAAAACAACAAAATTATGTAACATTGTTTATGGAAAAACACGTTACAGATGCCGGTATTGAAATACAACCGGTATATACGCAACCCGTGCCCATGCAGGAGCTGCCGGGGCAGTTTCCCTTTACCCGCGGCATACACGCCTCTATGTACCGCGATAAGCTCTGGACCATGCGGCAATATGCAGGGTTCAGCACTGCAGAAGCATCCAACCAAAGATACCATTACCTCCTGCAGCAGGGCGTAATGGGCCTAAGCGTAGCTTTTGACCTCCCCACGCAAATTGGATATGATTCCGACCACCCCATGGCAGAGGGAGAAGTTGGCAAGGTAGGCGTGGCTATTGATTCCCTGGAAGATATGGAACGCCTTTTTAAGGGCATTACGCTGGAGCAGATCTCTACTTCCATGACCATTAACGCTACCGGGTTTATTTTACTGGCTTTATATATTGCCCTGGCCAAAAAGCAGGGGGCAGACCTGAAGAAAATATCCGGCACCATACAGAATGATATACTCAAAGAATATGCCGCCAGGGGCACGTTCATTTATCCGCCCCAGCCTTCTATGCGGCTGATCACTGATATTTTTGCGTATTGCAGCCGGGAGGTGCCCAAGTGGAACACCATTTCCATCAGCGGGTACCACATCCGCGAAGCGGGCGCCAATGCGGTGCAGGAGCTGGCCTTTACCCTTTCTAACGGCAAGGCATATCTGAAAGCTGCCATTGACAAGGGGCTGGATATAAACGTATTTGCACAGCGCCTCTCTTTCTTTTTTAATGCGCATAACCATTTGTTTGAGGAGGTGGCCAAGTTCAGGGCCGCCCGCCGCATGTGGGCGCACATTACCCGGTCGTTGGGCGCAACAGACACCCGGGCGCAAATGCTGCGTTTTCATACCCAAACCGGCGGCAGCACCTTAACAGCACAGCAGCCCCACAACAACATTGTGCGGGTAGCGGTGCAAACGCTGGCAGCTACGCTGGGCGGCACCCAATCATTACATACCAATGGTTTTGACGAAGCCCTCTCTCTCCCTACAGAAGAAGCAGCCCGTATTGCGCTGCGCACGCAGCAGGTCATTGGTTATGAAAGCGGTATAACCGATACCGTGGATCCGCTGGCCGGCTCCTACTACGTGGAGGCGCTCACCAATGAAATAGAGGCGCGCGCCTGGGAGCTGGTAGAAAAGATAGATGCCATGGGCGGCGCTGTAAGCGCCATTGAGCAGGGCTTTATACAGGAGGAGATTGCCCGCAGCGCCTACCGGTACCAGCAGCAGGTGGAAAAAGGCGAAAAGATTATTGTAGGCGTAAACAAGTTTACCATGGAAGATACGGCCGCGCCAGAGCTGTTCCGGGTGGATGACAGCATCCGCAAGGTACAAACGGAGCGCCTGCAGGCCCTCCGCGCCAAACGGGATAACGGCAAAGTACAGCAGCTGCTGCTGCAGCTGGAAACCGCGGCCCGCGGCACCGATAACCTGATGCCGCTGGTGGTAACAGCGGTGGAGCACTACTGCACCCTGGGAGAAATTGCTGATACGCTGCGGAAGATTTGGGGAGAACACAGGTAATTACGGATTGTTCTATTACGAAACGCAAAACGGTGCATTGCCCGTTCCGCTCTTGCGGAAAGCACTATTATAAGTAATTATGTAGCGAATAATTAGGAATGAATGCGGTGCCTGTATAGGACGTTGTGGCAATGGATATTTAGTAAATGCCGTCTGGTTACTTTGCAGAAAAGGCTGCAGGAAGAAGCGGCTGCTGCGCCGCTTCCAGGCGCATGCTATCGGAAATAATAGCTATGTATAATTGCGTTATGCATATCATTGAAAATAACAGCGGTTATAAATTGTGCACTGGGCTGCAAAGCGCACATTGCCCTTTGAGTTGAATGCAGCGGTGCTGCAGTAAAGATTTTGATTTTACTTTTTAACCTTTGCTTTTACTTTGTTCTTTATTTTTGCGAATGATTTAGTTGGACGGTTCAGTCCGCTAACTGTCCAACAGCAGACCGTAAACACACTTGCATGCGCTTGATCTACTATAACAGCTGCCCGCTTTGCGGGTCGTCCAACATCAGAGAGGTACTTACTGCACAGGATTACACCGTTTCAGGAGAAAAGTTTGAGATCTGGCATTGTGGCCATTGTACCGGGCGCTTTACACAAAATGTGCCTAGCAGCGGACGCATAGGCCGTTATTACCAGTCGCAGGAATACATCAGCCATTCTGAAACCCGCAAGGGATTGATCAACCGTTTATACCACAGCGTCAGGAAAATTACACTGCGCTCAAAAGCCAACTGGATAAAAGCCGCTACCGGCCTTAAACAGGGCCAGCTGCTGGATATTGGCTCCGGCACCGGCGCTTTCCTGCATTATATGCAGCAGAACGGGTGGAAAGCCAGCGGCCTGGAACCTGATGAACAGGCCCGCCAGAATGCGCTGAAACTGTATAAGGTAACAGCACAGCCGGTAGAACAGCTGTTTTCCCTGCCGCCTGCCAGCTTTGATGCCATTACTATGTGGCACGTACTGGAGCATGTGCATGAGATACATGCCTACCTGCAGCAGATCGGCGCCTTGCTGAAACCGGAAGGCGCGGTGCTGATAGCAGTGCCCAACTATACTTCACCGGATGCAGAGCATTACGGCGCCGCCTGGGCCGCTTACGATGTACCGCGGCACCTGTACCACTTCTCTCCTATGGCCATGGAGCAGCTGCTGAAGCAGCACAACCTGCAGATCGTGAAAAAGCACCCCATGGTATTTGACGCGTTTTATGTGAGCCTGCTCAGCGAAAAATACAAAACCGGCCATGGCCGCCTGCTGGCCGGCGCATGGAACGGATTGCTATCTTACCGGAAAGCTTTAAAGGAAACGGACCGCTGCAGCTCTATCGTGTATGAGTGCAAACTGTGGAAAACAGAACGCTGACGTAAAAAAGTAAAAAGTAAAAAGGTAAAAAGTAAAAAAAGCGGAAGGTATTAACCGGTTTGCCGGGGAAAGTACGGGTTGTAACCGAAAAAAGAAATTACTTGAAAAGCAGCCGGAGCAAGTGCTGCGGCTTTTTATATAATGCAAAACGCTGATTGTTTGGGAGCGTATCTCCCGCAATCAGCGTTTTGCTGTTAATACTATGCATTATTTATAACGGGGCTTTCGCAAGCGTTTTGCAATTAGCAATTGGCGTTGAGCAGCCGGCGTTGAGCAGTTAGCACCTATACTATGCGCAGCATAGCCGGCTTTCGCTTTTTACTTTTTGCTTTTTTACTTTTTACTTAATAAAGATAATTGAGCGCAATGAGGTCGTTTGCATTAAACGTACGGTTGCCGCCGTTAGAGCAGGCCAGCATCCAGGAAGCTGCATCGGGGCCGGTGGGTGTACCCGGAATATGAACAGCACCTACACCGGCAGAACCTTCGTTGCCGCCGCTGCCGCAGCTGTAAGCCCGGTTCATGTAATCCGTATGGCGGAAACCAATGCAATGGCCCATTTCATGCTGAATTACAGAACCTACATAGCTTACGTTGGGGTTGGTGCCGTAAGCCTGCGGATGTGTATTCATGCTAATGGAGTTGTACGGGTTGCCGCTGTTGGTGGGAAAGCCGGATGAGCCCAGGGTAATAAAGCCGCCGCTGGGGCCCTGGTAAAAACCGCGGATGGTAATGTCCGCGCTACCGCTGGTTACACGCTGGAACGTGAGCTGCAGCCCCAGTGCGTTATAACGGGAAATGGCCAGGTCAGTGCCGTCGATATAAGGCTGGGTGAGGCCTGTTACCTTTACCCGGATTACGCGGGGCAAACGGGTTACCAGGTTGTTGGTGCGGTACTGTTCTACTTCTGCAATGCGCAGGTTGGGGGAAGAAGAAACAGATGACAGCTCTTGCTCACTAAGCAGGATGTCGCCCTCTACCAGGTAGCCGCCGTCTACTTTGTGTACGTCGGCAGTGCTGAAGCCTTTATTGCCGATCTTCTGCAGTACATCCTGTGGGATCTTTTGATCTTGTTGTGCGGTTTCCGCATTGTCTTTCTGGCAGGAAATAAACAGGGCGCCTGCCACCAGGCAGCCTGCCAGGCCGCGGATTACTTGTTTGATCATAATAGATGTGGATTTTGGGTTTGGATAATTAAATTGATTTGCTCATGCATAGTATGTGTTTTCCAGGATAAAGCGTAGCCAGGCGCCTGGGCTGCAGGCACTACGGGTTCGTATATATGAAATCTGTGAACAATAAAAGATGAAAATGAAGGAAGGGTTCCCTTCAGCAGGTTTCAATTTTCACCAGTAAAATTCAAGAAATCAATGCTCCGGTTACGACAGATTTTGTGTTTCTAATGTGCTACTACTATTGGTGCTAAAACGCTCTGGTTCAGATTTTGCTTGTTTTCAATTTAGATCGTGGTTGTATCGATTATTCTTTTTCCCGTTCAATATTACAACATTCAAATAATTTAAAAAAAACATTTTCTGCCCGTCCTATAAAAAATTGGGATGCTGCTGTAATTGCATTAGTTTTATTATGTACAGTACATTTATCTTTCCTTACATGAGATACATTGCCGCCAGAACCTTATGGGTGCTATTGTTCCTCTATGCCCACCTGGCTGCGCATGCCCGGCAGGCACCAGGTACTGATACATTATTGCAACGGTATGCCATTTTACCTACCGCCAAAACCGCTAAAGACAGCAGCAATAAATCCGGTTTTTACCTGGTAAAGTTTCGCGTATATCCCGGTATGGCTGCACTACAGCCGCATGGTATTATAAAAACCATTAACCGCTTTTACTACATACTGCAGCAGCCGGTTACAGATACCCTGTTATTAAAAAAGGTGGTATATGCTTACCCGGCCAATAACAACTGGAAGTGTACAAACACATTGCTGCAAAAGCTGGAAAAGCTGCATGGTGCAGACAGCCTCACACTGCAGGTGCAGCTGGACAGCAGCACCATCCTTCCTGCCTGGTGCGTGGTGCAACGTAAGCCGGCTGACCGGCTGGCGGTTGTAAAAGTTAAAGCAGCCGACTGGCCCCGCTTTATTGCGCAGCCTGTGATACGGTTTGCAGACGCGATGCGCAAACCAAAAACAGAGATCATTATCAGCAGTAATGATATGACCTTAAACCGGGTAAGCACCGTACAGCAATTGTACCCGAACCTGCAGGGGCAAAATATGACAGTGTCTATTAAAGAAAACCTGTTTGACACAACAGATACTGATCTTACCGGCCGCTATACAGATGGCGGCATTGCCGCCACCCAGGTTGATGCACATGCCACCATTATGGCCACTCTTATTGCAGGCGCCGGCAATACCGGCCGGGAAGGCAGGGGCGCAGCCATTGGCGCGCACTTAACCTCCTCTGATTTTAACACTACACTTTTACCGGATGATGCCCCACTGTACGGGCAGCTGGGTGTGCGCGTGCAGAACCATTCTTACGGCACAGGCATAGAAAATTACTACGGTACCGAAGCAGCCGCCTATGACGCGCAAACCGTAAGCATGGATACGTTGCTGCACGTATTTTCTTCCGGCAACGACGGCAACCAGGCGCCCGCCGATGGGCTTTACAGCGGCATTGCCGGCGTAGCCAACCTTTCCGGTACTTACAAACAAGCCAAGAATGTACTGGTAGCCGGCGGTACAGATGGTGCAAACAACCTGCCCGCACTCAGTGCCAGAGGCCCCGCGTATGACGGGCGCGTAAAGCCGGAGCTGGTAGCTTACGGCCTGGACGGCACTTCCAACGCTGCTGCGCTTACCAGCGGCATTGCCACCCTTGTACAGGATGCTTTCCGCCGGCAATATGGCAAAACCCCTTCGGCAGCTTTGCTGAAAACCATATTGATCAACAGCGCAGACGATATTGGCGCCCCACAGGTCGATTACCAGACGGGCTTTGGCGCCATTAATGCCTTACAGGCGGTAACTACGGTAAAAGAACAACGTTTTTTGAGCAGCACTGTTGCCAACGGCAGCAGCCAGGACTTTACCCTTACCATACCTGCCGGCACACAGCAGCTGAAAGTAACGCTGGGATGGCCCGATCCGGCGGCAGCAGCCAATGCGACCAAGGCCCTGGTAAATGACCTGGACCTGTGGGTAACCGATGCCGCCAATACCCGCTATGATCCGTGGGTACTAAGCATCTTCCCTGCTGCCGATTCCCTGCAAGCGCCGGCCCACCGCGGGTTAGATACGCTGAACAATACCGAGCAGGTTACCATAAACGATCCCGGCGGCGTGGTGCACATACATGTAAACGGCCGGGCAGTGCCTAAAGGACCGCAGGCATTTTATGTTGCCTATGCATATATTCCAAAACAGTACTTCCGTTGGGATAACCCCGCCCCGCAAAGCAACTTTGCGGCACGTAACACGGTTCCCCTGCGCTGGCAAACCACGCATACCGGCACCGGCAATCTTTCATACAGCAGGGATAGCGTTACCTGGCAGCCCGTGGCGCAAAACCTGCTGCTGGCAAACGGCACTTACAGTTGGGAGCTGCCCGGCATTTTTTCCAAAGCCTGGCTGCGCATGCAAACAGCAGATACCACCTATACCAGCGCTGCTTTTTATATTTCGCCCGCGCCCGAGCTACACGTAGGCTTTAACTGTACAGATTCCACCCTTTTATACTGGCGGGCCATACCAGGCGCAAACGCTTATGACGTATATGCCCTGGGCAATCAATACCTGGAAACGTACCTGCGTACCCGTGATACCTTTATACTGGTACCCAAGCAAAGCGTAAGCGCCACCTGGTTTGCGGTAAGCGCCATACACCCCGATGGCTGGAGCAGCGTAAAAAGCTACGGGCTCGACTACCGCAACCAGGGCCTCAGCTGCTATGTAACCGCCCTGCTGGCCGACCCGCTAAATAATACGCAGGTACGCCTTACGCTTACCCTCGGCAGCCTGTATAACCTGAAAACCATCTGGTGGGAGCGGCTGAGCAGCAATACGTTTGTTCCCCTGCAGTCTACCGCTGTTACTACCGGCACTAACTATACCGTTACAGATGCATCGCCGCGCGCGGGTATTAACTATTACCGTGTAAGGCTGGAAACACAGGACGGGCGCATGTTGTATTCAGACACCAGCTCGGCCCTTATTACCGGCAAAGACAATGCATTTTTACTGTTCCCCAACCCGGCCACCACTACCCTGCTGCTGATAAGCCGGGAGCCGCAGGCGCGCGTATGCCAAATCACAGACATGAACGGGCGGCTGGTACGCAATTTTATTGTAGCCAGCCTGCAGGAAAGTATTAATGTGAGCACACTGGCCCCCGGCGGGTATGTGCTGGCGCTGTATGAAGGCGGGAAACGGGTGTTTGTGAAGCAATTCGTCAAGGAGTAATTGTAATTACGAATTATTCAATTACAAATTACGAATTGAATGCAGCGGATAACGGCAGGAGGAATGATTACCTGCCTGCTTTTAAGAACAAGCCTTTAATAAAATATTATGGTTATAAGAACCGGGATTAAATTGAAAGCACAGTAGCTTAAAATGAACCGGCTACCGGAATAGCTAACCAACACTTCATAAAAAAAATTACGAATTACAACCTGAAAACCCAATGGTCTTCATTCGTAATTCGTAATCTTAATTATTAATTGTTAATTCTTAATTATTAACTATTACAGGTGTATCGCTTCTCCGTAAGCCACTTCTATGGCGTCTTTTACAGATTCGCTCATAGTGGGGTGCGGGTGTATTGAGTCCAGCACTTCCTGGTAAGTGGTTTCCAGCTTGCGGGCGGTTACAGTTTGTACAATAATCTCCGTTACATTGGAACCGATCATGTGCGTACCTAACCATTCGCCGTACTTGGCATCAAATACTACTTTAATAAAACCTTCGGTTGCGCCGGCGGCAGTTGCCTTACCGGAAGCAGTGAAGGGGAATTTACCTACTTTCACTTCGTAGCCGGCTTCTTTGGCTGCTTTTTCGGTATAGCCTACAGAAGCAATTTCCGGTGAGCAATAGGTACAACCCGGTACATTGTTGTAGTCAATGGGTTCGGGTTTATGCGCATATTTCTTTTCGTTGTAAGCAATAGCCTCTACGCAGATAATGCCTTCTTTGGAAGCTACGTGCGCCAGGGCCTGGCCAGGCACCATATCGCCGATGGCGTATACACCCGGTACATTGGTTTGGTAGTATTTATCAACCAATACCTTGCCTTTATCGGTTTTAATGCCCAGGGCTTCCAGGCCTAAGTTCTCGATGTTGGCGGTAATACCTACAGCGCTCAGCACCACATCTGCTTCCAGGGTAACTTCGCCTGTTTGGGTTTTTACCTTGGCTTTTACGCCGTTGCCGCTGATATCTACTGATTCTACAGAAGCATTGGTCATTACATCAATACCTTTCTTCTTGTAGATCTTTTCCAGCTCTTTGGAAATATCTTCATCTTCTACCGGTACTATGCGCGGCAGAAATTCAACGATGGTTACCTTGGTGCCCATGCTGTGATAGAAGTAGGCAAATTCAACGCCGATAGCGCCGGAACCCACTACGATCATGGATTTGGGCTGCTGGGGCAGCACCATTGCTTCGCGGTAGCCGATCACTTTTTTGCCGTCTATTTTCAGGTTGGGCAGCTCACGCGCGCGGGCGCCGGTAGCCAGTATAATATGCTTTGCTTCGTGGGTGGCGGTTTTACCGTCCTTGTCCTTCACTTCTATCTTGCCCTTGCCTTTTACAGTGGCAGTACCCATGATCACATCAATCTTGTTCTTCTTCATCAGGAACTGAACGCCCTTGCTCATTTTATCTGCAGAACCGCGGCTGCGTTTAACCACTGCTTCAAAATCCGCTTTGGCATCGCCTACGGTAATACCGTAATCTTTGGAGTGCTGTATATATTCAAAAACCTGCGCCGATTTCAGTAAAGCCTTGGTAGGGATACAGCCCCAGTTCAAACAAATACCGCCTAAGCTCTCCCGCTCTACCACGGCCGTTTTAAATCCCAGCTGAGAAGCCCGGATAGCAGCCACATATCCGCCGGGGCCGCTACCTATTACGATTACGTCGTATGCCATAATGCTTAATTTTAAGTAAAAAACTTGCCAAAGATAGTTAAAGATGGCAGAAATAAGAAGAATTACGGATTGGACAATTACGAATTACGAATTAATTAAATCGATATTGATTATGAGTAAGTTGTAAAGCATTACCAATTAGCGGATTATAAGAGTACAAAGTATTGCCGCCAGGGCAGGCTTGTTTACCTGGAGCACCCCGGCTCCAGGACAATTTGCGGGATAGCCGGCGCCATTAATGGTATTGGCAGCTGGCGGATAACAGTAACACAGGCGCCGCGTGGTTGGCTAACAGGTTATCCATTATAACGCAGCAATTACCGCAAAAAAAAAATTACGAATTACCAACCGAAGCTCGCCGCTCCCATTCGTAATTCGTAATTCGCTAATGCGTAATTGACTATCGCAGGTCAACTACTTCCACCCCCGGGTATTTTTTCGGGTCAAAGGTGAAGGTAGCATCGGATAAGTTGGTGTTGGGCGTAAAGCTGGTGATCTCGTACGTATACTGGTTGCCATTCTTTTCAAACACCTTCATCCTGGCAATGTTCTGGTTCTTTTTATCAACAGAGAGGATCACCTTAAAAATATTCTTGGACTTATCGGTAGGCGTCATTTCTATATTCTGCAGGGTTTTGCCCTTTTCAGTGGTTTCCCCGTCCAGGCGGTACAGGAAATCCTTGTCATAGAAATTGGTGAACAGCTTTGCCGGTGTAATGGTAGTGGCGCTCTGGTCCACGTTATTAATCGTTACTTCGTTCACATCTTTAGCATAAGTCCAGGAAGTTTTGTTATCACTGATGATCTCCTGCCCTTCCATAGCTACTTTATACTTGGATCCTTTCAGGTACACGGTACCTTTTTTGGAGTCATTCACACTGTTATTGCCGCCCTGTATCTTCAGTACAAAATTGGCAACCACCGATTTAAGGGATTTAAATTTCCTGCTCACATTATCCAGCACCGCTTTGGCTTTCGGATCGTTTTGCCCAAGGCTGCCGCGTGTTTGAGCCATACCACTTAATACAACTCCGCCTATGAGCATACCTATTAATACAATTTTCTTCATTATTATCTTATTTAGCGTTTCTAAGTCAAATGTTATGCCGGATTGGCAATAGCTGCCGGCTGCTGGTTGATAGCTGTTTGCCGGCGCGAAATTAGCAGTTAGGCTGTAAGCGACCTCTTAAAATTATGTTAAAAGCTATTGAGTATCTCTTCCAGGTCGGCTTCTGTTTTTACCAGCACATCGCGGGCTTTGGAGCCCATGTTGGGCCCTACAATGCCGGCGGCTTCCAGCTGGTCCATTAAACGGCCGGCGCGGTTGTAGCCCAGCTTCATGCGGCGCTGCAGCAGGGAGGTTGAGCCCTGCTGGTTTTGCACAATTACCCGGGCCGCTTCCTCAAACAGCGAGTCGCGGTCCTGCAGGCTGAACTCCTTGCCTTCCAGCTCTTTTTCATCCACATACTCCGGCAGCATAAAAGCTTCGGGGTAGCCGCGCTGCTCTCCAATAAACTCAGCCACCTTTTCCACCTCAGGCGTATCTACAAAGGCGCACTGCAGGCGTACCAGTTCCCCGTTAAAGGAAACCAGCATATCGCCCTGCCCTATCAGCTGTTCGGCGCCGCCAATATCCAGGATGGTGCGGGAGTCTATCTTGGAAGATACCTTAAAGGCTATACGAGCCGGGAAGTTGGCTTTAATGGTACCGGTAATAATATTTACAGACGGGCGCTGTGTGGCAATGATCAGGTGAATACCCACGGCGCGGGCCAGCTGGGCCAAACGGGCAATAGGCATTTCCACCTCTTTGCCGGCGGTCATGATCAGGTCTGCAAACTCGTCGATCACCAACACTATGAAAGGCAGGTAGCGATGGCCTTTCTGCGGGTTCAGGCGGCGCTGTACAAACTTGTTGTTATACTCGCGGATGTTGCGGGTGCCGGCTTCCTTGAGCAGGTCGTACCGCACATCCATTTCAATACATAAAGCATTGAGGGTGTGTATCACCTTTTTGGTGTCGGTGATAATCGCATCTTCCTCACCGGGCAGCTTGGCCAGGAAATGCTTTTCAATAAGCTTGTACAGGCTTAGCTCCACCTTCTTGGGATCTACCAGCACAAACTTCAGCTGTGAAGGATGCTTTTTATATAGCAGCGATACCAGCAGGGTGTTAATGCCCACCGACTTACCCTGGCCTGTGGCGCCGGCCATCAGCAGGTGCGGCATTTTGGCCAGGTCGGCAATAAAGTTCTCGTTATCTATTTTTTTACCAATGGCAATGGGCAGGTCCATGTTATTTTGCTGGAACTTTTCAGAGGCCAGCAGGGCTTTGAGCGACACAATGCTCTTTTTCACATTCGGCACCTCAATACCAATAGTGCCTTTGCCCGGGATGGGCGCAATAATGCGGATGCCCAGGGCCGAAAGGCTCAGCGCAATATCATCTTCCAGGTTTTTGATACGGGAAATGCGCACACCGGCGGCAGGCACAATCTCGTACAACGTTACAGTAGGGCCTACTGTAGCGCTGATCTTTTGTATGGAAATATCGTAGTTCTTGAGCGTGTCTATGATCTGGTTCTTGTTCTTATCCAGCTCACTGGCATCCTGCACGATCTTTTCATTTATATGCGATTCCAGCAGGTCCAGGGCGGGATATTTATAATCCCGCAGGTCCAGCATGGGATCATAAGGATCGGCGTGTACGGGATCGCGCTGTATCTCTACTTCCTCGTCTATCTCTTCTTCCTCTTCTTTAAAGCCTTTTATTTCAAATGCCACTTCTTCCGGCAGGGAAGGCCGTTTCTTTTTCGGCGCAGGCTCCACGGTTTCCTCTATATATAACAACGGGCCGGCATCTTCTTCTTCCTCCTCCTCCTCTTCTTCTGTTTCCTCTTCTTCCACCGGCGGCGTAACAGCAGGCGGAATAAAGGTAACGCCGGGGTGCGGGGCAGCCCGCTCTACCAGCTGCAGATCTGCCGCATCGGCGTCGGTTTCTTCAGCAGGAGGTATTACCATTACGCCACCGTCACCTTTTACCGCATTTTTACGTTTACCCCTGGCCGTTGTTACCGGCGCTTCCTCTTCCATTACAGGCTCCGAAAACGGCGCCGGCACTTTTTCAGGACGCGGCTTGCGCTCGGGCCACTTAAAGTCGAAGTTGAACTTCCATACCAGCCAGGAAAGGCCGGCCACCAGCAGCATAAGGGCGGTACCGGTTTTGCCGATAAAGCCAATGCTCCAGCGGCTGATGGCGTCGCCTACTGCGCCGCCCCAGGGAAAACCATCGTGTATGGCAATAAAGGCCATAACGGTGCTGATGAACAGCAGGCCGAATAATATATGCTTGATGTTGCGCCATACGCGGAATACGCGCCGGCCTACAATAAAGTTGATACCCAGTATAAAGGCAAGGTAGCAGAAGAAATAAGAGGCCGCGCCAAAACCACCGTAAAAGAACCAGTGAGATACAAAGGCGCCCAACCTGCCCAGCAGGTTATCGACCTTAATATCGTTCATAAACAATACACTGGCGGCATACCGGAAAACCTTGTCCTGGTCTTCCTCCCAGGTAAAGAGGTAAGAGGTGAAGGCAATAAAAAGGTACACACACAGCAACAAGCAGATCATTCCCAATACTTTATGGGTGCGCTCGTCTTTCACCAGCTCTTTTACCTTCAGGTCTGCCTCCTTGTCTTTTTTGAGCACATTCACATCCGGCTGTTCTTTGCGTGGCTTTTTACTCTCAGGTTTTTCCGTTTTTAACTTGTTTTTTGACATATACGAGGTCAAAAATAGGAAAGAAAATTTTAATGTGGTGAAGCGGACAGGTTTACCACCGCCATAATCCAGCGGGCTATAAAATCCGGAACGGCCGGATCAATGGTTTGATCAATATCGGCGTATTCTGTAGCAGTGCAGGTTTTACAGGGCTGGAACAGGTGGTTAAGGCCGTCCAGGCTATGGGCGGTCACCTGCTGGTTGCCACCGGTAAGCACCGCCTTTTCAATGGCAGGCAGCTGCCGGGTAGCGTCCATCACTAGATCCCGGCTGCCGTTCAGCGCCAGCACCGGGCATTTAACCTTTTGATAATATTGTGCGGGGTCAAAGCGGATGGCGGATAAGCTATGTGGCGTGGTTTGCAGGGCAACCAGCTGCTCCATGCCGGCCTGCTCGTTTGCCGTCATGGGGCGGCCTGCCAGCTTGCGGTACATTTCCTGCAGCAGCTGCAGGCTTTTCTGCTGCGCTGCATCGGGATCGGTTTCCGTGGCCAGCATTTTGAACCAGGGCTGGGTATATTTAATATAGCGCTCAATGGAGGAGTCGCCTTTTTGCGGCATGGCCGCGCGCAGCATTTGCGCCATCTGCGCTTCCTGCTGCTGCAGGGCAGGCAGGCCGGGACCTGCCAGCGATATGAGGAACGCGATGCTGTCGGCCGGGCGGCTGGCAACAATGGCCGCTATGGCAGCGCCCTCCCCGTGGCCCAGCAGGCCTACCTGGTTATGGTCAATATCTTTCCGCTGGCGGATGTAGGCAATGGCGGCGCGCACATCGGCGGCCATATCATCATAGGTAGCATTGTCGTAGCTGCCCTTGCTGCTGCCGGCGCCGCGGTCATCCCAGCGCAGCACGGCAATGCCCCTGCGGGTAAAATAATCGGCCAGCACCGCAAAGGGCTTATGCCCGAACATGGTTTCATCACGGTCCTGGGGACCGGCATCGCCAAGCAGTATGACCACGGGGAAATGCTGCACGCTGTCAGGCGGGCGGGCAAAGGTGCCTGCCAGCGCAATGTTTTCATCTTCCAGGCTGCTGAACATCACCTGCTCCTCCCGGTACCCCACCGGGCCGTGGGGCTGCTGCGGACGGCGGTACACATCTGCCGGGTGGATCGTATCTTTTGAAAGCTGCAGGGGCGCCTGTTGGCCGGCCTGGGTGAGCGTGCCGTTAAACCGCTGGTTGGCGGCGTCCCATCCGCCTTTGTAGCTGAGGTCAATAACGTTTACCCGGAACCGTAGCGTGCCCGCGGTATAGTCCACACTGTCCATAGGCAGCGCCATATCGGTGCGGTCGGGGCTTTTGAGCAGCCCTTTATAGCCATGCCTGCTCTTTTCCAGCACAATCAGCAGGCGGTGTTTTTCGCCCGCATAGTTGCTGGACACGCCAAACCAGGCGCCGGAAATATTATGTTCATCCTGCGCGGAAACGGTAAGCGCCAGGCTGCAAAGCAGTATGGTGATGAAATGTTTAAGCATGGCTGTTTTGGTGACGGCTTTTTATTTTTTTAGCACGGCCAGTAGTAAGGAGATCCAGCCGGCAATGAACACCAGCCCGCCGATGGGCGTGATAATGCCAATATTACGGAGGCCCACTGTATTGGTCATTTTCAGGATGGTTAAAAAATACAGCGAGCCTGAGAACAGCACAATACCGATAATGAAGCAACGGCCGGCCCATACCAGCTGCGGGGAAGGAATATGCGCGTATAAGATACCCACCGCCAGCAGGGCAAATACGTGGTAGAACTGGTAGGTAACGCCGGTCTGGAAGGTACTTACCGACTCAGGGGGCACCAGCTCTTTGAGCTTATGTGCGCCAAAGGCGCCTAATATAACGGCCAGGGCGCCTAACATTGCCGCCCACACTAAAAAACCCTTATGCATGCTTTAATTCTTTTTCAAATGTATCGAGTGAAATATGATCGGATGCAATGATGTGCCGGGATTGCTGGTAAAAGGGCAGGCGCTCTGCCAGCTTTTTTTCTATGAAGGCGGTCAGATCTTCATCTGCCAGGTCCTGTATAAGCGGACGTTTGTACTTTTTACGTTGCAGGCGCTCTACCATGGTAGGTATGGAGGGGTTGAGCCAAACCGTGGTGCCGTTCTCGTTCATAAAATCCATGTTATCCTGGAAGCAGGGTGTGCCGCCGCCGCAGGAAACCAGGAAGGAAGGCTCCCGCAGCGCAAGCCCGCGAAGTATGGCGCTTTCCCGTTCGCGGAAATAATCTTCTCCCTTGGTGTTGAAGATGTCGCTAATGGCCATTTCCTCTTCTGCCACGATAATTTCGTCGAGGTCAAAATAGGGTAAGTTCCAATGTTCTGCGAGCTGTTTGCCCCAGTAAGATTTTCCGGCTCCCATGAAGCCGATCAGAAATATTCTCAACGTAATATGTTTTTATAGTTCGCGGTTGTCGGCTTCTTCCTCTTTCCCGGTCCATGCCAGGCACAGCTCCCCCTCCACAACATATTGCAAATATAGCCGCGCATTTTTATCCGGCCTGTTAAAATTAGCCGTAATAAAACCGGCGGGGCGGAAATCAAAGGCATCGAGCTGCATATGTTCTTTAAAATCAACGCTTCCCAGGCCATACCATTTATAGATAGCTTCTTTGGCGCTCCAGCAAACGGTTTGGTGGGCCAGGGTTTGATCAGGGTCGATAAAGGCCTGTTCTGCCGGGGCCAGGAACTTATGGGCCACCCTGCCTATTTTGGGCTGCATGGCTTCAATATCTATGCCTACGGCGTGTTTTTTACTGACAATGGCAGCCACATGATCGCGGCAATGGGAAATGGAAAAATGAAAGCTGTTGTCTGCCAGGTACGGCTTACGGCTTTTCATGATCCTGATGGCGTTCACGGGAAATTCCGGGAACAGCTCCAGCAGGAGGTAGCGGCCGGCAAAATGCTGCAGGCGCTTATGAGGGTGATGTATTTCCGGGGAAATGTTAACGCGTGTCCGGAAGAATGCCTCTTGTTCTTGTTCACCAATTTTCCACACTCCCAGCCTGGTAGCCTGATCCATTTGTATGGTACGTATTAATGGCATATCTTGGCAAATTAAAGCAGAAAGCCGAAAGCAAAAAGCAGAATGCTGATTATGTTTTATCGGGCTTCAGATTCCGGGCATTTTGCTTTATGCTTTCTGCTTTAAGCTTTCTGCTCAAAAAACCACTCAAACTTATGATCCTGTCTGATACACGTATCCTGGAGGAAATTGAAAAAGGCACTATCGTTATTTCGCCTTACAACCGCAAATACCTGGGCACTAATTCATATGATGTGCACCTGGGCAAATACCTGGCTACCTATAAAGACCGGGTGCTGGATGCGCGGGCGCATAACGAGATTTTGCATTTTGAGATACCCGCGGAAGGGTATGTACTGCAGCCCGGCACGCTTTATTTGGGTGTTACCGAAGAATATACCGAAACCCATGCGCATGTGCCTTTCCTGGAAGGCAAAAGCAGCACCGGGCGGCTGGGGATCGACATTCATGCTACCGCCGGCAAGGGAGATGTGGGTTTCTGCAACACCTGGACGCTGGAGATCTCCTGCGCACAACCGGTACGGATCTATGCGGGCATGCCTATCGGACAGCTGATTTATTTTGTAGTGGAAGGAGAAGTAGCCACCTTTTATAACAAAAAGGGAAATGCAAAGTATAACAGCAGAACCGTAAGGCCGGTAGAGAGTATGATGTGGAAGAATGATTTTTAATTTATTTCCTTCAGCTGCTGTTCCAGCTCCCGGTTGTTGGGCCAGCCCCCGCTTTCTTTCATGGCAATGAGCAGGTATTTTTTGGCTTCCGCCAGGGAGCCGGCAGTTCCACGTACTGTAGCGCCAGGCCATGGCGCTTTTTCAGCAGGCATCAGGTATTCAAAATAAATCTCTTTTTGTCCCATGCAGCTGATAATTACCCACCAGCTGGAATAGGCATCATCGTTATTAAGCAGCACCAGGCGGTCGTGGGAAGTAAGGCCCCATAAAGGCGTTTCCGGGAAAGTGGCATTAATCATTTCCAGGAAGGCCAGCATGGTGTAGCCTATTTCTGCCCATACAGCGCTGTGGGCGTCATTGACCAATGCAGCATAAACCGCTTCGAGTGACTGCTGCTTCTGTAACGAACATATTGTAATGGGCATTAAACAGGATGTTTGGGTTGGTGCTACACACAAAATAGGATATTCCGCGGGTATTTAAAAGTGATGAAGAGAATTAGAAACGGGGCCGGTACAGCACCTGTTTTATTTAGCTCCTGCATTATGCTGCTCCATTTGCTTAATAATATTGGTAACCTCCGACTCTGTGGCGCGCAGCTTTTGCTGGCAAAATTCAATGAGCACAGCAGCGCGTTTTACTTTTTCGGCCAGTATGTCTACCGGTACGGCTTCGTTCTCTATGTCGGCGGCAATAGCCCTCAGCTCATTGTAAGCGGCTTCATATGTCAAATGCTGTTCCATTAGTTTCATTTTTTTCGGTTACTGTAGCGTTTATCATAGCGCCGGTTAACAGTACCTGGATGTTGCTGCCCGGCGTAATGCCGCCGGGGCTGGCGGTTACCTTACCATCCTGGTACACCAGCGCAAACCCCCGCTTTAATATATTGGCAGGACTCATGAGCCGGAAAACGGTTTTGTGATGCTCCATTTCCGCATGCCTGTGCTGAAAATACATTCTGCTGAACGACCGGATGCCGGCTACTGTATTTTCCAGCTCGTTCCGTTTATGGGCCACCAGCATGGCTGGTTTGGACAATACCTGGTTAGAGGCTGCCAGCAGCTCCCTGTGCTTATGCAGCAGGATGGATTGCGTAGTGTTAATAATGCCGTGGTTATAACGCTGCAGCTGGTCTTTATGGCGGGCAAGCATGTTGCGCGACTGGTTCACGATAACGCTGTTCAGCGCGGATAAAACCTGGAAACGATGGGAGAACAGCTGCTGCGAGCGGATCACAATTGTTTTCTGCAGGTTCATGAGCCCGTCTTCAAACGCCTTGTTGTGCGCAATAATAAACTCAGCCGCCTTGGTGGGCGTTTTGGTAGGGCTGTGCGCCATGAGGTCTACCACTGTTTCATTTTTCTGGTGGCCGATACCGGTGATAACAGGTATGGGAAACTTAGCCACGGTTTTGCCCAGGCGGTAGGTGTCAAACAGCAGGAAGTCGGTTTGTGCGCCGCCGCCCCGGATGATCGCCACTGCATCATACGGCACATTGGAGTTAAAAATATCGATCAGGCGCTGCTGCAGTAGCTCTGCCTTTTCTTCACCCTGTACTGCGGTAAAGTAATTATGCAAGGTAAAACGGTAGCCGAAGCGGTTATTGTCCAGCGTATGCTTAAAATCCTGGTAGCCGGCGGAATTACCGGAAGATACCACCGCCACCCGTTGTATCACACGGTTTAACTGCAGCTGGTTGTTACGGGTGATATACTGCTCCCCTGCCTTTTGTATAAAGCCGGGGTTTTCATTTACCAGCCGGGCCAGCACTGCCTGTTTCTGCTGCTCCAGCATACCGATGGTAAAACCGGCATCTATATCCAGCACAGTTATCTGCAGGCCGTATAGGGTGTGGTAGTTAACCGCCACCATTACCAGTACATGAATACCGTTGGTAAAGGGCTGCCCGGTAATGCGCTCAAATTCTTTGATCTTGTCGGCGCCGGCGCCCCAGGCAACTGCCGCTACCTTGGCAACGATACCGGCGGCGCCTTCCTGCTTTTCTACCAGGTCAAAATAGTGATAGCCTTTTTGCCGGTAAAAGGAGTAGTTGGTAACATCAGCAATGATCCAATAGGTTTGGCCTGCAAACACCTGGTTAATGGTTTGCTGCACCTTGTTGGCAAGGTCGGATAACCTGATGGGCACTGTATTGGACATGCGGATTATAAAGTTGGCATTCTACGGCCACAAATAAAGGGAATTTTGTTAAAAATATGGAGATCAGTTTGAGAGAGGGGGAAGATGATTTTCAGGCCGCCATCTTACTGCAGTACCATTCTTTAACTTGGTAGTATCTGCGGTTCATATGAAC
>NZ_DASTRI010000252.1:0-7269 GCF_035761305.1 Chitinophaga sp. | reverse complement strand
TGAAAATGTACGAGTTCAATTACCATGAGTTCTTATCTTTTCACAAGCTTAACGGGAAATGGCTCATCGTAAACAAAATGATCAGCGATGTGCAGGAATAAGCCTCGCTGCTAAACGATAGAACTATGTGGTATAATACGAAAACAACAGCCATGTTAGGCATCAGCTATCCCATTATGCAGGGGCCGTTCGGCGGAAGGCTTTCTTCTGTAGAGCTGGTGTCTGCCGTATCAAATGCAGGCGGGCTGGGAGGATATGGCGCTTATACTTTAAGCCCGGAGGAGATCTATGAGGTAGACAGGCAGATCAAGGCAGCCACGCCAAAACCCTATAACCTCAATTTATGGGTGTCTGATCATGATGATGCGGGCGGTGGCATCACCGATGAACAATACGAACAAACAAAAAAGGCATTTAAACCCTATTTTGATGAGCTGAACATTCCATTCCCGGAGAAACCGGCGCCGTTCAAATCAAGGTTTGAAAACCAGGTACAGGTGGTGCTGGATGTTTGCCCCAAAGTATTCAGCTTTGTATTTGGCATTCCTGCGCCGGATATATTGGAGCAATGCCGGAAAAAGGGGATTAAAACCGCAGGCGCCGCCACAACGCTGGATGAGGCTATTGCGCTGGAAGCCGCGGGCGTTGACATGATCATTGCATCGGGCTTTGAGGCCGGCGGGCACCGGCCCTCATTCCTGGCGCCTGCCGAACAGTCAACCACGGGCACATTTGTGCTGGTACAATTGATCCGGGAAAAAGTAAAAACACCGGTTATTGCAGCAGGCGGTATTGCCACCGGTCGTGGAATTGCAGCAGCGCTGCACCTGGGCGCGGATGCCGTTCAGGTTGGAACAGCCTTCCTGGCCTGCGACGAATCGGGCGCTTTGCCGGTTCACCGCCAGCTGCTGTTTTCCGCTGCGGCAAAACACACGATGCTGTCACGCGCTTTTAGCGGCCGGTTGGGCCGTGGCCTCACTACCCGGATCGCTAAAGAGCTGGCGGGCAAGGAACAGCAGCTCCTGCCTTTCCCGCTGCAGACGGCTTTCATGTTGTCGCTTCGGAAAGCGGCGCTTGTGCAGCAGCAACATGATATGGTGCTGTTTTGGGCGGGGCAAATTGCGCCCATACTCAAGCACACCCGGGTAGCAACGCTGATGCAGTCGCTGATAGCGGAAACAGCTGCGGTAATGAACCCGGGTAAACAGCAGGCATAGGGGCGCACACCGCGCTGCAAACCACTGCCTGCAGGTAAATAAATGCCTGCCGGACTACACTACGTAAGTACTGCTGTAGCCGTTTTTTGCAAATTGATTTAGTAGCCAATAATTAACAATGCGTCCCTGGCTTTTTTTATAAATAAGCAGTATATTAGGGAAATCCACTTCCTTATGAGTTTGTTTACAACTTTAAAGGCCATAGTGAATCACCCGCTGAATGCCGGCAACAAGTTTAACTCCTTATTGTTTTTTTTCAAATGGCAAATCAGTACCAGGCTTATTCCTTATCCCATTGTGTATGAATTTACAAACAAGGCTAAGCTGATCATACAAAAGGGAATGACCGGCGCTACGCAGAACCTGTACTGCGGGCTGCACGATTTTAACGACATGTTTTTTCTGCTGCATTTTTTAAGGGAAAACGATCTTTTTGTAGACATTGGCGCAAATGTAGGCAGCTATACGGTATTGGGCGCCGCGCATGTAGCGGCAGCTGTTATTGCCATTGAACCGGTGCCTGCTACCTTTGCACACCTGCAGCAGAACATCCGTATTAACCAGCTGTATGAAAAAGTAAAAGCCCTGAACATTGCCCTGGGCAGTGAAGCCGGTAAAATTTATTTTACCAGTAAGCTGGACACGGAGAACCATGTAGCAGTAGGCAATGAAGCAGATACATTTGAAGTAGCAGTGCAAAAGCTGGACGAAGTGCTGACAGGAAAATTTCCCCTGCTGTTAAAAATTGACGTGGAAGGCTTTGAAACCGAAGTGCTGAACGGCGCTGCTGCTACCCTGCAGAACAGCTCAGTAAAAGCCATTATTATCGAGCTGAATGGTTTGGGGAAAAGATATGGCTTTGATGAAAACCTGGTACATCAGCGTTTGCTGGACAATAATTTCCAGCCATATACGTATAACCCCTTTCTGCGTGAGCTTACGCTGTGCCCCACATTCGGCAACCGTAACACGATTTATTTACGCGATATCCCGTTTGTAACGGAAAGAATAAAAACTGCTGAAAAAGTATACTTACGTAAAAAGCTGATCTGATTGCATTAACCTGTGTTACTGCGGTTTCCCCCTCGCTGCTGCAACCCCAACTTTCCCGGTGAAAAATCTTCTTTTTGTATTATCTTTATATCCACTTGATATTTTAATATTTTATACCCCACAACCTTTCGGAGAATTTACGGTGTTCCCTTTTTTCCGGATTTTCTATCATCCTTCAAATATGCAGTTATGAAAAAATGTTACGCCCTCATGTTGCTGCTTTTAGCGGCAATAACTATCCATGCCCAGCAATCTGCATTAACCCCGGTTTTTACTGCCCCCGACAGCGGCCTTGTGCTGGACTTCCGGTACGGCAAAGTGTTATCGGTTAAACAAACGGGCGGCACATTTACCTACCGCCTTACAGATGTAAGCACCGGTACAGCCGCAGTTATTCCTTTCAACCAGAATTACCAGCTCCCGGCTTTTGTAACGCCTTATGGGGCTTTGATACAGGCGCAGGGAACCGTATCTCCTTTATACGAGTACAACCAGGGTAATTTTACCATGCTGTCGTCCCTGGCAAGCAATGTAAGTACCGCAGGCGATTACGTGGTATGGTATTCACAGGATGCCGCCAACCCGGGGTTGATACTGAGGAACATGGGCACCGGGCAGCAGCAGGTAGTGGTAGACAGCACCATTACCGGCGCCGGCGTAGCTGCCAACGGGATGGTGGCCTACGCCACCGGCAGGTTCCTTTACCGCTATCTGAACGGCGTAACCACGTTTATAGATGAATATGAAACAGAGAACCCTAACCGAGATCCGCCAGCCTATTTTTACGGCATTCAAACAGACGGGGAGCGGATCTCTTACCAGAGAACCGCGGATGAAGACGGCACCAAAGTGTTCCTCTTCGATCATGACTCAGTAACCCAGGTGCTTTTACAGGGAGATTACGGCGGGTATACCGACTTCCCCCTTCAGCCGCCGCTGCTCAATAATGGCTATTTAGGCGGTATATACCTGGCAGTGCCTTACTTTTACCATGTTGACGGGCAGGTGTACACACGCGACAGGCAGGGTAACCTGCGGTATGTGCTGCCCATAAAAACCGGTTCAACAGTTGGCACTGCTTCCGTAGCGGCCATCTCCCCAATGGGGGATATTGCCGTAACAGGCAGGTCGGGAATCAATTACTTTACTTATATCATTAGCCAGGATGGAAGTTTCGTAAAGAAAGTGGCAGACAAATCTTTGCAGGCGTACTATGAAGACAGCACCTGGTTTTTATCAGATGCGCAATACCTGTTTGCGGTAAACCTCGACACCGGCCAAAACCACTATATTGTTCCCTTTACCAAACAAGTCTACACACGGTCAAGGCTTCCGTTTACGGCCAACGATTTTACACAGCATTATATTGGCCCCGATAGCGGCGTGGGGCGGCTTGAGCAGATACAGATCACCGCTACCCCCAAACATGGCGTAATGACCATTAATGGCACGCCCATTTGGGTGAACAACACCTATGTTAACCGCGACCAGCTGGATCTGCTTAAATACAGCGCACCCAGCTTCCCGGGCAGGGACACCATCCGCTGGCGCGCCTTTGATGGTACGAAGTGGACAAACGACACCAGCCTTTATATTGATATATTGCCGGCGCCGGACACCATTAAGCCCTTTGACCGTAATACGCTGGCAGGTACGCCCATCCGTTTCTGGGCGGCCAACTTCAAGCTGAATTTCACGGGCAAGCTGGCCGGCATACGGGTCTCCAGCCTGCCTGCATACGGTAAGCTTACCATCGGGGGCAAGCAGCTGGTGTATGAACGCAGCCGCGACGTAACGCTGGCTGAGCTGGACAGCATGTATTATACGCCCAATCCTAACATAGTAGGGGTAGATACTTTACAATGGATGGCCTTTAACGGTACGGAATATACGAAGAACGACACACCGGCCATACTTCATGTGTACCCCATATTAACCACACCGCCTATTTTAAGAACGCTGGAAAGCAGCTATAGTATTACCGGCGCGCCTGATACCATTCTTATTGCCAATTATCCGCTTCCGAGATGGCATACAGATGTAATAGTGCTGCTGGATAATTCGCAGCAGCTGCCTGTTGCCGCTGATCACACCTTTATTATTGACCCGTCGGCATACAGCGCAGGCAACCACCAGCTGAAGGTAACCTTTAAACACCGGCTGGACAGCATCAGCATCCTGCGCAGCTTTACCATTACCGGCGCTGCCTTATCACCATTAATGGTGTCAGCAGAATACGGTATCGGTGTAACACAGGAGCTAACGCTGTTGAGTGTATCGCCAAACCCATTCAGCGGGCAGCTTATCCTCAACGGTTTGGACTGGAACAAAACCTACATACTGCGCTTATTTGATACGCAGGGCCGCTTGGTGCGGACGGACCGTTCCTTTAATCAAAGTAAGAAGGTATTGCAGCCGAATAATAACACGTTAACAAAAGGTGTTTACTTCCTCGAAGTGTATGATGTGAACAGCAAAACAGTTGTTAAAACCATTAAGCTGCTGCATTTATAGACATTACCTGATCCAGCCGGCGTCTTTTAAAAATCCGGTCAGGCGCGGATCATCCACAGACATAGCCGGGAGCCAGATGCTGATGCGCTCCCGGCTCCACCATAGCCCTTTGGGATTGCCCGGCTTTGCAAAGGAGTACCGGTACAGGACCGCCCGGATAAAACGCGGCGGCTTACCGGGAAAGGGATTGCCCGCAAACAGGCTTACAACAGCGGGATCGTTGTGCAGCAGCTTCCATACCAGGTGAACCGTCCAGGGATAGTCATTGGGCGACGCCATTGCGGCAAACCACATTTGCCAGTCTAAACGCAGCTGGTAGGGCGCTACCTGCGGCGGCATTTTGTCCAGCGCCACCGGCAGGCCCTTGTAGATGTAGGGTTTCCAGCTGGCATTGTCACCGGGATATTCATCGCTGGTTCCTTCAAATATTACATTCAGGCGTTCCTGGCCTACTGAACCAAATGCCCCGTAAGTATTTACAAGGTCCAGCGGATCATAAGAGTTGTTCATGACCTGCCTGGATGATAAAATATTAAGCGCAGGCTGAATGCTGAGCAATGCAACAAGCGCCGTAACCACCCATGCCGTGATGCGCATGGGTTTGGATTCAACCGCGTTATCAGCCGCCGCCTGCGCTTTACGCACCAGCGTACGCGGTAGCAGCGCCGACCAGAAGCCGTCGTCAAAACAAGCCAGCGCCGGAACAATCGTAAGCCAGTTTAAAAATGAAAGGTTGCCGCTGAGTATAATGCTAAGCTGGAACAGCACAATCACCACCCCTGCAATATGCCGTGCAAGCCGCGGCCCGAATACAAACCAGGGCGCTATCAGTTCGGCCAGCCAGTTAAACCATACGCCGGCTTTCAGCACGGTGTGCGGCAGAAAATGGAACCACCGGCTTAGCGGGCCGGGAATGGGCTGTGTTTCAAAATGGTAGTAGAGTGCCGTTGCATTCCGCCAAACTTCATCTCCGCGGTACTTGATCATGCCGGAGCCAAGCATTATGCGGCAAATGAGCCACCGGAATAAAATAATGATGGTAAGGGGAGGGGCATAACGCGGAAAAGGGCGCAGGTCCAGCAGCGGGCACAGGAAGATGGCCAGGAAGCCGGTTTCGGTAAGCTGTATTTCCCACCCGTACCCATACCAGAGCTGCCCCACGTGAACAATAGACATATAAAGAAACCAAAGCACGGCCAGCACCAGCGCATTTGCATAACCGGCCGTTACCAGGCAGGAAAGCGCAAACCCAATCCAGGAAACGGTTAAAAGCGCGGTATCGGAATGCCATAGCCAGAAAAGGGAAGGCAGGCGCATAAAGCCGGCCTGGTTCGACCCCAGTGCTGCGCTTACCTGCTGCAGGTAGCTGCCCACAGGCAACAGCCCGTTGGCCCCGATCAAAGGAACAAGCTGGTTAATGGCTACCAGAAAGGCGGTAGCGTACATTAATCCAAGCAGGCGCAGAATAACAAAGCGGGTAAGCCAGTAACCAGGCACACGGGGAACACCGCCGAATTCACTATCCAATATGTTTGCTACTTCCATTGTAAAGTATTTTATTGGCCGGCAGCTCCCGCAAACCCGTACCAGTACGTGGTAGCGGCAGCATCAATGGTGCCGGTGTCCCAGCTGAGCATTTCCATATCAAAGGAAAAGGCGTTGCTGAACGGAATAGCATCCAGTATTCTCGTACGTGTAAACGTATTAAAACCGGTTGATGACGGATCATCTGCACGAGGGGCATTGGCAAAGGGCGTTTGGTAAAGCACAACCGGCGCCCAGGAGGTGTTGTAATAATCTTCCAGCCCCGTGCCGAATTCCGACGGAAACTTTTCATTGTTTACATAAGCTTTGGCATCACCTTCTCCATACCAGGCTTTCATGTGGTTGTTTACAGACAAGGTATTCCCCAGGTAAACGCCCTTTCCCTTTATGCTGGCAAAGTTCCAGTCAACAGGCGCCGCGGGGTCATTGCGGGCCACCCTGGTTACATCATAATCCCATTTCACATCTTTTATATCCCTTTCAAATTTATAGCCTGCATGGAAATACATGGTACTGTTATCCCATTTGAACGGGCTAACGGTGACCCTTGTACGCAGATCAACCTTAAAGCCGGATTGGTTAATGATAGTGATCACGGCTGATTTACGGAAAGGCATTACCCAGCGGCTGGTGAGCAGGCCCGTATCTGTTAGCTCCCGGTACCAGCTGCGGATGGGCTTTCCGCCGTACCCGCTGCCGATAAAATCGCCCAGCGGGCAAGATACGGTCTGGTGCCCGTCGAACTGGATGCGAAGCATAACATACCGCCACATTTTTTCCTGGTTGGCAGGCTGGCTGGTTTTCAGCGCCAGCTGCAGCTGCCGTATAGCAGAAGGGCCGCCCGGTAAGGTCAACGTCATTTCTTTGCCCGGGGCCAGGGCCTGCTGTCTGGTAATTACTTTACCGCTGGCCGCCGGCGGATGCCAGAGCGTGGCCTCTG
>NZ_DASTRI010000251.1:0-5006 GCF_035761305.1 Chitinophaga sp. | reverse complement strand
GCAGGTGTGCTGGTTGCGGGCGGCGCCATTAGCGCCCTGGACCGTTTTACCACGCTGCGGCGGGCCTACCCGCAATGCGAGGTATATTTTATTGATAAGCCCATGGTGCTGCTGCCGGGGTTCATTGACTGCCATACGCATATTTGTTTTGCCGGCAGCCGTAACCGCGACTATGCCATGCGCATTGCCGGTAAAAGCTACCTGGAGATAGCCCGCGCCGGCGGCGGCATATGGGACTCTGTAATTAAAACCCGTGCAGCCGACGACGTTACCCTGGCGGAAAATATCGTAGCGCGCGCCAACCGCCACCTGCAGGAGGGCGTAACTACGCTGGAAGTAAAAAGCGGTTACGGGCTGGATATGGTAAATGAAATGAAAATGCTGCAGGCCGTGCAAAGCGCTTCCCGGCATACGGCTGCCACGCTGGTGCCTACCTGCCTGGCGGCGCATATGCTGCCTAAAGATTTTAACGGCAACGCCGCGGATTATTTAAGCTGGATAGTGGCCGAGCTGCTGCCTGTGGTAAAAGCAGAACAGCTGGCCGGCCGGGTGGATATTTTTGTGGAAGATACTGCCTTTACGCCTACGGATGCACGCACTTTTTTGCAGCTCGCCAAACAGCTCGGGTTTGCCGCCACCGTACATGCCGACCAGTTCAGCGCGGGTGGCAGCGCCGTGGCCGTGGAAACCGGCGCCCTCTCTGCCGACCACCTGGAGGCCAGCACAGAAAAAGAAATAGCTTTGCTGGCTGCTTCCAATACAACTGCGGTAGTATTGCCCGGCGCTTCATTAGGCCTGGGCATGCACTATGCGCCTGCCCGGCAGCTGCTGGATGTCGGCGCCAGCCTGGCCATTGCCAGCGACTGGAACCCCGGCTCTGCGCCCATGGGCGATCTGCTGCTGCAGGCAGCGGTATTAAGCGCGGCTCAACACCTTTCTATGGCAGAAACCCTGGCTGCATTAACCGTACGCGCTGCACCGGCCCTGCAGCTTACCGGCACCGCCCAGCTGCAGCCTGGGTTTACGGCCGACATGCAGGCCTATGCCACTGCGGATTACCGTGATATTTTGTATTACCAAGGCAAGCTGAAACCAGCACTGGTGTGGAAAAGCGGCGCCCTTATAAATAATGAGCAATGATAGCGGAGTCCTATTATCAACCCACCCCTACGGATATATGGACGGGCCGTATAGACGGTACCGATAAGGAAGTGCTGAGATGGCACCAGCACATACAGGCCGTGCATCTTTTACAGGAGCCTTTACCGCCGCTGCGGCGCGGCCAAAAAGGTATTGCATTGTTAGGCTTTGCCTGCGATGAAGGCGTGCGCCGCAACAAAGGCAGGGTAGGGGCGGCACAGGGGCCGGCGGCTTTGCGCAGGGCATGCGCTGATTTGCCGGTGCACTTTGCCGCAGGCACATTGCTGATAGATGCAGGTGATATTGTTTGTAACAACCGGCAGCTGGAAACCGCGCAGGATGCATTAACCGAAGTGGTACAGCAAATAGTGGCAGGGGGTTATACTCCCGTGCTATTGGGCGGCGGTCATGAAATTACGTATGGCCATGCCCGTGGTATCTACAGTGCTTTCCCCACGCAGACCATTGGCCTTGTTAATTTTGACGCGCACTTCGATCTGCGCATGCCCAACAACCAGGGAGCTACTTCCGGCACCGGTTTTATGCAGCTGGCCCGGGACTGTTATGAGCAGCAAAAGCCCTTTCATTACCTGGCGCTGGGCATACAGGCGCATAGCAATACACAGCAGCTGTTTCGCGTAGCGCGTGAGCTGGAGGTACAGGAAGTTCCGGCAGCTGTTTTTCACATGCAGGATATGCCTACCCTTAAAGCCGCTGTTGCCGGTTTTTTACGAAGGATAGACCGTTTTTATCTTACCATTGACCTGGATGTTTTTGCCGCCCCTTATGCCCCTGGCGTAAGCGCTGCCGCCTACAACGGCATTCTGCCGCACGGCGCTTTTATGGAATGTTACCGCCTGTTGTTACAAAGCGGCCGCCTGGCCGGGCTGGACATCGCAGAGCTTAATCCCGGTTTTGATATAGATAACCGTACCGCCAAACTGGCTGCAGCCCTGCTGTTTGAGGCCGTGATGAATTTGTAGCGCCTTCGCAATTGTCCGCTTTCGGACATTTTGTAATGAAACCGGACACCGGAAATAATCTCCCATAACATTATCTATTTGATTTTCATGCAAATAGCAAAGTGGCATTGTGTTCGCAATTTCAACCATTATGCTCAATAACTATATCAAAACCGGTTTCCGCAGCCTGCTGCGTAACAAAAGTCATTTCTTTATAAATGTTACCGGCCTGGTAGTGGGCTTTAGCGCTTTTCTGCTGATATTTCTTGTGGTTGCCTATGAAAAGAGCTTTGATACTTTTCATGCAAACAAAGACCGCATTTACCGGGTGGTAAGAGCTGGTAAAAATGGCGGCTATTCGCCCAGCGCATCCTTCCCCCTGGCAGCCGCATTAAGAGCAGAATACCCGCAGATAGAAACATCGGCCGCTATTTATGGCGACCGGGATGTACAGGTGCTGGTTACCAACCGGGCAGGTGAAACGGTGAAGAAATTTAAAGAGCATCTTGGTGTTTTCTTTGCAGAGCCCCAGTTCTTCAGCATATTTAACTTCAGGGTAATTGAAGGCGATCCTGCCAATACGCTTAATGAGCCCAATACCGCGTTCCTTACAAAGCATATGGCCCAGAAATACTTTGGCAGCTGGCAGCAGGCCACAGGTAGGATATTTAAAGTGTATGGCCTTCCTGTGAGGGTTACGGGTATTATTGATAATCCCCCGCCTAACACGGATTTCCCTTTAGGCGTTGTAATATCCCATGCCACCATTGGTGCGCTGGGCGAAGATTTGCAGAACTGGGTAGAGCTTTGGACAGACCATTATTGCTTTGTACAGCTGCGGCCCGGTAGTTCCGCCGCACGTATGAATGCTTTGCTGCCTGCTTTTTTAGCAAAGCATGTATCGCCTCAAAACAGGGATTATGCGCTGCAGCTGCAACCGTTGAATGAGCTGCATTTTGATAAACGTTTGGATAACTTTAATCATAGAATATTTAGCAACACACTGATCACTGCACTGAGCCTTATAGGCGTTTTCCTGCTTATTATCGCCTGCGTTAATTTCATTAACCTTTCTACCGCCAATGCCGTTAGCCGTTCCCGGGAAGTAGGTGTACGCAAGGTGCTGGGCAGTAACCGGCGGCAGCTGGTGCTGCAGTTCTTTGGTGAAACAGGTATTACCTGTCTGATAGCGGTTACAGCGGCCGTGATTATTGCCGCCTTTTGTATAACATATTTAAACAGGCTGCTGGAAGTCAATATACCACTGCAAATGCTGTTCAGTCCTGGAGTAATGGTATTTATACTGGTTGCCTGGCTGGCGGTAACATTGCTGGCCGGCTTTTATCCCGCATTGGTATTATCGGGCTTTAACCCGGTTAACGCCCTGAAAAGCCGTATCAGCCAGAACATGATGAAAGGCATTACCTTGCGCAGGGCCCTGGTAGTGTTGCAGTTCGTAGTTGCGCAGGTACTCATTATCGCCACGCTGGTAGTGGTTTCCCAGCTCAATTATTTTAACAGTACCGATATGGGTTTTAGCAGGGAAGCGGTTATAACTGCCGGCTTTCCACGCGATAGTATTGGCCAGTCAAAAACAGACCTGGTACGTAACCTGTTATTACAGCAGCCGGGTATACAGGCGGTAAGCTTCAGCGCATTTGCACCGGTAGGCAATGGAGGTTGGGCTACTGATCTGCGCCTGGGCACCAATAATAGCGGAAAGGCAGATCTTATTGTAACAATGAAGCCGGCAGATACCGGTTACTTTAATATTTACAAACTCCAGCTGGTGGCAGGGCGCAGGTACTTTGCTTCAGATACGGCGCGGGAATTTATTGTAAATGAAAGCCTGGTAAAAAAGCTGGGATTGGGCAGCCCGCAGGAAGCCATCGGCAAGCATATTGCAGCACCGGCAGATGGACGCGCATGGCCGATTGTAGGCGTGGTGAAGGATTACCATACCGCCTCTTTGCGTGATCCTGTAAACATGGTAGCCATGACAACATTAAAAAGAACATACCGCATGGCCAACATCAAAATAGCGCCTGGTAAAACCCGCGCCGCCATTGCTGCCATAGAAAAGATATGGAACACCGTGTTCCCGGATTACGTGTTTGAATACCACTTTATTGGCCAAACTGTAGCTGCCTACTACAAGCAGGAGGCCGAGCTTTCACAGCTCTTTAAAATATTTGCAGGGCTTTCCATATTCATATCGTGCCTGGGTTTATACGGGCTGGTGTCTTTTATGGCTGCACGGAGAAAAAAGGAGATCGGCATCCGAAAGGTACTGGGCGCATCTGCAGGCAACATTGTTGTGCTGCTTTCACAGGAGTTTACAGCATTAATTTCCATTGCTTTTCTCATTGCCACGCCGTTGGCCTGGTACTTTATGCAAGAATGGCTGCAGCAATACACTTTCAGGATAAACCTCGGAGCGGGGTTCTTTATTGTTACGCTATTGTCGTCGGTATTAATTGCATGGCTTACAGCAGGACATTCAGCCGTTAAAGCAGCCATTGCCAACCCGGTAAAAAGTTTACATACAGAATAAAGCTACACCGGCCATTCCACCACCGGCTTTGCCTTTATATACTCCCTGCTTTCCTGCAACTGCTGCCTGGTATCAGCCGCCAGCTGCTGCAACACCTCTTCAACATCTTGCGGAACAGGTATTTGATGGCTTTGCATCAGCTCCATATGGCTGCGTATCAGCTGCTGCAATGCCAGCAGATCGTGCCAGTTACCCAGGCGGTTGCCTGCTCCGTCTGTAAACGCCAGCATGGCCGGCAGGGCAATGGCCCCGTCAAACAGCGGCTGTACTGCTTCCAGCTGGTAATGCAGGCGTTTAATATCTTTCCGCAGGTTGTGCCATTTTTCAGCGTCGGCATGGCTGGCAGGTAT
>NZ_DASTRI010000250.1:0-4997 GCF_035761305.1 Chitinophaga sp. | reverse complement strand
TGTACCGGCTTTGCCGGTTAAAAAGATATGGCGGTTGGTTTGCTGAATAAAATCTGCCGCCAATTGAAACATCGTGTTGCTGCTGTCTGTCGGAGGCATAATCAAAAAATGTAAAGCAGCGAAGATAGCGCATTATAATTAATAATGAATAATTAATAATTAACAGGGAGTGGTACTAAGGAGCAGTGATACCGGGTGCACATCGCCGTTATTATTAATTATTAATTATCCACTATTATTCTAATGAACAACGAATAATTAATAAGAGAGCGATGCCCAAACGCACATCACTGTTTATTATTAATTATTCATTGTTCATTCTTAATTATTTTTTGCGAAGCTGCTCTAACAGCTGCAGGCCAAGCAGGCCGCTGATAGGGCCTCCGCCGCCGTCATTGCCGCCTATGAGCACATCCGGCATAATGCGTACGTTCTGCGCGCCAATGGACTCCATTACTTTCAGCTGCGTAAAGTTATCGCCGCCCATGGCTTCTACAGCCAGGCGGTAGGCTTCTGCGCTGGATTTACCGATGGCCAGTATTTTTTCCGCTTCTGCATTACCGGTAAGGGATATTTTTTCCGCGTCGGCCTTTGCCAGCAATTCTGTGCGTTCCGCTTCCGCTTTGGCCAGCAGCCTTACTTTTTCCGCTTCACCACCGGCCAGCAGCTTTAAGCGGTCTGCTTCTGCATTGGCCTGCAGGCGCACGCTGTTGGCGTCACCAGTGGCTTTTTTTACGGAGGCATCTGCAATTCTTTCGGCAATCAATACGCCCTGGTCGGCCTTTACAATCTCCTTCTGCATTTCGGCAATGGCGGTTTCCTTTTCGAGGGTTTGCCGGGTTTCCTGGGCCTTCATCTGGGTTTCGTAGGTTACCTTCTGCTCCTCTGCCAGCTTACGGTCGGTAAGGGTTTTCATGAGGCTTTCAGGCGGCACAATGTCGCCTATAAGCGTATCTACGCCAAACACGTTGTACTGTTCCAGCACCAGGCCAATATGGGCCTTGGCGCTCTCCTGCCGTTCCCTGCGGCTTTTGAGGAAGTCAATGGCATCGGCGTTCTGCGCAGAGTTACGGAAATAGTTACCAATGGTAGGTTCCAGCACCTGCGTAACGAGGTTGCTCATATTACCGAAACGCGCTATTACCTTGGGCGCTTCGGTGGCAGGTATATGGATGATCTGCGCTACGTCCAGGTTAAAGGTAAAGCCGTCTTTGCTGCGCACGGTTATGGTAGACAGGTTCTTGTCGAGCTGGTGCGCTTCGCTGCGTGCAGAGGCCCAGTTCAGCACCAGGTTGGTGGTGGGCACCATTTCAATTTTCATGATATAGGGGTTAATGGGGTATTTACCCGGACCTAACGGTTCCGACCATACGCCCTTGGTGCCTTTGGCCACAATGTTGCCATGCTTAAAATCCGCACCGCTCACGTCTTCCCCATCCTGGCCTACGAAGGAGATCACCACACCTACATAGCCGATGGGTATTTCGGTCATGCGCACCATTTCCACTTTGGCAAACCAGGGGTTCAGGAAATATGAGCCGGCCAGCACCACCTGCTCCTGCAGACCTTTATAGCCGCCGTTTGCCAGAAAGGTATCTATATCCTGGAACTTGTTATGCCCTGCAATGGGTTTGCCGGCTATCTGGCCTTCTTCAATGGCTTTACCTTCCAGCGTGGTAACAATGCCCACGGCATTTTCCGGTATGCTTACCATATCAGTGATCTCTACTTCAAACAAAAAGGTATTGATACGGTAAGAGCCGGGAGTAATAATGGCGGTTTGCCGGCCTTTACGGCCGCCGTTCTCCAGGAAGGCGCGGGCATCCTGGAAGGCATCGCAGGGCACTTTGCGGGCTAGTATGGCGCCTGTTTCCAGTTCGGCGCCGTCTTTTGCCAGCACCAGCCCTATTTTACCGGTTGGGATAACGGTAAAGGGCGCATAGGTAACAGTGTACTGCCATATCCATTTCCAGAAGTACACGCCGGGAGCTAATGTTTGCGCCTGGAAACCCGCTTCGCCGTTAAGGGCAATAATGCGGCCTTCCGGCAGCTCCTGCCGGCCAAAGAGCACAAATTTCTTTGTAACCAGGCCTATACGGTCTTCCGGTACTATTACAACACCGAAGCATATACGTAAAATGAGCCGGTAAAATAAAAGGCATAAAAAGGGTACGCCGATGAGCAGCACCCACCTGATGATTTCTGTGTTTTGCATTTAATTAGGGATTTATAATGATTGTGATGCAGCGGGCAGCCAGCAGGCCGCCGGCTGCTGTAAAGGTTGTAAAGCAGCAAGCAGTAAAAGGTACGGGTAAACGCAGGCGCAATAAGCCTGTTATACACTACGGAAGCCTTAGCTGTTTGTTATCTGGTAGCCGGGGGTGAAGTATTGAATCGGAGGGCAACAAAAACATCCATGAAGCTGATCCAATGATCGTCTGTTTTCATTTTACAGTTGTAATTATTATTACGGCACAAAGTTTATACTTTTTTTTGATCTGTGCAAGAAATTTAATACAAGCGCATGCGCAATTCCGCTGGCGGTGCGTGAGGACTTTCAAAGGCGTTACTGCCGGCCATAAAAAAAGCCGGATAAATATCCGGCTTTTTTCCACGCTGCTTCAGCTTATGCTAAAAGTTTAATCTGAAGGTATACACATAGTGGTCGTACAGGGCAACCAATGTTTTGTTGAATACCCGGAAACTGTGCATTTTTTTATCGCCAAGATCGGGCAGATAAAAGCTGAAATGATAAGTTCCGTCTTTCAGGGAATATACATCCACTACCGACACCTTGTCAAATTCATCTTTGCGCTCGTTATTGGCCATCAGTTTCGAGTTAATGTACAGCCACCGGTCGTCCATGCAGCTCATGCGGTTCACTACGCCGGAGGGCGAAGCTACGGTGCTTTGCTGCAGGTCTACCAGCTTAGCTACTTTAATGCGGGCATGGGCAACGGTATCTATGGTTCTGCCTTTGTAAATAATGTTCAAATTGGTGTCCATGCATAAAAACTGGTTACGGTAGTAGTACACGTACGCCAATCTTGCCGTATTTAAATGGTAACAGAGTGCTCCGTCTGTACAGAAGATACCGTCTATCTGCTTCTCCAGCACGGGCGGGGAAGGGCGTATGTACGCTGTTTCGGAGATACGCTTGGCCAGTATGTTCTGGTCCCAGGCGCTATCATACATCCGCAGGATGAATGTGGAAGGCGACAGCGGACGGGCGTTAAAGAACTGGCGGCGACCTTCTGGAAGGCGGGTCAGGGCGGTATCTGGCAGGGCGGTGTGTAGCAACGCGCCCTGCAGGCCGCTCATCATGTATACGTGCGGAGAGTCGATCTGAACGGTGACGGGGCCAACCAGCTGTGTTCCGGGCGGCAGCGCCAGCCGCATATGCGTTGTGTCCGACAGCGCATAGCTGGTGGTGAGCACATAAGTGGGAGCCGTGGAATTACCCAGGAAAATACGGGTGGGTGTAGCTCCTGCAATGTAATAGGAGTTATACTTAACATCCAGTATTTTTTCCGGGGTAGCACGGTGCGGCGGAATAAGCCGTATAAACCCGTTAGGCCGGTGATTGATTTTATCCGATGCGATATACAACACCCATATTGCAGCAATGCTCAGCATAAAGCACGCAATAGCAATACAAATCCTTCCCCGGCGCAGCCGGAGTAAGCGAAATAGACGGTTGAACATTAATACCTTGTTTACAGATCCGAAGTTAGCCTACAGCTAATGTTTGCTCACGCTGATTAAAGTTGACTAAAAGGATTTGTAGAAAGGTACTATACAGGATGTACCCTGGTAAAAAGTATATACTTTGGCGCCAGCCGTAGCCGTACAAATAGTACCTGTATTTGTAATTGTACAGGATGCGGGCAATGATCCTGGATATTGGCATTGCGAAGGATTAACGCTGTCTGTGTACATTGCATCGAAACGGGCATTAGCTTTTGTCATAAATGCAGCGGCAATCACCAGCACCAGTGTGCTGGCAGTTAAGATTACTTTCTTTTTCATAGCTGAAAATTTGTGTTGAAGGTGATTGACTTGGTTCCTAAAGTTTTGCAGGTTTTGGGACAGGCCTGTTTTTGTTGATATATCAAAAAACATTCCCTTTGCTTTCTGGTATACAAGCAATACAAATGCGCAGGATTTTCCCTCCCGGTAAGTAAGTTTTTCACGTAACAATCTCGAATTTGTGTCTTGGTTAATGCTTCCCCCCAATAGCTGGCAACATCAGAAATATTTTTATAATATTTCAGCTAATCTACAAGTTATCTTCGATTTTTTTATCTAATTGTACCCCTTGTTTTGCGTTAAATTTTGATTTAATGCCCGCTCATTTTGTGGGATGGGATAAAGCGTGTCTGTAGGTTGCCAGTTTGTACCCTTTTCATTGTTCAGTATAGCGTTGGCCTGGCCGGTGCGTTTGAGGTCCAGCCAACGATGTCCCCATTCAGTAAAAAGCTCTACCTGCCGCTCGTGGGCAATGGCTTTTAATATATCATCATTGTTCATAACGTTCATAGCAGGCAGTCCTGCACGTTCGCGGATGTAGTTCAGATCGTTTATTGCGCCCTGCGGGTTATCCAGGTGCGCACGGGCCTCTGCCCGTATAAGGTATTGTTCTGCAAACCGCAATACCATTGAATACTCGGTAATATCCGCATCAACTTTCTTTTTGTATTTATACGCGAAGTAATACACCTGCGAGGCGCCTAATGCAATGCTGTCTACCCAGTTACGGCGGCGCCTGTCCCCTGCTTCAAAGGCCTGCAACATATACCGGCTTAATACCGTGGAGTTAAATTCTTCTGTTGCAGGCGCCTGGGTGAGTATAAAATTCCGGCCTTCCCAGGTATTCACTCCCGGATTATTAGGCATCAGCTGCCAGATGGCCTCCCGGCTGGTTTTCAGGAACACGTTGTTCAGGGAATCTTCCAGCTGGTATATACCCTGGTTGATTACAGTTGTTGATAATGCCG
>NZ_DASTRI010000249.1:0-17108 GCF_035761305.1 Chitinophaga sp. | reverse complement strand
CCTGGTGGAACCCCGCTGTGGAGCAGCAGGCCATTGACCGTACCCACCGTATTGGCCAAACCAAGAACATTTTTGCCTACCGCATGATCTGTAAGGACACGGTAGAGGAAAAAATACTGCAGCTGCAGGAGCGTAAAAAATCGCTGGTAAAGGATATAATTGCCGATGATACCGGCTTTATAAAGAAGCTTACCAAGGAGGATGTGCTGTATTTGTTTAGCTAATACCTGTCATATGCTCGCCAGCCAAACCTTCCCTGATTTTGCCAGTAATGCATGATGCGTTTTGCATCCATTAAACAAATTGAAATAATCGGCGAAGCAGCCAACCTTATCACTCCTGCTACACGGGAACGGGGTCATTTATTTCCATAGGTTATCAACAAATTGATACATTAATTGTAATATCTGGTCAGGGACAGGCGGTTCCAGTTGCCCTACTGTTACATGTGTAGTCCGCCATTTGCCAGCCCAATCATAAAGTTCGCCAAAAGCAATACGATGAATATCGAGGATAAGCATTGTTGAAATATTTGTTTCACTATCCAGTTGGAAAATAAAAAGCTCTGCCTGGGCAATTCCCCTGGCTTCATGCTCATTAATGGCGTCCTTGTTCGTCAGTCCCAACAAATTGTCATCTGCGCCTGGTGTCTAGTTCGTATTTGTTTCTTCCATGTTATTATATAGCTAATAAATGAAATTTACCAATTCATAACCTCTTCACCAATTCACCCTTCATTTTCTGCAATCCACCCTTCAATTTCTGCATGGTATATCCACACCGGGTTTAAACCGCATAATTGCCTTTCATACCTCTTTGTGCTGATTTGCAGCTACTTACAGGCAAAAGTTCGCTGGCAGTCAACATCTGGCATTCCAATGGCTTTTCCCCGTGGCAATTAATCAAACTAATCGTCATGCTCACTATTTTTTTATTGCTCGCAGGCCTGGCCTGCTTTGTATTGTTCTTCCGGTCTGTAGACTATTTCGAGAACATATAACCATAAAGCCAACACTATGATGAACGCATTATTTATCCTGGCAGTGCTGGTATTCATATACATGATCTACGTACTGCTGAAGCCTGAAAAATTTTAGCAAATGACAACAGCAATTCTCGGCATTATCGTTACCTATGGCCTTACGCTGGCGCTGGCCTGGCCGCTGGGTAAATACATAGCCAAAGTATTCAAGGGAGAAAAAACCTGGCTGGATTTTATGGCGCTCCCGGAGCGCCTGTTCTATAAGCTGGCCGGTATTAATCCCAAAGAGGAAATGAACTGGAAACAGCACCTCAAAGCCCTGCTTACCATTAACCTGGTATGGTTTGTATATGCCTTTTTTGTGCTGATGTTCCAGGACAAGCTGCCCCTGAACCCCGATGGCAACCCCGGTCAAACGCCCGACCTGGCCTTTAACACCGCTATTAGCTTTGTGGTGAACTGTAACCTGCAGCACTATTCCGGGGAAACCGGCGTTACTTACTTTGTACAGCTGTTTGTGCTGGCCTTCCTGCAGTTTGTGAGCGCCGCTACCGGCATTGCCGCAATGGTGGTAGTGCTTAAAGCGCTGAAGGAAAAAACCACCGGCAAGCTGGGGAACTTCTGGGAAATCTTTGTAAAAGCCATTACGCGCATCCTGCTGCCGCTCAGCATTGTGATGGCCATTATCCTGTTGTTTAACGGCACGCCGGCCAGCTATAAGGGGAAAGACACTTTTGTTAGCCTGCAGGGCGATACCGTACATGTATCGCGCGGCCCTGCCGCCGGCATGATCGCCATTAAACACCTGGGCACCAATGGGGGCGGCTGGTTTGGCGCCAACTCGGCCCATCCCCTGGAAAATCCTGGTTATGTTACTTATATCACGGAAATGGTAGCGCAGGTGCTGCTCCCCATTGCCATGATCTTTGCGCTGGGTTTTTTCATTAACCGTAAAAAGTTTGCGTATGTCATTTTCGGTATCATGACGCTTGGCATGCTATGCCTGCTGATACCGATGATAATATCAGAGGTACACGGCAACCCTGCTATTGCGCACCTGGGCATTGCACAGCCAACCGGGGCTATGGAAGGTAAGGAGGTGCGTTTTGGTCCGGTGGCCAGTGCTTACTGGAGCACGGTAACCACCATCATCTCCACCGGTTCTGTAAACGCCATGCACGACAGCACCATGCCGGCTTCGGGCTTACTGCAGCTGCTGGGCATGATGATCAACAGCTTCTATGGCGGTTGCGGCGTAGGGTTCCTTAACTACTACATCTACATCATTATCGCGGTATTCATCTCCGGCTTAATGGTAGGCCGCACACCGGAATTTATGGGCCACAAGCTGGAAGCGCGCGAAGTAAAGATTGCCGCGCTTGTCACGCTGTTGTCGCCATTCCTGATCCTGGCCGGTACCGGGCTCTCCTCCTACGTGATTGCACATTATCCCGGTGCAAATTGGGTTGTTAAGCCATCTGCCTGGCTCAATAACCCCGGGTACCACGGCTTTTCTGAAATGCTGTATGAGTACACCTCCGCCAACGCCAACAACGGATCTGGTTTTGAAGGCCTGGGCGATAACAACATTTTCTGGAACGTTACCACGGGTTTTGTGCTGATCCTGGGCCGGTTTCTGCCCATCATCGGGCCGCTGGCGATTGCAGGGCTGATGGCGAATAAAAAGTATGTGCCTGCATCTGCCGGTACGCTTAAAACAGACTCGCTCACATTCGGGGTAATGACACTGGCGGTGATCATCATCATCAACGCACTGTCTTACTTTCCTGCCCTGGCCCTGGGGCCTATTGCTGAATTTTTTTCCCTGCATTGATGTATAAGATTAGGTGACGCCGTGTATTTCAACAGCTCACACCCATAACAAACGATTTTTCAAATGAAGCGAAATAAAGATAACAGGTTGTTCCCTGCTGCATTGATGAAGGAAAGCCTCCGGCAGTCCTTTGTAAAGCTGAACCCCCGGTTAATGATAAAGAACCCGGTGATGTTCACCGTAGAAACAGGTACTGCCGTAATGCTGGTTGTTACGCTGTATGCCATGATCACCGGGCATACGGACCAGGGCAGCGTTGCCTATAACCTGGTGGTATTTATTGTGCTGCTGCTTACCGTGCTGTTTGCCAACTTTGCGGAAGCAATAGCAGAAGCACGCGGTAAGGCGCAGGCAGAGAGCCTGCGTAAAACGCGCGAAGAAACGCCGGCCAAACTGGTACAAACCATTGGCGAAATTTTTACCGGTGAAATTAAGGTCATATCCTCTTCCCGGCTACGCAAAGGCGATGTGTTCCTTTGCGAGCCAGGCGATATTATCCCGGCAGACGGGGAGATCATTGAAGGCCTGGCCAGCATTGATGAATCGGCCATTACCGGCGAAAGCGCACCGGTGATCCGTGAAGCAGGCGGCGATAAATCCAGCGTGGTAGGCGGCACCAAGGTGCTGAGCGACCGCATTAAGGTACGGGTAAGCACCGGGCCGGGTGAGTCTTTCCTGGACAAGATGATTGCCCTGGTAGAAGGCGCCAGCCGCCAGAAAACGCCCAATGAAATAGCGCTCACCATATTGCTGGCCAGCTTTACCCTGGTGTTCATTATCGTGTGCGTAACGCTGAAACCTTTTGCCGACTATGCACAAACACCCATCACCATTGCGGCGTTTATCTCCCTGTTTGTATGCCTGATACCAACTACCATCGGCGGCCTCTTATCCGCCATCGGCATTGCCGGTATGGACCGTGCCCTGCGCGCCAATGTAATCACCAAATCCGGTAAAGCCGTAGAAACTGCCGGCGACGTGGATGTGCTGCTGCTGGATAAAACAGGCACCATTACCATTGGCAACCGCAAGGCTACTAACTTCTACGCCACCAACGGCGTTTCAAAAGAGGCGTTCATTAACCTGTGCGCGCTCAGCTCTTTGCCGGACGATACGCCCGAAGGCCGGTCAATCGTGGAGCTGGCCGGCCGGGAGGTAGTGAATAAGCTTTCTACAAACGGTGGCGCTATGGTAAAATTCACCGCAGAAACCCGTACCAGCGGCATAGACCTGGAAGACGGCACCCGCATCCGCAAAGGCGCTTACGACGCCATCCGCAGGCTGGCCGAAAGCGCCGGCAATACCTTCCCTGCAGAAACACTGGCCCGGGTAGAAGCAATCTCCAAAGACGGCGGCACGCCCCTGGTAGTAGCCCTCAATAACGAAGTGAAGGGCGTTATAGAACTGCAGGACATCATCAAACCCGGCATACAGGAGCGTTTTGAACGCCTGCATAAAATGGGCGTAAAAACCGTGATGGTAACAGGCGATAACCCGTTAACCGCTAAGTATATAGCCGCCAAAGCCGGCGTAGATGATTTTATTGCCGAAGCCAGGCCGGAAGATAAGATGACCTATATCCGCAAAGAGCAGCAGGAAGGCCGCCTGGTAGCGATGATGGGCGATGGTACCAACGATGCCCCCGCCCTGGCGCAGGCCGATGTAGGCGTGGCAATGAACAGCGGCACACAAGCCGCTAAAGAGGCAGGCAACATGGTTGACCTGGACAATGACCCCACCAAGCTGATAGAGATCGTAGAAATAGGCAAACAGCTGCTGATGACGCGCGGCACCTTAACTACTTTCTCCATTGCCAACGACATAGCCAAATATTTTGCCATTGTACCGGCGCTGTTCATTGCCGCTATTCCTGCTTTGCAGGGCATTAACATTATGCATCTACACAGCCCGGAATCTGCCATTCTCAGCGCGGTGATCTTCAACGCCATTATCATACCACTGCTGATCCCCCTGGCATTAAAAGGCGTAGCCTACAAGCCTGTGGGGGCCAGCGCCCTGCTGAGGCGTAACCTGCTTATTTATGGCGCAGGCGGCATCATAGCGCCTTTTATAGGTATTAAGCTGATAGACCTGGTGGTGAGCATTTTCTTTTAACAACCAATCCATCAACAATGAAACGATACATTTTGCCTTCCATAAGATTAACCGCAGTGCTGGTGATAGTGCTTGGCGGCCTTTATCCCCTGCTTATTGCAGCAGTAGCCAGGATGGCGCCCGGTAAAGGGAACGGGGTAACGGTAATGCATAATGGAAAAGTAGTTGGCTATGCCCATGTAGGACAAAAGTTCACGGAAGATAAATATTTCTGGTCGCGCCCTTCTGCTGTTGATTACAATGCAGCCGGCTCCGGCGGCTCCAACAAAGGCCCTTCCAACGCCGGCTACCTGGGAACCGTACAGGAAAGAATAGACACCTTCCTGGCCCATAACCCCGGCGTAAGAAAGGAAAATATACCAGCGGAGCTGGTCACTGCTTCGGGCAGCGGGCTTGATCCTGACCTGTCGCCCGAAGCAGCAGCCATACAGGTGCCGCGTATTGCCAAAGTGCGCGGGCTGCCTGAAGAAAAGCTGCACGCGCTAGTGAAAACTTACACCCAAGGCCCGCTGCTGGGCATCCTGGGACCATCCAGGGTAAATGTGCTGCAGCTGAATATTGCGTTGGATGATCTGAAATGAAGAACTGTTAACTATTACAATGAAAAGGATCTTTTTGATTGCAATGTTCTGCTTTGCCATGCAGGCATATGCGCAAGATACAACAGGCGGAAAGGGCGCCGTAACCATGTCCGGCTACGCAGAGGCTTATTACAGCTATGATTTCAACACACCTGCCGATCATCTGAAGCCTGGTTTCCTGTACAACTTTAACCGGCACAATGAGCTGAATGTGAACCTGGCTTTTATAAAAGCAAATTATACAGCGAGCAGGGTGCGCGGCAACATAGCCATTATGGCCGGCACCTATGCGCAATACAACCTGGCCGCAGAGCCGGCGCTGATGCGCCATATATATGAAGCGAACGCCGGCATCCGCATCGGGAAAAACCTTTGGATAGATGCCGGTATTATGCCTTCGCACATTGGCTTTGAAAGCGCTGCCGGTAAAGATTGCTATACACTTACCCGCAGCCTGATGGCGGAAAGCACGCCTTATTATGAAGCCGGCGCAAAAATTACCTGGAGCCCCAATGAAAAATGGACCTTATCGGCCATGTACCTGAACGGCTGGCAGCGTATCAGGCGGGTGAACGGCAACCAAACGCCCAGCCTGGGCACACAGGTGATATTTAAGCCCAACAGCCGTGTATTGCTCAACTACAGCACCTTTATAGGCAATGATAAACCGGACAGCGTACGGCAGATGCGCTACTTTAACGACCTTTACGGCGTATTCAATATTACCGGGAAATTCAGCGTAACAGCCGGCATGGATTACGGTTTGGAACAAAAAGCCAAAGGCAGCAGGGATATGAATACCTGGTACAGCCCCATATTGGTTGCGCGGTATGCGTTTACGGAAAAGCTGGCGCTGGCCGGCCGGGTGGAGTACTATAACGACAAAGCCGGCGTAATTATCGGCACCGGCGCCGGCAACGGTTTTCAAACCAGCGGGTATTCCCTTAACCTGGATGTAACGCCGGTTTCCAATGTGATGTTCCGCCTGGAAGGAAGATGGCTGAACAGCAGGGATGCAGTTTTTATGAAAGATGAAACAGTAAGCAGGAATAATGCAGCAATTACTACATCGCTCGTATGCTGGTTCTGACAACCATTCACCACTGTTATGGCAAACAAAGAACACACCATAGCGCATTACCTGCACCTGGCCAACAGCTCGTCCGGCAGGGGCAAGCTTAAAATATATATTGGCATGAGCGCCGGTGTAGGTAAAACCTTCCGTATGCTGCAGGAGGCGCATAGTATGCTGCGCAACGGTGTAAATGTGCAGATAGGGTATGTGGAAACGCATGGCCGCGCGGAAACGCAGGCGCTGGCGGAGGGCCTGCCCTCCATACCCCGCAGGCAGGTGTTTTATAAAGGCAAAATGCTGGAGGAGATGGATATAGACAGCATTTTGCTGCTTAACCCCGAATGGGTGATTGTAGACGAGCTGGCGCATACCAATATACCCGGCGCCCGTAACGAAAAGCGCTGGCAGGACGTAGCGGAGCTGTTAAAGGCAGGCATTAATGTAATATCTGCCGTTAACATCCAGCATATTGAAAGCATTAACCAGCAGGTAAAGGAGATCACCGGTATAGAAGTGCAGGAACGCATACCGGACAGCATGCTGCAGATGGCCGATGAAGTAGTGAACATAGATCTTACGGCCGACGAGCTGATTGCCCGCCTGAAAGAAGGTAAGATATACGATCAGTCAAAGGTGGAAACAGCGCTGAAAAACTTTTTCCAGGCAGAAAAAATACTGCAGCTGCGCGAGCTGGCGCTCAAAGAGGTAGCTACCCAGGTAGAGCGTAAGGTGGAAATTGCCATACCCCGCGGCCGGCAAATGCGCCATGAGGTTTTCCTGGCCTGTATTTCCACCAATGATGAAGTGTCACGTAAGGTGATCCGCAAAACAGCCCGCCTGGCTTCCTACTATCATGGTAACTGGTATGTGCTGTACGTGCAGGCGCCGCGGGAAAACGCCGCCCGTATTAACCTGGCGGCCCAGCGGCACCTGATCAATAACCTGAAGCTGGCCACTGAGCTGGGGGCCGAAGTTATACAGGTGCGGGATGCCCGCGTAGCGCAGGCCATCATTCATACGGCTATTGACAAGCGGGTAACCACGGTATGTATTGGCAAGCCGCACATCAGCCTGTTCCGCATTATTTTAAGAACCAACCTTTTTAACCAACTATTAAAAACATTATCTTCCAATGATATTGACCTGATTATTTTATCATGAGGTTAAAAGCAAAGATCACGCTTGGGGTATTGTTCCTGTATTTCATGCTGCTGCTGGTAAGCGTGCTGGGGTACTATTACCTGACCAACCTGGATGCAAAAACCCGCACTATTTTACAGGATAACTACGAGTCGCTGGAGTACACCAAGAACATGCTGACAGCGCTGGACCAGCTGGGCAACAACCGCAGCGCCGCCCAGCGGCAGTTTGAGCTACAGCTGGAAAAGCAGGAAGCCAACATTACCGAACCCGGTGAAAGCGAGGCCACAGGCCGGCTGCGGCAGGTATTTGAGCAGCTGAAGCAGGATAGTGTTATTACCCGGGCAACATTGCAGTCCATACGTAAAAGTATATACGTAATCATGGAAACCAACATGCAGTCCATTGCCGGCAAGCATGCGGGGGTGAAAAAAACAGCCCGCCATGCCCTGCTGTACATAGCCATTATCAGCGGCCTGTGTTTTTTACTGGGGCTTAGCTTTGTATATAATTTCCCGGGTTACATTGCGAACCCCATCCGCGATCTTACCATTGGTATTAAAGGCATTGCGGAAAAAAAGTACAGCCAGCGCCTGCACTTTAAAAGCGCCGATGAATTTGGCGAGCTGGCTACGGCCTTTAACACCATGGCGCAACGCCTGGATGAATATGAGCACAGCAACCTGGCCCGCATTATGTTTGAAAAGCAGCGCGCGGAGGCAGTGATCAGCAGCCTTAAAGACGCCACCATAGGCTTTGACAACAGGAACATCATCCTTTTTGCCAACACGCCCGCCCTGCAATTGCTGAACATGCAGGAGCAGGCCCTGGTAGGCAAGTCGGCAGCAGCAGCGGCGCAGCATAACGATCTGCTGCGCTTCCTGGTGGAGCGGCCGGACACGGCGCCACTGAAAATAGTAGTGGACGGCCGGGAATGTTTTTTTACCAAGGAGATGGTAGACGTTTACTATGCCGGCGAAAGAATAGGGCATGTGATCATCCTGAAGAACATTACCACCTTCCGCGAGCTGGACCTGGCCAAAACACATTTTATTGCCACCATATCCCATGAGCTGAAAACCCCGCTGGCCGCTTCCGACTTTAGCCTGAAGCTGCTGGAAGACGAGCGTATCGGCCGCCTTACCGGCGAGCAGCAGGAGCTGGTGGAAAGCCTGAAGCAGGATAACCAGCGTATGATAAAAATAGTTAGCGAGCTGCTGAACCTTTCCCAGGTAGAAAGCGGCAACATTCAGCTGCAACCCAGGCCAGTAGCCCCAATGCAGGTAGTGCAGTATGCGCTGGACACGGTGCGCAAACAGGCTGCCAGGCAGCAGGTGCAAATACAAACCAACCTGCCGGAACAGCTGCCGGCCATACAGGCCGACGTGGAAAAAACAGCCTGGGTGCTGGTGAACCTGCTTACCAATGCAATCCGTTATTCGCCTGCCGGTGGTGTTGTGCAGCTGGCAGTAACTTCCACGGATAATAATACGCTCACCTTTAGTGTGCAGGACCAGGGGCAGGGCATTGCGCCTGCTTTCCGGGAAAAGATATTTGAACGTTTTTACCAGGTGCCTGGCACCAGCCGGAAAAGCAGCGGGTTAGGGCTGGCCATTGCGCGGGAATTTATAGAGGCCCAGGGCGGCAGCATAGGGGTTGAAAGTGAAGAAGGTAAAGGCAGCCGTTTTTATTTTAACCTGCCGGTAGCCAGGTAGATATTACATACGCTCCATTTCGCGGGTTACTTCCTGGCAGGCAGCATCCATAATAGCAGTGAGCTGCTGTACTTTTTCCTGCAGGGCAGGTATGCTGCCGGACTGCTCTGCTTCTTTTTCCAGCTCGCGGGTAGTTTCCATGGCGTTTAATATGGGTACAATTCCCAGGCTTGATTTGAGGCGGTGCGCCAGGAAAGCCACTTTTTTCCAGTCGTGCTGCGCGGCGGCTTCCTGGATTTCCTTTACATTTTTGGGCATGGCAACCAGGAACTCCTGCAGCATTTCCTTTATATAAGCGGTATCATTGTACAGTATGTTACGTAAGTGCTCAAAATCTACTACCCCCGGGGGCGTGTTGTTGGCTATCTTCATATATAACTCTTCAGGTACAAATGGTTTTGAAATATAATCATTCATGCCGGATTGCAGGCATTTTTCCCTTTCACCTTTAATGGCGGCGGCGGTCATGGCAATCACGGGCGTAAGAATGCCGGCCTCACGCAGCTGTATGGTGGTGGTGTAGCCATCCATTTCCGGCATCTGTATATCCATAATAATACAGTCGTATTGTTTGTGCTGTACCATTGCTATTACTTCTTTTCCGTTAGCAGCAATGTCAACCGTGGCGCCTGCCTTGCTGAGGGTGCTGAATGCCACGCGCTGGTTAATAATATTATCTTCCGCCACCAGCAATGTTTTACCCTGTAATGCAGGGCGCGGGGGAACGGCTGCTACGGCCCCGTTGCTGTGGGTTTCGGGCAGGAACAGGTTTTTGTTAAATGGCAGCTCGCAATAAAAAGTGGTGCCTGCACCTTCCCGGCTTTTTACGGAAAGGGCGCCTCCCTGCAAGGCAACCAGCTCCCGGCTTATAGCCAGGCCCAGGCCGGTGCCTCCGTAACGGCGGGTATTTTCTGTATTGGACTGGGTAAAGCTTTCAAAAATCATGTTCTGCTTATCGGCGGGAATGCCAATGCCGGTATCACTTACCTCAAAGCCTACACGCACCTGGGTATTTTGGGCGGTCAGCACCCGGCAGCGGATGCCAATACTGCCGGCTGGTGTGAACTTAATAGCATTTTCCACCAGGTTTACCAGCACCTGGGTAAAACGCACGGGATCGCCCAGGAGGTGGTCCGGCACGGCATCGGCTATTTCCAGGGAATATTGCAGGCCCTTTTGCTGCGCCTGCAGCTGCAGGGGCAGCAGCGTTTTATTCATCAGTTCGCGCAGCTGAAAGGGAATTTGTTCCAGCGCCATTTTGCCGGAGCGTATTTTGGAAAAATCCAGTATTTCGTTAATAATGGCCAGCAGGTTATTGGCAGATTGCTGGGTGGCCTGTATGTACTCCTTTTGCTCGGTTGTAAGGGGAGTGTTCAGCAGCAGGTTGGTCATGCCGATAATACCGTTCATGGGGGTACGAATTTCATGGCTCATGTTAGCCAGGAACATCTCCTGCTGGCGCCTGGCATCTTCCGCCGCCTTGCGGGCATGTATCAGCTCCTGCTCATACTGTATGCGTTCCGTAATATCTTTTATCCAGCACTGGTACCCCTTCATTTCCCCGTCTTTGTTGTACAGCACCACTACTTCCTGCTCTACCCATTTGCGCTCCCCGTGCTTGGTAATGATCTGGAACTCGCGGTGGGTAACCGGTATTTTTTCCCGGGCCTGCTGCAGGTAATAGGGCATCAGCTCCTGGTACATATCGGGGTCTATATGCATGGAGTAATGCTGCCCCAGGAGCTCTTCATCTGTATAGCCGGTAAGGGCGGCGGCATGTTTGCTTACAAAAGTAAAGTAGCCGCCCCGGTTAGTAATATATAGCAGCACATGGGCGTTTTGTATCAGCTGCAGGTATTTTTGCTCGCTCTCCTGCAGCTGTTTTTTGGCCTTTTCCAGCAGGCGCATGTCCCGGTTCAGCCATAGCAGCGCTGCCACGGAAACCAGGAAAATGCAGGTGGCCGTGAGCCATGGTAAACGGGCCGTAAGCAGCAGCCAGGTAAAACCAGCGATGCTGATAAGCAGTACGATAAGGATAGGCTTTTTAAGCGGCATTGTTATGGTTAGTCAAACATGACCCTTAATGGATAAGAATAAACTACGTATCAGTAGTCAAAAATAGGGCGTGAAATTGAGGGAATGAGTTATTTTTTTAACGTATCTGCTCTTTGTTTTAATACTATTTCCATTAGATTTGCCTAATATTCTTTCTTTTAAGTCGTTATAACTATATGAAAAAAATATTTTTTACCCTTGGATTGATGGTATTTACCCTGAGTGTTTTTGCCCAGGAAGCTATGAACAAGGCCATGAGCTCAGTGACCCGTTCCAGGGATTTTTTGGTGGTATCTCTTACCTATGACGGCTGGGCCAATAAGCCGGACAGTGTGGGTACCGGGTTTAACCGCGGCTTTAACATTGCCTTCATGTATGATTTCCCGATCAACAAAACCAATTTAAGCCTGGCTGCAGGCTTAGGCATTGGCACCAGCGGCGTGTTCCTGAAAAACCATGTGCTGAATATGGACGATGGCACTACCGATGTGGCCAAATTCTCAAGCGATAATTCCTTTAAAAAGTATAAAGTAGCCACCACTTACCTGGAGCTGCCGCTGGAGCTGCGCTACCGCAGTGTGCCGGATAACGCCAATAAAGGCTTTAAGCTGGCCCTGGGCGTAAAGATCGGCAACCTGCTGAATGCCCATACCAAAGAGCGTAGCGACCTGGGTGGCGCCCGCAATACGGAAAAAATAGCCAATAAGCGGTTCTTTAACTCGTGGCGTTATGCAGCCACGGCACGCATTGGCCTGGGTAACTTTGCCCTGTTTGGCTCTTATAACCTGAACCCCCTGTTCAAAGACAATGGTAATATTGATATAAGGCCGTATTCAATAGGTATTGCCATCAGCGGCCTGTAGCCAGTTACGATCCCGCTAAACGGGATGTTGCCTGTTCCGTTTTTGCGGAAAATGCCGTTGAAAATAATTATGAACACGAATAATTATTCAATTACGAATTACGGATGGATGGGCGTTTGCCGACTGTTGGTGGTTCGTAATTGAATTTTTTTTGGATGGTTTTGTTGTTTGTTAGGCTTGCCTGCTGCTGTTTATAGGGAAATATGTTATTGCCATGGCAAAGATTACACACCGGTTTATACACCATCAAATAGATCCGCAGACAGAAATTTTGATTATCGGAACATTTAATCCTGACACAGAAAAGAATGTTGCGGATTTTTTTTACGGCCGTCCAAGAAACTTTCTTTGGACGCTTATTCCAACCGCTTTTGGGGAGCCATCGTTAAAAGGAAAATCAAGGAACGAGAAACATGATTTTGTTAAGCGGTTTAAAATTGACTTTATTGACCTGGTTTCGGAAGTTGACGTAGCGGAAGCTACCAATTACAATGATAGTTATATTGACAGCAAAGTAACGGGGTGGCGGGATGTGATTACTGAACTGGATAAGCTTAAAAACTTAAAAAAGGTTTGCCTCACAAGAAAATCGTTTGGTGACATTCCAAAGATGAAAGTGAAAATTGATGAAATCAAAAGCTACTGTGAGCGGAGGAAATTACCTTTCCGGTTTTTATCAACACCGGCCAGGTTTTACGGGGCTGATAAGCAAATGGAATGGTCGGAATTTTTCAGGGATGACAACAGGTAATACTTCAACTGTCGGTTAGCAATAGGGCAGGCAAGTACCTTCGGCATATTTTAATAATATCAAAAGCATTTTCCCGCAGGAACGGAACATGGTTTGTTCCGTTCCTGCGGGATCGTAATTGACAATTCGTAATTGATTTTACTTTCCTTTAAACGCCGGTTTCCTTTTTTCTATAAATGCAGCTATCCCCTCCTGATTATCTGCGGTGCGGCCGGCAATTTCCTGGCAATGGGCTTCATAATCCAGCACTGCATCCAGGTTTTCCGTCATACCCCGGGTGAGCATTTTTTTCATGAGTGCAATGGCTTTGGTAGGAGCCTGCGCATAAAATGCGGCTTCTGCCTGCACCGCAGCATCCAGCTGTTCCGGCGGCACTACTTTGTTCACCAGCCCCAGTTGCAGCGCTTCCGGCGCAGTAAGCTTGGTAGCTTTGGTGGCCATTTCAAATGCGCGGTGGTAGCCAATGGTACGCGGTAAAAAATAGGAGCTGCCGGAGTCCAGCACCAGCGCAATGTTCACAAATATTTCTATGAGGGTGGCGGTTTCGCTGGCAATGATCATATCGCAGGCCAGCGCCAGCGAGCAGCCTGCGCCGGCTGCTACGCCGTTTAACCTGCAGATGACCGGTTTAGGCATATTGCGGATAGCACGGATAATGGGATTATACCGTTTGTGCAGCGACTCGCCAAGGCTGCGGCTACCAGCCTCCATGGACGCTTTGAGATCCTGTCCGCTGCAAAAGGCTTTGCCTGCGCCGGTTAATACCACCGCCCGCGCTGCAGCATCTTTTTCTACCTGTTTCAATACATCCTGCAGCTCATAGCTCAGCGGATCATTAAAGGCATTATATACCTCCGGCCGGTTAAGGGTAATGGTGGCAATGCCTTCGTTAATATGTAGTAGCAGAGAAGTGAACATAAAAATTCAATTACGAATTACGGATAACTACAGCGTTTCATCCAGCCATTTAAAAAACTCCCGCTGCCATACCAGCGCATTCTGCGCGCGCAGTACCCAGTGGTTCTCTTCCGGGAAGTACAGCAGCTTGCTTTTAATACCTTTTAGCTGCGCCAGCTGAAAGGCCTGCAGGCCCTGCTCAATGCCTACACGAAAATCGTGGCCGCCCTGTATGATCATAATGGGGGTGTTCCATTTATTAGCGTAGTTGCTGGGGTTAAACTCCTGGTGGCTTTTGGCGTTGGCGGCATCCCAGGGAGCGCCGATATCCCAGTTGGCGAACCACAGCTCTTCGGTGGTGCCGTACCAGCTTTTCAGGTCAAACAGGCCATCGTGCGCAATAAAGGTTTTAAAGCGGTTGTTATGCACGCCGGCCAGCATGTAAATGGAGTAACCGCCATAGCTGGCGCCCACAGCGCCCAGGCGGGTTTTATCTACAAAAGGCTCCTGGCTTACCGCGTCAATGGCGCTCAGGTAGTCGCGGATGGGCTGCCCGCCCCAGTCTTTACTGATGGCTGCATTCCACTCTACCCCATAACCGGGCATGCCGCGGCGGTTGGGCGCTACTACAATATAGCCCTGGGAGGCAATGAGCTGGAAGTTCCAGCGGTAAGAGTAAAACTGTGACAGGGCTGCCTGCGGGCCTCCCTGGCAATATAACAGGGTGGGATATTTTTTAGCGGGGTCAAAGTCGGGTGGATAAATGACCCAGGTTAGCATTTCCTTGTTATCCGTGGTTTTTATCCAGCGTTTTTCCACCTTGCACATGCCCAGCTTATCATACACGGCTTTGTTAACGGTGGTTAGCGGCTGCAGGCTGCCCTGGGGCAGCTCCAGTGTAAACAGCTCCGTGGCGTGGTTCATATCGGTGCGTGACACTACCAGCGTATTGCCGGACTGGCCTACAAAACCGGTAATGTCAAAATCACCGGTGGTTACCTGGCGTATATGCTTTGCCGTGTTAGCGGCAGCGTTTTTCTGCAGGCTAATGGCCAGCAGCTGCTCTGTGCCTTTTATTACTGCCAGGAAGAACAACTGTTTACCGTCGTTGCTCCAGCGTATTGCCGCAGCCGTACCGTCCCAGTCTTTGGTAAGGTTGGTGATTTTACCGGTGCTGCGCTCCATTACCACCACATCATTTTTATCTGCTTCATAACCGTCATGCGCCATGCTGGTCCAGGCCAGGTATTTACCGCCGGGGCTGAATACGGGGTTTACATCGTAACCCATCATGCCCTGGCTCAGGTTGCGGGTGCTGCGGGTTTCCAGGGTATACTCGTAAATATCCGTATTGGTGCTGGTGGCATAATCTTTCCCGAACTTCTTTTTACATACATACAGGATGCTTTTGCCATCCGGCGCCCAAATAAAATCTTCTGCGCCGCCAAAGGGCATCTGCGGGCAGTCGTAGGCTTCGCCTTCCATAATATCTATAGGCGTACCTACTTCGCCGTTGTTATAAGTGGCATAAAATACATGCTGGAAGCTGCCGTCTTCCCAGGCGTCCCAGTGGCGGTAGTTGAGGTTATCGTATATCTGTACATTGGATTTCGGAAGATCGGGGTAAAAATCGCTGCCGCTTACTTTTTTAATCTTCACTTCCCTGGAAAAGAGGATGTGCTTTCCATCGGGCGAAATACGGATGTTTTGCATGCCGCCTTCCACATTGGTTTTTTGCACGGCGCCGGTGCCGTCGGCATTCATTTCCCACCATTGGTCTTTATAGCTGTAGCCAATTTGCTGTCCCTGCAGGGCAACCACTCCGCCTTCGCCGCCGGGCTGCTGCGTGATTTGTTTAGCGGCGCCGCCGCCAAGGGGAATGGCATACAGGTTCTTTTCACTTTTATTTTCAGCAATGTTGTATTGCGTAACACCGTAAATAACGGTTTTGCCATCTGCCGTAAGCGCTTCGCCGCTTACCCTGCCCAGCTGCCAGAGCAGCTCAGGCGTCATTTTATCCTGTGCCATGGTGATAGAGGAAATGAGTAGTCCTGTCAGTAAAAAAAGCGATTTATACATGGTTGTAACCGGTTTTGGATGGCTAAATGTAGGAAATTTTAGCCTGCCGCATTCAGCAGCAGCGTAATAGCCGTGTATGCGTTCCTACCAATTATGAACCAGGGAGCAAATATTCACTAATTTTGCATAAATTTTTATAAGCATTGTTAGATAAGCAGAAAGTAGTTCAACAAGAGGAAAAGGCTGTAATTGTAGGGCTGATACACCAGGAGCAAACGGAGCGCCAGGTACAGGAGTACCTGGACGAGCTGGCCTTCCTGGCGGAAACCGCCGGCGCAATAACCGTTAAGCGGTACACCCAAAAGCTGGCGCACCCGGACAGGGCTACGTTTATAGGTAAGGGAAAGCTGGAAGAGATCCGGCAGTTCATCAGCGGCCGCGATGTGTCATTGGTTATATTTGACGACGAGCTTACCGGCTCGCAGATCTCCAATATAGAAAAGGTGCTGAATGTAAAGGTGATTGACCGCAGCGACCTGATACTGGATATTTTCGCCCGCCGTGCACGTACGGCCCAGGCCAAGGTGCAGGTAGAGCTGGCGCAGTACCAGTATATACTACCCCGCCTGCGCGGGATGTGGTCGCACCTGGAACGCCTGGGTGGCGGTATTGGCACCAGGGGCCCGGGTGAAACGGAAATTGAAACGGACCGCCGTATTGTAAAAGACAAGATTGCGCTGCTGCGCAAACGGCTGGCTGAGATAGACAAGCAATCCGTTACCCAGCGCAAGGAACGCGGCGAGTATATCCGCGTGGCGCTGGTAGGCTACACCAATGTGGGTAAGAGCACGATCATGAACCTTATCAGCAAAAGTGAGGTGTTTGCAGAGAACAAGCTGTTTGCCACGCTGGACACCACTACCCGTAAAGTGGTGTTTGAGCAAACGCCTTTCCTGCTGAGCGATACTGTGGGATTTATCCGCAAGCTGCCCCACCATTTGGTAGAGAGCTTTAAATCCACGCTGGATGAGGTGCGCGAAAGCGATATATTGCTGCATGTGGTAGACATTTCGCACCCGCA
>NZ_DASTRI010000248.1:0-3533 GCF_035761305.1 Chitinophaga sp. | reverse complement strand
GTTTTCCTGTATAAACCCAAAGCCCGATACGGTGGGCACCTGCCGGTCCATGATCAGGTCGCGGGTATTGGCCTGGTACAGGTCTACGGTACCGGTTATACGTCCTTTTGCAAAGGAGAAGTCAACACCGGCGTTCAGCTGGTAGGTGGCTTCCCACTTCAGGCTGGGGTTGGCAATAAGGTTGGGTAAATATCCCCAGGCAGGATTATCGCCCCATACATAACGGGTTTTTACCAGGCGGCCCTGCACGGTGTACGGGCTGATGGCGGAGTTGCCGGTTTTGCCGTAGCCTACGCGCAGCTTTAGCTCATCCAGGAAGGAAGCGTTCTTCAGGAAATTTTCTTCCTGCATTTTCCAGGCCAGCGCAAAGGAGGGAAAGAACTCCCACTTGTTGCCGGGCGCCAGCACAGAAGAACCATCGAAACGGCCCGACACGGTAAGCAGGTAACGGTCTTTAAAGGCATAGTTCACCCGGCCCATGTACGACATTAACCTGCGCTGTGTATAATCGCTGCTAAAGGCATCGGGGCCGCTGTTGTTGGTAGATCCCAGGTTGTAGAACAGCTGCTTGTCGTACGGCAGGTTAGATACCGTAAGGCCGGATGCTTCATACCTCTCATGCTGTATACTTTGCAGCAGCGTTACGCCTACACTGTGCTGGCGGTTAAACTGCTTATCATAATACAGCAGGTTTTCCAGCACGTAGGAAAAGCGCTGCTGCTGGTCATATATTGCCTGTGAGGTACCACGGTTACGGTTGGTGCTCAAAGAGCCATAGAACTGCCCGCGGCGGTACTGGCGGTAGTCGGGGCCAAAGTTCATGCGAAAGCGCAGGCCGTCTGTCAGCTGCAGCTCTGCATAATAGCTGCCCATTACGTGCGTGGTGCGGCGTTCATCTATCACGTTATCGATATTGAACAACGGGTTAAAGATGAGCGGATCGCCGCCGGGCTGGTATATTTTATTACCCGCGCTGTCATACGGCACGGCCAGCGGCAGCTGCCCGATAGCATTAAAGTACAGGGGCGCGCCGTATTGCTGGTTAGCCACGCTGGCCATGGTGGAACCGCCTACACGCAATATGCGGCTCACATTATAATCCAGTCCCAGGCGCACATTGTACCGTTCAAATGACTGCGTTTTTTGTATGCCGCTTTCGTTGTAATAGCCCAGCGACAGTACTACCCTTACTTTTTCCGATCCGCCGGACACGCTCACCTGGTGGTCCTGCTTAATGCCGGTGCGCAGCGCCAGCCTGGCCCAGTCAGTAGTGCGTACCTTATGCGGGTCGTACACCGGTACGGAGTCAAAGGCGCCCATGCCGTACAGGGCAAAGCGCTGCTGCTCTTCCGCCGTGGCGGCGCGGTACCTTGGAATAAGGTTGGCTTTGTCTATCCACTCATATCCCTGTGCTACGGACTCCCACATGTTAGCGTCGCCCTTAAACAGGTTATAATCCTGCCGGGGATTGGGGAAGGGCGTTGTGTAGTCGTCAGGATCGCTGTTGTTGCGGTAGGCTTCGCGGCGGAGCTCTGCAAACTCGCCGCCGTCCATCATATCAAGGGTAGTGAGCGGTTTTGAAAAGCCCACATAGCCATCGTAGGTAACCACAGGCGCGCCGGCCCTGCCCTTTTTCATGGTTACCAGTATTACGCCGTTGGCGCCGCGGGAACCGTAAATGGCGGTGGCGGAAGCATCTTTCAGTATTTCTATGGATGCGATGTCGGAAGGGTTAAAGTCGTTGATGCTGGAGCTGTCCGGCAGCGGAATACCATCCAGCACCACCAGCGGGTAGTTGATGGCTTTAAGGGAGCGGTTGCCGCGTATGCGTATCTGCGGGTTATCGCCCGGGCGGAAGCTGCTGGCCGATACATCTACCCCGGCGGCCCTGCCCTGCAGGGCCTGTGACACGCTTTGTACCGGCACCTGCTTCAGCTGCTGCGCGCTTACAGACGACAGTGAGCCGGTAACATCGCTCTTTTTGCGGGTGCCGTAACCTACCACCACCACTTCTTCAATAGCGGCCAGGTCCTGCGCCAGCACAATGTTAATATTACGGCGGCCGCCGATCTCCTCCTCCTTGTGCGCATAGCCTACGAAGGAAAATACCAGCGTGCCGCTGCCACTGGGAACAGACAGCCGGTAATGCCCGTCCTTATCCGTAACTGTACCGGTGGAGGTGCCTTTGAGCGCTACCGTTACGCCGGGTAACGGGTTGTTGTTGTCTGCCGCCGTTACCTGCCCGGTAACGATAACCGGCTGCTGTGCAAAAGCGGATGCGCAGCTGCTACAGACCAATAAGATAAAAAGGAATGCTTTCGCAAACAGGCAGGTTAGCCTGCTGCGTTTCGTGGATGTGTACATACAATTCAGATTTTGGGCGTGTGGAATGGATCGTTCGTCCAGGCTGCTACATTTTCATAACGTGGCTGCTAAAATAACGGAAAGGGTAAGGCGGGGGAATGGAAAATTGTACAGATGTATGGAGAAATTGACACGCGCATTCTCACCTGCAAGCCATCAAAGTGCCATATTGTGGAATTTTAGTATCTTCCCTAAGCAGGTAATAGCAATTTATATGAAAAGAAGGATTAGCAGAAAGATAGCTTCACGAAAAGGAACAGGCAAAAAGCCCCGTTATCTCCATTTTTCTGCTTACAGAAGCATCCCGAAAAAAGATTTGAATGAGCTGGAGGAAAACGGCGTTGAAACAGTCTTTGCCACTATTGGAAAACGGGTGGCAATGAATGCTATCAATGAAAATAAGGCGCTGGGTATTCCTGTAACCTTCTGGCAAGACGGATGGGTAGTACGCCGGATGCCGGATGGCAGTATTGAACGCGTTCAGCAGGCAACCCAGGTAAGGGAAAAACAATTCAGGAAAGGTACGGTGCTTTATGTCAGAAAAACACGTTAGCCGTATGCGGGTGTTTGCAGGCCCAAACGGCTCCGGTAAAAGCACCACCATCAAAGAAGTACAGCACAGCTTTTATACCGGTGTATATGTTAATGCGGATGATATAGAAAAAACTGCGCGGGAAAAAGGCTTTATTAACCTGGGAGATTATGGCTTAATCCCGGAAGAAACCGCTTTTACCGATTTCCTCCGGCAGTCAACATTATTGAAAAAAGCAAACCGGGACGGGTTTGCAATTGATCTTACCTTTTCAGATAACATAATTAAGATTGGAAAAAATACCCATTCCTATGAGGCGGCTTTAATTGCTGCATTTCTCCGGCAGCTGCTGATTGAAGAAGGTAATACATTTTCTTTTGAAACAGTGATGTCGCACCCCTCCAAACTGGATGTATTCAGGAACGCACATGCTGCGGGGTTTAAAAACTACCTGTACTTTATTGCAACAGTATCGCCCCAGATCAATATCGACCGCGTGGCTGCACGGGTACGTAAGGGCGGACATGCTGTTGATCCCCGTAAGATTGAGGAACGATATTACCGTTCCCTCGACCTGCTATCGGATATGATACCTTATTGCCACCGCTGCTACCTGGTTGACAATTCACTGGAAGGC
>NZ_DASTRI010000247.1:0-7366 GCF_035761305.1 Chitinophaga sp. | reverse complement strand
CGTAGCTGGGATAGAACAGGTCAAACAGCTCTTTGGTAAAGTACAGCCACCCGTGCTCATCGAAGTATTTTGCATTGTTTTTACCAATGAGGGTTTGCATATCGCGCTGCCAGGGCTTTATCACTTCATGAAAGGGTTCGGCAGCCGGGGCAAAATAGTAGGGTGCATCAATACCCTGCTCATGGAAATCTACGTGTATCTGCGGCATCCACTGGTTATACATAGCCACCCGCTCTTGCGACTCCTTTTGCGTTTGCCAGGCCCAGTCGCGGTTCAGGTCAAAGTAATAGTGGTTGGCGCGCCCGCCCGGCCAGGGCTCATTGTGCTCCCGCGCGTAGCGCTGGGGATCGGGCACCAGGTTATGCACCTGGTTATAAAAGTTTACGTAGCGCTCCCTCCCGTCGGGGTTCAGGCACGGGTCAATGATCACTACCAGGTTGCGCATCCACTGCTGCGTTTGTGCATTGCTTTTATCGGCCAGCATGTACAGGGTGCGCATGGCTGCTTCGGTAGATACGGCCTCATTCCCATGCACATTGTAGCTCAGCCAAACGATCACCGGCTGATCCGCGCTGCTGCCCTTACCGTTCACCCTATCCAGGTTTTGCTGCTGTATGGCCTTCAGGCGGCCAAAGTTCTCCGGCGACGCCAGGATGGCCATTATGAGCGGGCGCCCTTCATAAGTTGTACCATATTGCTGCAGCAGCATATTAGGCGTTACCGCAGCTACTGCCTTAAAGTACTCCAGCACTTTATAGTGCGGGGTAAACCGTGCGCCGAGGGGGTAGCCCAGGAATGCATCGGGTGTGGGCAGGGATTGGGAAAAGCCCATCCGGAAGGCGAATAAAAGGCATATAACCGGCAGCCAGCGTAAGCGCATAGTGGGAGGAGGATTAGTGGGACTAAGATAGGAAATAGTCGTTTATTCTATGAAAACGAGTTGATAGCCCTATAAACCGTTCATAGTGACTTGCTTCATGTATTATTGCCATAATAGATAGCGTTCAATTATCAAATATTGAATAATTAATCGTATCAAAATAAGTTCTTGTTTTTTTGTCAAATTTATCTCTTGCCTCTATTCTAAAATAGAAATGTACTTTGTTACGTTTTATATAATCAGCTTTATACTGTACAACATGGTACCCATAAAATGCCGTATCTCCTCTTTCTAATAAACATGAAATATACTTTCGACCATCCTGGGATATGTATATATTCAAAGAATCAAAGGTTGTCCCTGCTAAAACAGAAGTAAAATTAATGACCCCTTGATTTAAATTGGTTTTAGCTGTATTGTAAGCTAATGGAGTACCTTGTTCAAACCATACACTTTTCGGATAAGAAGTGTATACTTTAATAAAGGAAGCTCGAATAGTATCAATTAAAAAATAATATCTGGATATACCACTCTCATCAAATTCTACTTTTTCGCCCCAAAAATCGTCGCCAAAAAAGCGTTTATAAGCGGTAGGAATACCGCGTACAGAATTTACCTCCGTAAACCCATTCTCCTTTACAAAACTTTCAGCTTGACACTTTCTAGCTTCCTTATTTCTACATGAATTAGTTGGATTGAAAATACTATCACAAAACAGTGTATTACAATATCTTTACTTTTTCTCATCTTTATCTGTTGGCTACCTGATAATGACTATTTAATATAATATCCTGAAACAAAATAACCAGGAGCTATAATAAATATTATTGTACCTATTGCTGCAATTTACTCTACTTATCAGCCATTCCCGGCTTTTTACTTAAGTCCAGCGTATCTCTGTATTCTTTGATCTCACCATTGTTCATTTCTTTACAAAACATTTTAAACAAAAGCACTGCCCTATTCAAGCCACTGACATCCTCAACATAATGAAATACTTTACAAGGGGCAAATTCCTTGTCGGTTGTTAAAGCAATTTTACTATATCCCCTTCCATTGATATTACATTCTACCTCCATACTACTGAAAATTCTATCCACAAATACAAATTTCACGTCTAGTGTATCACCTGTTTTTCCACCTCCAATTAACATATACACTAACGGATCTCCCATTTCTTCAACTATCTGACGCTGTCGGTTATAGATTCTATGAAAGGTACTATTAACACTATCTGTTTTAAATGCATAAAATTTAGGGCTTCCATCCTCAAACGAGATTAACTCTTCCCCCCATATTTCCCCACGCCTGTATGAATGAATCTCACGAATACTATCATTTATCAATAGCATCGCCTGCCCACTTAATTGATTATTCTTTATTCGCTCGGGTGTTACCAATCTGTCATGAATTTGATTTGCACTTACAATCAATTTAGATTTAGCATCTGAAGCAAAAAACATAAGTGATTTATTTTTATCAGATCGTGACTTAACACAAGAAAAAAGGAAACATAGTAAACACAAAAGGTAAATTTGCCTCATCGTTATGTATTTATTTTATGGGGAAAGATTCCCCTTTCAATTGTAAATATACTCCCCAAAATAAGCCGTTAGCCAAAATAAACTTCCATCAGGCTCAGGCCAGGCACAGCCCCTAATCCTTTTTGCGCGTAAGATCATACAATCGGATCCGGCAATCCTGCCGTGTTGACTCATCAAAAGCGTGACCAATAAAAAAAACGTTTGAAACATCTGCATACCCATAATATACGTTCCCGTGAGCCAGGAAGGCCATAGAATCCTGCACTGTCCTTCCCTCCCCTCCCACTTTTCCTCAACATGTATTACCTTGTAGTGAAATAAAACCCGCTCCCGGCTATGCGCTTACCGTTATTATTACTCTTACTACCATTGGCAGCCTGCACACAGGACCCGTTTTCCCGGATGAACCCTTATCATTACAGCGCGCAAAAAGAAATAGTAGTACCGCATGGCGCTGTAGTATCGGCACATCCGCTGGCCAGCCAGGCCGGTGTGCTTATATTGCAGCAGGGCGGCAATGCCGTGGATGCCGCCATCGCTACACAGCTGGCATTGGCAGTGGTGTACCCCGGCGCCGGAAATCTCGGCGGCGGCGGTTTTCTCGTGAGCCATTTGAGCAATGGTAAGAACATTGCCATTGATTACCGGGAGAAAGCGCCTGCAGGCGCCGGCCGTGATATGTACCTGGACTCCACAGGACAGGCCAACCCCAAACTTAGCCAGGACGGGCACCTGGCTGTTGGCGTACCCGGCTCTGTGGCTGGCTTTTTTGCGGCGCTGCGTTATGCCAAGCTGCCTATGGCGCAGTTGATAGCGCCGGCCATTACACTGGCAGAAAAAGGCTTTGCGATCACCGAAGCAGAAGCACGCAACCTGAATGCGCATGCGGCTCATTTCCGCCAGCTCAACACCCGGCCTAACGCTTTTGAAAAAGACCGGCCCTGGAAAGCCGGCGACACGCTTATACAACCCGACCTTGCCAACACCCTGAAAAGAATACGCGATAAAGGACAAGCCGGCTTTTACGAAGGCCCTACCGCCCAAATGATCACTGAAGAAATGCAGCGCGGCCACGGGCTTATTACGCCGGCCGATCTGAAAGCCTACCAGGCCAAAGAAAGAACACCGGTTGTTTTTAACTATAAAGGCTACACGATTATTACTATGCCCCTGCCTTCCAGCGGTGGCGTGGCCCTGCAGCAAATGATGGGAATGGTGGAAGGCTACCCGCTGGCCAGCTGGGGCTTTCACTCTACCATGGCCACCCAGCTGATGGTGGAAGTAGAAAGGCGCGCCTATGCCGACCGCGCACAGTTCCTGGGCGACCCCGATTTTGTAAAGGTGCCTGTGCAGCAGCTTACCTCCCAAAAGTACCTGCAGGCGCGTATGCAGGATTATGACCCGCGCAAAGCCGGTTCCAGCGCAGTGGTAAAGGCCGGCAATGTAGCGCCGGAAAGTGAGGAAACCACCCACCTTTCTGTAATGGACAGCAAGGGCAATGCAGTAGCTGTTACCACCACGCTGAACGGCAGCTATGGCAGCAAGGTAGTGGTAGCTGGCGCCGGATTTTTCCTGAATAATGAAATGGACGACTTCAGCGCAAAGCCCGGCGTACCCAATATGTACGGGCTGGTAGGCGCAGAAGCCAATGCCATAGCGCCGGGCAAACGCATGCTCAGCTCTATGACGCCTACCATTGTATTGAAAAGCGGCAGGCCCTATGTGGTAACAGGCACGCCCGGCGGCGCTACCATTATTACCTCCGTGTTCCAAACGTTAATGAATATACTGGAATTTAACCTGCCGGCCGACAGCGCAGTGAATGCACCCAAATTCCATCACCAGTGGCTGCCGGACCAGGTGGATGTGGAGCCCCGCTTCCCCGACAGCACCGTTACCGCCCTGGAACATTTGGGTTATAAAGTGGTACGCCGCGGCCCCATTGGCCGCACAGAAGTGATTAAGCTGAATGCGCAGGGCCAGCTGGAAGCCGTAGGCGACCATCGCGGGGACGACAGCGCAGCGGGATACTAGCAAATGTGCAGATGTGCAGATATGCAGATATGCAGATATGCAGATGGGTGGAGCGGATGGATGGAGGCAAATAATAGCTATTAAAAGTATAGTTAAGATAACTATTGCTTGCTGTACACTGTAGCACACTGCTACCATTCGTAATTATTCGCATTCATAATTATTTTCAATTGCGCTCATGCACCGCTTCGCGGGATCGTAATTGATAATTCATAATTAAAGTAACTATTGCATACCGTACCTTTGTAGCACACGGCCACCATTCGTAATTCGTAATTTAATTCCCATGTCAATCGCTCAAACTTATCTCGATAGTGTAAAAAAGCGCTTCCTCACACACCGGTTAATGGGAGAAAAAACCCTGGAACGGCTCAATGAAGCGCAGCTGAACTGGCAGCCGGACGAAGGCTCCAACAGCATTTACCTGATCATAAAACATATCAGCGGCAACATGCTTTCCCGCTGGACCGATTTCCTCACCACCGACGGCGAAAAGCCCTGGCGCAACCGCGACACCGAATTTGATAACAGCCACGCCACCAGGGAAGAAGTACTGGAGCTATGGAAAAAAGGCTGGGACTGCATGATGCAGGCGCTGGACAGCCTGCAGGAGGCCGACCTGGAAAAAACCGTGTACATCCGCTCCGAGCCGCATGCCGTGGTAGATGCCATTAACCGGCAGCTGGCGCATATTCCTTATCATGTGGGACAGATCGTGTATATTGGCAAAATGATCATGAAAGAACAGTGGGAAAGCCTTTCCATTCCAAAAGGGAAATCTGCTGATTTCAATAAGAAAATGACCGGGAACAAATAAAAGCATCATGATAAAAAACAGCCTTTACCTGCTGGTATTTTTATGTATAACCCTGCTGGCCTGCAATAGTAATAAGGTAAACCGCCTGCTGCTGCATAAAAAGTGGCGGGTGTACGATGTACAGGTGCCTGCCGGCGATCCGTATGACAATACGCAGATCACACAGGCTAAAGACCTGAAAAATGGTTACTACAGCAATGTGTACTACCAGTTCCTGGACAACAATGTATTTATAGCCACCATTGATAACAAACCGGACTCCGGCAAATACCAGCTGCTCAGCAACGGCAGCATCATCAGCGTTACAGCCAGCAACGGCCTGCGCAACGCCGAGAACCTGGTAACCGTTGTACACCTGGACGATAAGCTGTTTGATATGAAGGTGAAATCCGGCGATTATTATTTTGTGCTGCGCACCAAAGCAGAAAAATGAGCCCGCTTCAAACCAATACCACACCTGGCAGAACAGCCGTGATCGATGGCAAAGCACATCTTTTCTTTTCCGGCTTTTCCTACCTGGGCGCACATGACCAACCTGCTTTCCGGGAAGCCGTTGCAACAGGCATGGGCCTGTTTGGCCCGGTGTTTATTTCCTCCCGCGTTGCCAATGTACGCCTTGGCATATACGAAGAGCTGGAACATGCGCTGGCAGTACTCTTCCGGCAGCAGTCGGCCGCTGCTTTTTCCTCCGGTTACCTGGCCGCGCAGGCGGCCATTCATTACGCGCAAACCAGGGGCCAGGTGTTATATGCGCCCGGCACGCACCCCGCGCTTCGTTTACACAACGCCGTAGTACCTTTCCAGGACCGGCAGCAATGGACAGCGCAAACCATTGAACAGGTAAACAGCCATCCGGACCATACCTTTGTGCTGGCCACTGATGCGGTAAATCCTTTAACAAGCACCATATACGATTTCAGCTGGCTGGCGGCTATAGAAAGAAAAGTGCTGGTGGTAATAGACGATTCTCACGGCGCCGGCATCCTGGGGCCGGAAGGCGAAGGCATCGCACATCTGCTGCCGGTACATGCGCCGGTACATTATCTTATTACCGCTTCGCTGGCCAAGGCTTACAGTGTAGAAGGCGGGCTGGTGGCAGGGCATGCGGCTGATATCTCCGCCATGAAGAAACTTCCCTTCTTTACAGCCAGCACGCCCATGATGCCAGCCAACGCTTACGCCTTTCTGCAATGTAAACCCCTGTATGCCGCAGGGCGTAAAAAACTGCAGCGCAATATCCACTATCTGCAACAGCTTATTGCCAACATCCCGTGGGTGCATAACCCGCATCATTTACCCGTATTCCTGCTGCAACCCAATGCTCATACGCCTTCTGTTGCCCAGTTCCTGCTGGAGCACGACATTATCATTTCCTCCTTCTCCTACCCCGATCCCAACAGCCCGGCTATTCACCGGTTAGTGCTTTCTGCGCTGCACGAGCAACCGGACATGGAGAAAGCAGCTTTGCTGCTTGCTAATTACGAATTATCAATTACTAATTGAACTAATCGCCGCTTCTTCCTGGTCTATTCTTGCGCCATTATGGTTTATCAGGCGCATATCGTTCCTTTCTGCGGCCAGGTATTCGTGGATATGGTCGGTATTTGCTTTCAGCAATGCCTGATCCCAGGCTATCCGCCTGCCCAGGCGGTTCACCTTGCCGGTTTTGCCGTCGGCAACAGCATGCTGCTGTTTATCTTCCAGCGACTGCAGATCGTTCTTTAAACTGGTTTTTTCCTTTATCAGGTCAAAGATGGCGCTCTGCTGTTCTGCAATGTTCTGCTGCAGGTCATCGTTCTGTTCCTGCTGCTGCCGGATCTCTATTTTATTCAATGCGATCTTGTCCTGTGCGTTGTAGTCATCATCTTTACCGGTGCCGGCAAAAGCGGCGGTTGTCATCATGGCTGCCACAGCCATTAAGCTTAATCCTTTCATACAATCATAATTTTACGTCTTTAAAAAATTGTCGGTTATAAGACCATCCTCTTTTTTTTGCGTTTAATGCCGGCCGGTATTTTAAGGTATTATTAAGTTGTGTTAAAGGAATGCAAATGCCTATCTTTCCGTAAATTTTGTACATGCGTAAATGGA
>NZ_DASTRI010000246.1:0-6232 GCF_035761305.1 Chitinophaga sp. | reverse complement strand
TATCACAGCATGTGCCAATACCCTGTTGTGTTTCCAAAAATAGGCGCTTCTTTTTCCACACGTGTTAAAAACTTTAAACCTCACCCGTTCCTTTCGTACTTACATTTGTGTGAGTTCTTGACTTAGTTGCATTGGTTTCCGGTGCGTAGCCGGGATTAATAGGGAATCGTGTTAGAATCACGAGCAGACGCGCTACTGTGATTCCTGATCCCCAACATGTGATGTTCTTGATCAGGGAAGCCAGATACCTGCCAAGCGCAACCATTTGTCAAAGACCTTCGCGTATAAGGTTATTGACGCAAGTGACACCTTCCTCACTATATGGATAGGTATCTCCCGTCAAACCCCCTTATTCCAGTTAGCGTACAGCATTTAACCAAAAAAAACTTGGCGTATGAACCTTGAAAATGAGATCTTGTTGAAAGAGAACAAAGATCGCTTTGTACTGCTGCCCATTAATTATCCGAAAGTATGGGAAGTATATAAACGGCATGAGGCCAGCTTCTGGACAGCAGAAGAAATAGATCTTAGCGGCGACCTGAAAGACTGGGGCACCCTGAACGATGGAGAGCGCCATTTTATTACGCACGTATTAGCCTTTTTTGCCGCCAGCGATGGTATAGTGAATGAGAACCTGGCCGTAAACTTTATGAGCGAGGTGCAGATACCGGAAGCCCGCTGTTTTTACGGTTTTCAGATCATGATGGAAAATATACACTCGGAAACCTACGCTTTATTAATAGATACCTACGTAAAAGATCCTGTTGAAAAAGACCGCCTGTTTCATGCCATTGAAACCGTGCCTGCTGTAAAAAAGAAAGCAGAATGGGCGCTGCGCTGGATCGAGAACGGCAACTTTGCACAACGCCTGGTTGCCTTTGCAGCCGTGGAAGGTATTTTCTTCAGCGGAAGCTTCTGCTCTATTTTCTGGTTAAAGAAAAGAGGGTTGATGCCCGGCCTTACCTTCTCCAATGAGCTGATCAGCCGTGATGAAGGATTGCACTGCGAATTTGCCTGCCTGCTTTACAGCATGCTGCAGCAAAAGCTTACCCAGGAAGAAGTGCACCAGATCATTGGCGACGCAGTAGCCATTGAAAAGGAATTTATAACCAATGCGCTGCCCGTAGACCTTATTGGTATGAACAGCCGCCTGATGGCACAGTACATTGAGTTTGTAGCCGACCGCTGGCTGTCAGAGCTGGGTTACGCCAAAATATTCAATTCCACCAACCCGTTTGACTTTATGGAAATGATTTCCCTGCAGGGCAAAACCAACTTCTTTGAAAAACGGGTGGGCGATTACCAGAAAGCAGGCGTAATGTCCGGCAAGGAAACACAAACATTCAGCTTAGACGAAGACTTTTAGTAATTACGAATTATCAATTACGAATTACGAATTGATAGTATAGTGCTTGAACTGGCGTTAATTAATTGCTGCATTTATACGAATTATTAATTACGGATTAATAGTGCGGTGTTTAAACCGGCTTTCAATCGCTGCATTTTAATTCGTAATTCGTAATTGACAATTCGTAATTGCATATTGCTAACCTTATTAAATTTCAATACACATGTTTGTAATAAAAAGGGATGGCCGCAAAGAAGCGGTAAAGTTTGACAAGATCACCGCACGTATTGAAAAGCTGTGTTATGGACTGGCATCTGAGTATGTAGATTCCATTGACGTGGCCAAAAAAGTAATCCAGGGTTTGTATGATGGCGTAACCACAACAGAGCTGGATAACCTGGCAGCAGAAACCGCTGCTTCTTTAACCACCAAGCACCCGGATTATGCGCTGCTGGCCTCCCGCATTGCGGTGAGCAACCTGCATAAGAATACCGTAAAATCGTTTTCCAAAACGATGAAGAAGCTGTATGAGTATGTGGACCCGAAAACAGGTAAGCCCGCACCGCTGCTGTCTGACGATGTATGGGACATCATTAAAAAGAATGCGGAGATACTTGACTCCAATATTATTTACGACCGCGATTTTGCCTTTGACTATTTTGGTTTTAAAACCCTGGAGCGCTCTTACCTGCTGAGGGTAGATGGTAAAATTGCAGAGCGCCCGCAGCATATGTTCATGCGCGTAGCCGTAGGTATACATAAAGAAGATATTGAGTCTGCCATTAAAACATATAACCTGATGAGCGAGCGCTGGTTCACCCACGCTACGCCTACCCTGTTTAACGCAGGCACGCCCAAACCTCAAATGTCATCCTGCTTTCTGCTGACCATGAAAGACGACAGCATCGACGGCATTTACGATACGCTGAAGCAAACCGCCAAGATCTCGCAAAGCGCAGGCGGTATTGGTTTAAGCATTCACAACATCCGCGCTACCGGCTCTTACATCAGCGGTACCAACGGCACCTCCAATGGTATTATTCCCATGTTGCGCGTGTTTAATGATACTGCCCGCTATGTTGATCAGGGCGGCGGCAAGCGTAAAGGCGCCTTTGCCGTTTACCTGGAGCCCTGGCATGCCGATGTGTTTGAGTTCCTGGACCTGCGTAAGAACCACGGTAAAGAAGAGCTGCGCGCACGCGACCTGTTTTACGCCCTGTGGGTGCCCGACCTGTTTATGAAACGCGTGGAAGCTAACGGCGACTGGAGCCTGTTTTGCCCCCACGAAGCGCCGGGCCTGCACGAAACCTGGGGCGACGAGTTTGAAGCGCTGTATGAAAAATACGAGCAGGAAGGCCGCGCACGCAAAACAGTAAAAGCGCAGGACCTGTGGTTTGCCATCCTGGATGCGCAAATAGAAACCGGTACTCCTTACCTGCTGTATAAAGACTCCGCCAACCGCAAGTCGAACCAGCAGAACCTGGGCACCATCAAAAGCTCTAACCTTTGCACAGAGATCATTGAGTATACAGATGCTGATGAAGTAGCGGTATGCAACCTGGCTTCCCTGGCGCTGCCCCGCTTTGTAATAGACGGTAAGTTTGATCATGAAAAGCTGTATGAGGTAACCTACCAGGCTACCCTCAACCTGAACAAGATCATTGACAACAACTATTACCCGGTAGAAGAAGCACGCCGCAGCAACCTGCGCCACCGCCCCATAGGCCTGGGCGTACAGGGCCTGGCAGATGCGTTTATACTGCTGCGTTATCCTTTTGAAAGCGAAGCAGCCCGCAAGCTGAATGCAGAAATATTTGAAACCATTTATTTCGCGGCATTAACCGCTTCTAACGATATAGCCAAACAGCACGGCGCGTACGAAACATTCCCCGGCTCACCGGCCTCCAAAGGCATCCTGCAGTTTGATATGTGGGGCGTAAAACCTTCTGACCGCTGGGACTGGACATCGCTGAAAGCTCGCATTAAAGAGCACGGCATCCGTAACTCCCTGCTGCTGGCGCCCATGCCTACTGCCTCTACCTCCCAGATACTGGGTAACAATGAGTGCTTTGAGCCTTATACCTCCAACATTTATACCCGCCGCGTACTGAGCGGTGAGTTTGTGGTGGTGAACAAACACCTGCTGAAAGACCTGGTAGAGCTGGGCCTGTGGGACAATGATATGAAAAACAAGATCATCGCGGCCAATGGTTCCATACAGCAGATCAACGAAATACCCTCCAACATTAAGGAGCTGTATAAAACTGTTTGGGAAATCAAACAACGCAACATCATTGATATGGCAGCCGACCGCGGCGCATTCATTTGCCAGTCACAATCACTCAACCTGTTTGTAGACACTCCTTCCGCCGGCAAGCTTACCTCCATGCACTTCTACGCCTGGAAGAAAGGCCTGAAAACCGGTATGTATTACCTGCGTACGCAGGCTGCTACCCAGGCCGTACAGTTCACGGTAGAAAAACAGGGCGGCCAGCAAATGGAGCCGGTTGTAGCTGCTACTACGGGCGGATCAACCACCATGCTGGACGGTATTCCCGAAGGCGCGGTTTGTACCATGGAAGAAGGCTGCGTAACCTGCAGCGCATAACTAATAAAAGAGGGCTGACGAATGTCAGCCCTCTTTGTTCCCCTTCAGCATTGCAATAATCTCCGCTGTTGTTCCCGTTTCACCTATCATCGGAAAAATTACCTGCAGGCTATGCTCATGCGCGGCCATTGAACGGTCGCTCATTGCATCTGAGGCAAAGGTTACATTGTAGGCTCTTTCATGCGCGCCCCTGGCCGTGCCTTCTACCCCAATGCTGGTAGCAATGCCTGCCAGCACAATATTGGTAATACCCCGCCTCCGCAGCTGCAGGTCAAGATCAGTGCCGTAAAAGGCGCTCCAGTTATGTTTGGTAACATAAATATCAGTAGGCTGCAGCTCCAGCTCCGGCATCAGCTCATCCCATCCCGGGCTTCGGGAGGCTGCGCTTTTTCTCTCATTACGGGGCTTCAGGGCATCGCCAAAGTCACTTGCAAAACTTACATTCACAGCCACAACAGGAAGACCGGCAGCGTGGAAAGCCTTTACCAGCCTGGCGGCATTAGCCACCACTCCTTCGGCAGGCGGTACGGTTTGAGCGCCGGCAATACCTTTTTGCAGATCAATTAATACCAGTGCGGTTCGTTGGTCCAGTGCGGTAATAGCCATAACAATTTTTTTAGTGCTTTAAAAAATATATCGCTTATACAATGTCGCTGTATTCCAGGCGGGGCTTTGTTTCAGTGTTTGCGCCCCGGTGCCTGTAAACACCCCAGATGAACAGTGCGGCGCAAATAATGCCAGCGGTGCCCTGCAGGCTAACTGTAAGCGGCGCGCCAATGCGGTGTGCTACCAGCCCGGTAAGCAGGTTGCCTATTGGCAGCGTGCCCTGGAAGGCCATGGCGTAATAGCTGATCATACGGCCCCGCATATGCCCGGGCACATTGGTTTGCACATAAGTGTTGGTAGCTGCAACCTGCGCCATCATACCAGCGCCTGAAAGCATAATAAACAGCAGGGCCAGCGGCAGTGAGGTAACGCGGGAAAAGGCAACCACACTAATCCCGAACACCAGTGCCGCTATGCCTATAAAAGTCAGCAGGTCTTTACCGGGCTTACGGCCGGCCAGGTAAATAGCGCTGGACAGTGCGCCCAGTCCCGTAATGCTGGCAAACCAGCTATAGGTTTCCGCATCGCCGCCAAAAACCTCTTTGGCAAATACCGGCGTAAGCGTGTTGAAAGACATGAGAAAAATACCTGAAGCGCTCAGCATCATTATAGCCGAACGCACTTTAGGGGATTGCTGCAGGTAAGCATAACCCTCTTTCAGTCCCTGCCAGATGTTGGTATCGGTTTTAGGAGGCGCTATAAGCTGCAGGCGCATCATCAGCAGGGAAACAATCACCGCAATAAAGGTGAGGAAGTCTATCAAAAAACAAATGCCTTCACCAAATGTGCTCAGGATAATGCCGGCAAAGGCAGGCCCCAGCAGGCGCGCCAGGTTTACCATTGATGAATTAAGCGCAATAGCATTGGGCAGGTCTTCTTTATTGTCTATAAGATCTACCATCAATGACTGCCGGGAAGTGGTATCAAAGGCATTAATAACACCCTGCGCAGCCGCCAGCGCTATAATGGCTGTTATATTGTAGTATTTAAGCAGCACAATAGCAGCCAGTACGCCGGACTGCAGCATGGAGGCAATTTGCGAATACAGCAAAATGCGATAACGGCTGTGCCGGTCCGAAAGCGTTCCGGCATAGGGAGAAAACAGCATGGAAGGAATAAGGCCCGCAAACCCAACAATGCCCAGCATCAGCGATGAATGGGTAAGCCGGTACACCAGCCAGCTTACCGCCATCCGCTGCATCCACGTACCAATAAGGGAAATGGACTGCCCGGTAAAATACAACCGGTAGTTACGGGATCTTAATGAACGGAATAGTTGAGATGGTTTCAATATAAATATGTTTTATGCCGGAACACAAAGCGCTGAATGCGCAATGCGGCCTGCAGTGGGTTAAAAATCAGGATAGCCCTGTATATCTTGTAGTATGCTGAAAAATGTATGCCAGTGAATGAATGCATCCCTGCTGCACAGCAGCCTGGTGTTTACAAATGCGGTTCAGCTTTCTTCTCCCTCATAATCCGCCAGCCGCTGAATGATATTTGCGGCCTGCTTCATTATCTTTTTTTCTTCCACCGTTAGCATGGCGCTCATGGCCTTCGCCAGCCATCCGGCGCGGATTTTCCGGATCTCTACCAGTACACGTCCTCCCTCTTTGCTGAGCGATACCTGTACTTTTCGCTTATCATCTGCCAGCGGCGTTCTTTTAATA
>NZ_DASTRI010000245.1:0-13950 GCF_035761305.1 Chitinophaga sp. | reverse complement strand
GGTAACGCGGCCCAGCAGTAGGATGGAGCCCGATTGTGCGCCTGTTTTGGCAAATTCATTTTCTTCGGCCGTAATCTGTTGCTTGTGCCAGCTGATGTCTTCCCCGGGGCCTTTGTAAAAACCGTTCAGGGTCATAAAGTTAAATACGCTTAGCTTTCTCATGTTATTATGGTTTTATACTGGTATAACAAATGAGGAAAACGAAATAGGACAGCGGGAGGGAAAAATTGTATAAAATTCAGTGGATTTTTGTTTTTCACGCTATGCTTTTTGATTTCTACTTTGTGCTTTTTGATTTTTGATTTTTGATTTTTGCTTTATGCCTTCTGCTTTGTGCTTTGTGCTTTGTGCTTTCTCGCGCTTCCGGTTCCGAACTGGGCCTGGCTGATTAGAACAACTATTGAGCGTTGAATATACGGCAACTGCAGTAAGCTGCCTGGCTTCATCAGTTGTGGCGCCAGGCAAGGTTCTCCACCGGAACCCGCTGCGAAAGCGCGGAGATGACCACACTGCCAGCAGGCGTTTCTCCATAGCAGGTCCAAAACGGAGCACCTTGCCCGGCGCGATGACTTGATGAAGTATAATAGCAACTAACAGCCCGGGTGTTATAGCATGCTGCATAGTATTACCAACCAGCCGGGCGCAGTGCGTGTTTGGACCTACGGGAGAAACACACTTGCTGAATACATACTGTTTGCAACCCCGCAAGGTTCTCCACCGGAACCCGCTGCGGGAAAAACACAATCTCCTAGATACATACTGTCTGCAAACAGGCAAACTCCTCCACCGGAACCCGCTGCGAAAGCGCGGAGATGCCCACACTGCCCACAGGCGTTTCTCCATAGCAGGTCCAAAACGGAGCACCTTGCCCGGCGCGATGACTTGATGAAGTATAATAGCAACTGACAGCTGGGGTGATATAGCATGCCGCATAGTATTACCAACCAGCCGGGCGCAGTGCGTAGTTTGGACCTGCGGGAGAAACACATCTCCTAATGCATATTGTTTGCAAACCCACAAGGTTCTCCACCGGAACCTGCTGCTGGAGAAACACACTTATCTTAGATACATACTGTCTGCAAACAGGCAAAGTCCCCCACCGGAACCTGCTGCGAAAGCGCGGAGATACCCACACTGCCGGCAGGCGTTTCTCCATAGCAGGTCCAAAACGAAGAACCTTGCCCGGCGCGATGACTTGATGAAGTATAATAGCAACTAATAGCCGGGGTGATATAGCATGCTGCATAGTATTACCAACCAGCCGGGCGCAGTTCGTAGTTTGGACCTGCGGGAGAAACACATCTCCTGAATGCATATTGTTTGCAAACCCGCAAGGTTCTCCACCCCGACCAATCTTGAAAGCTTTTTGTTACCTGCTTTCTGCTCCCAAAAAACTGTCCACAAAATTCAACGCTCCGCTGTAGAGCAGGCAGAAGCGTAGCTGTCACCCTCTCTCCTGCGTCCCTGGCGGATTTATAACAGCGCCGGCCATTATCCCCTGGCATGATAATAGTCCTTCCTGTATATAGAAAAAATTTGTTCATCATAAAATTATTGTACTATGGCAACAAAAACCGCTGAAAAACCGGGGGTACAAAACCCTACAGAACAATATCCTAAATCCTTTCCTGCACAGGAGCAGGCCATGCCGGGCACAGAACAGGAAATGAACCCCAAACCTGACCACGGCGAAACTACCTATAAAGGCAGCGGCCGTTTGGAAGGACGTAAAGCTATTATTACCGGGGCCGACTCCGGTATTGGTAAAGCTGTAGCCATTGCTTTTGCCAGGGAAGGAGCAGATGTGCTGATCTCTTACCTGAAAGAAGATGAAGATGCACGGGAAACCGCCAAATACGTGGAAGATGTAGGCCGCAAGGCTGTGCTGGTGCCCGGCGATATTAGCGAAGAAGCGCACTGCAAAGAGCTGGTTGAAACAGCCGTGCGGGAGCTGGGCGGTTTAGACATACTGGTAAATAATGCCGCTTACCAGATGGAGTATAAATCCCTGCAGGAAATACCCACCGAAGAATGGGAATACACATTTAAAACAAACATACATGCTATGTTCTACCTGTGTAAGGCGGCAGAACCATACCTCAAGCCCGGCAGCGCCGTTATTAACACTACTTCCGTGAACGCCTATACGCCACGGCCTACATTAATACCTTACACTGCCACCAAAGCCGCCATACAAAACTTTACCGCTACCCTGGCGCAGCTGTGGGGTGAAAAAGGAATACGGGTGAACTGCGTAGCTCCCGGCCCCATCTGGACACCGCTGATACCAGGCAGCTTCCCGGCAGATCATGTAGAAAAATTTGGTAAAAACACACCGCTGGGACGTGCCGGTCAACCGGCAGAGGTGGCCCCGGCTTTTGTGCTGCTGGCCAGCCAGGAAGGCAGCTATATGTCCGGCGCCACCGTGCAGGTAACCGGTGGTATGCCTACTATTTAAACGGTACTGACAACTATATACGCAGCCTGCCGTTTGCAAAACAAGTGTTGCAAACGGCAGGCTTTACTTATTATTTGCATCAACCACACAAGCTGGTGAACATAAACGCCATCTGATAGTACCGGGCGGTAATCCCTGGCAGATACAGCTGGGCATCCGTTACGGTTTTCAGGTTAAGCTGCAAAGAGTGGAAAGAACGTAATGTAAATTTTAAATACTAAATGTAAAAGTAAAATGCCGCCGCTCATGGCATTTTACTTTTACATTTTACATTGATGATTTTACATTCATTCGGCCGCTTCCATTTTATTCCATGTTACAAAAACATACCGCCGGAAGCTTCTACCCGCTGCGCCGTTACCCAACGGGCATCATCGCTGCAAAGGAACGCTACCACGCTGCCTATATCCTCCGGCAGCCCTACCCTGCCTAATGCAGTCTGGGAAGCAATTTGAGCGTTCACCTGTGCATTATCCCGCACTGTGCCGCCGGCAAAATCCGTTTCAATTGCCCCCGGTGCAATAATATTAGCACGGATGCCCCTGGCGCCCAGCTCTTTGGCCATATAACGCGTAAGCACTTCTATAGCGCCTTTCATAGCAGCATAAGCCGAATAGCCGGGCGTGCTGAAACGGGCCAGTCCACTCGATACATTTACAATAGCGCCGCCATCGGCTATCACCGGCAATAATTTTTGCGTAAGAAAGAATACACCTTTGAGGTGAATGTTCACCAGCTCGTCGAACTGCGCCTCTGTAGTAGTGGCAAAAGACTGGTGAACGCCGGTGCCGGCATTGTTTACCAGGTAGTGGAGCTGCGTTGCATTAAAGGTGGTTTGCAGGGTGCTTTTCAGCGCTTCCACAAATTTGTCAAAACCCTCTACCGCCCCGGTGTTCAGCTGCAGTGCGGCTGCTTTAAGGCCCTGCTTCTCAATAGCGCTTACTACTTCCTGTGCAGCGCCCTGCTGGCTGTTATAGGTAATAATTACATGGTTGCCTTTCTTTGCCAGGTTCAGGGCCATATCCTTGCCCAGGCCGCGGCTACCGCCGGTTACCAGCGCGATCTTGTTTGTTGGTGTCATATAGAAAATGTTTTGTGTGAACTTTTAACGCAGCAAAAATACAAACCGCAACGGCCCGGCAATGGTGTTATCTTCAGTATTTATCCCACGCCCGTCCGGTTCAGCTCCGCCATCCTCCCACTGCCAACCGGTACCGTACCTTGAATTATGGCTGCTTATTTCCAATATCAAAATGCTAATTTTTTTAGTATTTTGACATATATTTACAGAGCTGTTCTTTTAACACAGCATACCATGAGCGAACGGATCAGTGAAAAGCTGGCTATTTTGTCAGATGCGGCTAAATATGATGTGAGCTGCGCCAGCAGCGGCAGCGATCGTAAAAACGAGAACAAGGGTTTGGGAAATGCATCCAGCGGCATCTGCCACGCCTATACGGAGGATGGGCGCTGTGTAAGCCTCCTGAAAATACTGCTTACCAATTTCTGTATTTATGACTGCGCCTACTGCATCAGCCGTAAAAGCAACGATATTCAACGGGTAGCCTTTACAGTACAGGAGGTGGTAGATCTTACCATCAACTTTTACCGCCGTAACTATATTGAGGGATTGTTTCTCAGCTCCGGCATTTTTAAGAACGCTGATTACACCATGGAGCGCCTGGTGCTGGCAGCTAAAAAGCTGCGCACCGAGCACCGGTTTAACGGCTACATACACCTGAAAACCATTCCCGGCGCCAGTGATGAGCTGATGCAGCAGGCCGCCCTGTATGCCGACCGCCTGAGCGTAAACGTGGAAATGCCCACAAAAGAAAGCCTGCAGCTGCTGGCGCCCGACAAAAAGCGCGACGACATGCTGAAGCCCATGCGGTACATAGATCAGGCCCTTATACAAAACGCGGAAGAGCAAAAGCAGCACAAAAAAGCGCCGGTGCTGGCGCCCGCCGGGCAAAGCACGCAAATGGTCATTGGCGCCACGCCGGAAACCGACTTCCAGATACTGTACATGGCGCACTTCTTTTACCGGAAAATGCATTTAAAGCGGGTGTACTACTCCGGCTATGTACCGGTGAGCAACGACAGCCGCCTGCCCGCCGTGGGCACGCCCGTGCCCTTTATACGGGAGAACCGGCTGTACCAGGCCGACTGGCTCATGCGGTTCTATCACTTCCAGGTAGATGAAATTGTATCGCCCCACGAGCCCCTGCTGGATGCACAAACAGATCCCAAGCTAAGCTGGGCCCTGCGCAACCTGCACCTGTTTCCTGTTGACATTAACACGGCCGATTACATGCTCATTATGCGCGTGCCGGGCATTGGCATCCAATCTGCCCAAAAAATATGCGAAGCCCGCAAATTCAGCCGCTTGGGCATGCACCACCTGCAAAAGATAGGCGTTTCCGTTAACCGCGCACGGTACTTTATCACCACCAGCGACCACCATTTACTAAAAGACTATCAGCCCATGCAGCTGCGGGAAATGATACTGCAGGAAAGCCGCAGCAAATACAGGCCGGATTTTTCACCACAGCTGAAATTGTTCTGAACCATGCAAACCGTTGTATATGACCGTAGCTTTGAAGGCTTTTTCACCGCGGTGTTTGAGATATATGAATACAAAATAAAAGATCCGGACATCCGGCCGGAAGGTGCGGCGCCGGTAAGCCTGTTTGCCAGGCCGCATACGGTACACACCAGCAGCGCCAAAGCAATGCGGGTCATTAACAAGCTGCAGGCGCAGCTGCCTGAAGACGGGTTGGCCAACATATGCCGTGTGCTGCTGTCGGGCCAGCCAGGAGCCGAAAACCGCCTGTTCCGCTATATACAGTATGCGCTGCAGGCCGGGAAAAACATGGCAACAGATTACAGCCATCCCGATGTGCTATGGCTACAGCAGCTGGTGCATAAGGTAGGCCGGGAAAAGCACCGTATGGAAGCCTTTATCCGCTTTCAAAAAACAAAAGACGGGCTGTTTTACGCTGTTGTGGAACCGGACTTTAACGTGCTGCCGCTGGTGAGCCGGCATTTTGAAGACCGCTACGCCGACCAGCACTGGCTGATTTATGATGCCCGCCGCAAATACGGCCTGTACTACAACCTGCAGTGCGTTAGCGAAGTAACTATTGATTTTGCCGCTGCTTTAAACGACAAGGCCTCCCTGCACACCTTGCACGATGAGCAGGAAGACCTTTATCAATCTTTATGGAAAACTTATTTCGGCAGCACCAACATAGCCGCGCGTAAGAATATGAAATTGCATGTACAGCACATGCCCCGCCGGTACTGGAAAAACCTGGTGGAAAAATTACCCGGCTAACCTACTCCTTCACATTCACAAAATAACGGCCTACAAAACGGTATTTCAGCTTTTTGCTTCTCACCGTGCCATCTTCCGCAACATCGGGAAAAGATAGGGTGCCGGTTTTATTATCATACTCAATCAGGTCAACCGGTTTACCGCGCTTTTTGGGTACTGTATTAATATCATAGGTGAATCCCAGCTCACTGCTGGTTTTCTTGTCGGTTTTAATAACCGATAAGGTATCGTTCAGCCCATTACGGTCCGTTGCAAATATGCGGATGCCCTGGTACGTGTCGTGTGCTGAATGGGTGGCGTTGCTGATGCTGATGTAGTAGTTTTTACCGCCGGCTTTTTTCGGGTATACGTCAGAGTACCAGTAACCGGGTGCAGCCGCATCGTCCTGCTTCAGCACTGCATTTACCTTGTTGCCGATTTTGTACTGGAACAGGTTGCCGAAACGGGCCGCGCCGCCGCCGGTAGGCCAGGAGTAAATGCGGAAGGTGTTATCTTCCGAACTGGCAATCTTTAACCCCTCTGCCTGCAACGCTTTAAATTCATAAGTTAAAGTAGCGGGGTTGTGGGAGGTGACGGCCAGCAGGCTTTCCCGGAAAAAACGGTTGGCTTCCTGCAGGGAATCTTTGTTACTGTTCTCTTTAAAGCTTACCCAATGGTTAAGCGATTTTAATGCAACTAACAGCTTTAACTCATCTTCGGCCGGTGTTTGGGAAAAAGCGGCATTGCAGTACAACAGCGCCGCAAAGGCAAGTAGTTTTTTCATAGGATGGATAGCGTTAAGTAAGTGTTATATAAAGATAAAAAAAATATTTCCATAAAACAGGAATGTTAAATACAACATTTACCCCACGCACCTGCGCGCCCAACCTTTTGTAAAAATGGATATTCCTTTGTTAATTAGTATCTTTCCTGTTATTATAAACGCATGCTTGTATGAAACCTCCGCAATAAAATTTTCATGGCGAATGAACATTTTATCGTGGTAAGTTTCACTGACCGGTAGAAAAATAAAAAATTAACAGATGAAACCTGTACAAAAATCAACCCCTTCTGCGATTGTTATTTTCGGCGGTACGGGCGACTTGTCCAAACGGAAGCTGATACCCGCCTTTTACAACCTTTTTATTGAAGGCTGGATGCCGGAAAGCTTTAACATCATAGGTTTGGGCCTGGAAGATTATAATGATGACGCCTATCACCAGCACCTGCTGAACGGGCTAACAGAGTTTTCGCGCAGCGGCGAGCCGGAACCAGCGGCATGGCATGCCTTTAAATCCAAAGTACATTACCTGAAATCAGATATTAATGATCCCGCGTTTTATTCAACGCTCGAAAAACAGCTGCATACGCTGGATGAAACCAGGGGCGCCCGGGCCGACCGGTTGTTTTACCTGTCTGTAGCCCCGCATTTCATCGGCCCTGTTACCTCTAACCTGGGACGCACCGGGCTGGCCAATAATCCGCAGGGCGACAGGATCATTATAGAAAAGCCGTTTGGCCATAATAAAGAAACCGCCACAGCCCTGAATGACCTGATCACCGGTATTTTTCCTGAAAACCAGATATACCGTATAGACCATTACCTGGGTAAGGAAACAGTACAGAACATACTGGCTTTCCGTTTTGCCAACGCCCTGTTTGAGCCATTGTGGAATCGCAGCTATATTGATTATGTGCAGATCACCGTGGCGGAGCAGGTGGGCGTGGAGCAGCGCGGCAGCTATTATGAAGGCGCAGGCGCCCTGCGCGATATGATACAGAACCACCTGCTGCAGATACTTTGTATGATAGCCATGGAGCCGCCGGTATCTTTTGAAGCAGAGGAAATACGCAACCGTAAGGTAGATGTGCTGCGCGCCATACGGCCCATTAAACATGAAGAAGTGTATAAGTACGCGGTACGCGGGCAATACGGGCCGGGCTGGCTGCAGGGCAAAAAAGTGCCGGGCTATCGCGAAGAGCCGGGCGTAAACCCCGACTCGCATACCGAAACCTACGCTGCCGTTAAATTTTACCTGGATAACTGGCGCTGGCAGGATGTGCCTTTTTACCTGCGCACCGGCAAGCGTATGCAGGAAAAAACATCTTCCATCACCATCCAGTTCCGGCCGGTGCCGCACTCCACCTTCCCGGATAAATATGCCGATAACCTTACGCCCAACCGGCTGGTGATAAACATACAGCCGCATATGGATATCCGTTTGCGCTTTACCGCCAAAAAGCAGGGGCTGGAAATGAGCCTGAACCCTGTTGAGATGGTGTTCCACTACACTAACACCACTACGAAAACACCCGAGGCGTATGAAACCCTGCTGCTGGATGCCCTGCGCGGCGATGCTACGCTGTTCATGCGCTCCGACCAGGTGCTCACCGCCTGGGATGTAATTACCCCCATACTGGAAAACTGGGAGGCGCATGAGTCACTCGACTTTCCCAACTACCAGGCCGGCACCTGGGGGCCGGAAAATGCAGAAGCGCTGATAGCCCGGCAAGGCCACACCTGGACCTCCCACACCATGGGCAAGGATGATGATTGTTAGCGGCTGCGCCTGTGCATAAAAATCCACGTTCGCGCAGCCGGTATTACAGTCACGGCATTCACCGGCCGTTGTAATAACCCGCTTTGCGCTGGTGCCGCAAGCCCTGCTGTTTGCCAAGGCCCTGTCCGGCAGCAACGGTATGATATTCGTAGTGTTCAGTTACATCCTTTACAAAACACAACACTATGGCTGAAACCATTTTAGCAAAAGGCACTACTGCACCGGATTTTGAGTTGTACTGCACGCCGGACCAGCGCCTGAAACTGCGCGACCTGAAAGGCAAACGGGTTATACTGGCTTTTTACCCGGCCGACTGGAGCCCGGTATGCAGCGATCAGATGGCATTGTATAACGAAGCCCGCAAACTTTTTCAGCAACATAACGCAGAAGTAATAGGCATTTCTGTAGACAGTAAATGGTGCCACCTGGCCTTTGAAAAGGACCGCCATTTACACTTTCCCCTGCTGGCGGATTTTGAGCCAAAAGGCGAAGTATCGCGCCTGTACGGCGCTTATGATGAGAAGGAAGGACAGAGCAAACGCGCGCTGTTTGTGATAGACGAGCAGGGCGTAATACAATGGAGCTACCTTTCACCCGACGGCATTAACCCCGGTGCAGACGGCATTTTGCAGGCACTGGAAACCATGGATAATAGTCAGCATTAAAACGCAGCTTATGTCAGCATTAAAAACTCCCGTATCTGGCAAAGACCAGCAAACCGGCCACCCTGGCGCACCTGTTACATTAGTGGAATACGGTGATTACCAGTGCCGGCACTGCGGCATTGCCTATCCGTTCATCAAAAGATTACTGGCAGAAAAAGAAAAGGACCTGCTGTTCGTATTCCGCAACTTTCCCCTGCAGGAAGCACACCCCGCCGCTTACATGGCGGCACTGGCCGCGGAAGCAGCAGGCAGGCAGGGTAAGTTCTGGCTGATGCACGATATGATATTTGAGCACCAGGACAACCTGCACGGCAACAGCTTTATTGACTTTGCGGCAGCGCTGGACCTGGATATGCAGCAGTTTGCGCAGGACTGGAGAAGCGAAGCCGTTAAACAAAAAGTGGAAGCTGATTTTGAAAGCGGCATCCGCAGCGGCGTAAATGGTACGCCTACTTTTTTCCTGAACGGGGAAAAAGTGTCGTATGATGAAACCTATGAATCGCTTTTACAGGCCGTGGAGGCCGTAATACCCCAGCAGCGTTAAAACCGCTCATCCGTTTTCCCGCAAATTTATGCTGGCAACTTATCGATTAGAAGGTTAATTTAGTGCATTAAATTTATTGAGATCATGCATAAGACACTAATTTTAGCAGCAGCTGCAGCGCTGCTGGGCACTTCCGCGTTCGCTCAGACCAAACCTGAAGAAACAGAGGTATGGTCACCGGTTCCAAAAGTAGTTACGCCCGGCAAAACCAATGCCGACGCGCCCTCTGACGCTATTAAACTTTTTGACGGCACCAACCTGAATGAGTGGGTGAGTGTAGACAAAGGAGAACCTGCCAAATGGAAAGTAGCCGACCACATTTTAACCGTTGACAAAACCCAGGGCAACATCCAAACCAAACGCACCTTTACCGATTACCAGCTGCATATCGAATACCGCATACCCTCCAACATCACCGGCTCCGGCCAGGCGCGCGGCAACAGCGGCATTTTCCTGGCCTCTATTGGCAACGGCGATGCCGGTTACGAGCTGCAGGTATTGGATAACTATAACAACGCCACCTACGTGAACGGGCAGGCCGGCAGCATGTACAAACAAACACCGCCGCTGGTAAACGCCTGTAAAAAACCCGGTGAGTGGCAGTCATATGATGTAATATGGACCGCTCCCCGCTTTAACGACGACGGCTCCCTGAAATCACCTGCCCGCGTAACCGTATTCCACAACGGTGTGCTGGTACAAAACAATACTGAATTAAAAGGCCCTACCCGCTATATAGGCAAGGCCACTTATGAAGGCGCCGCGCACGGCCCTGCTCCCATTAAGCTGCAGGCCCACGGTGATAAAAGTGAGCCCCTCAGCTACCGTAATATATGGGTAAGAGAGCTGTAGGAACACCGCCTCACCACTTTTACATTTTAGATGTAAGATTTGATATTTTACCTTCAAAAAGGTCCCGCGCTGCATGGCGCGGGACCTTTTTTTATCGGCACAAACCCTTCCTTTAACGGCAGATAACATTTTACCTCCCCGCTTCCCCCAATCTTTACATTATCAATACACCGCGATCAACGCAAATACAGGAACCTTTTAAAACTATTGTATGGAAAGAAAGCTCTTTTTAAAGAACAGCTTAGCCACTTTAGGCCTCGCCATTATTGCGCCGCTGGCCAAATCCTGCAGAAAGGATAACGACACCACAACTGCCGCCGCCACTACCGGCGAAGACACCGGCAGCAGCGGGTCCTGCTCAGTAACACCTACGGAAACCGCAGGTCCCTATCCTACCAAAAGCCCATCCTCTTATGTAAGAAGCAATATTGCAGACGGGCAGGCAGGCGTACCGCTTACGGTAAAGATCTATATCAGGAACACCAACAACAGCTGCAATGCGCTGTCCGGCGCATTGGTTGACATATGGCACTGTACCGCCCTGGGCTACTATTCTGAGTATACCACGGGCCAGGCCGGCTATTCCGGCGTTGACTACACCAATTCCCACTTTCTGCGCGGCAGGCAAACCACTGATACGGACGGACTTGTTACCTTTACCAGTATTTTCCCGGGCTGGTATTCCGGCAGGGCGCCGCATATACATGTGCATGTGTACAATGCCGGCGGCACCTCCCTGCTGGTAACGCAAATCGCCTTCCCTGCTGAAGTATGCGATACCGTATATACTACAGCAGATGATTATAAAGCACACGGCAGGCAAGATACGGCCAACACCGCCGACATGGTGTTCAGCGATTCTTTAAGCAACGAGCTGGCTACTGTTACCGGCAGCGTAGCGGAAGGGTACACGCTCACGCACACGGTTTATGTAAGCGCATGACCATAATAACGGCCCGATGGTAAAACAGCATATCCGTTTGCAGGCGCAATACCATCGGCAACCAGCTGCTGGTGGCGCTGAATGATACACCCTTCCTTAACTTCATGATATAAAGCCGCTTTCATAATATGCTACCGCAATCACAGGGAAAAATATTCCTGGCACACGAAAGAGGGCTGCAGGAACAGGCCGGGCACCGGCGCTATCTTACCTTTAATGCAGAAGGGTTTTATAATAAGCATAAAACACCTTTTGGCGCATTGTATGCCCTGCATGAAGATACCCTGGAAGGCGGCAAAAGCATTTCACTGAGCCTGCAGGCAGCTACCGACATTTTACTGGTGCCCACGGTAGGCGCCATTAGCTGGCAGGACCATACCGGCCAGTCAGGACTGGTAACAGCAGGGCAAAGCCTGTATTATGCCGGGCGTAAAGGCGCCGTGCTTACCATCACCAACCCGTATGATACCGCCCTGGTAAACTTTTTACAATGGTGGTTCAAATGCGGAACACGTACCGACATTACCGTGGCGCAGCTCACCAACTTTGACCTGCAGCAGCATAAAGACCAGCTGATTGCTATGGGATCGCAAACATATATTGGCATGTTCAATGGCCGCGCCACGGCAGTACATACCATTACCCGCCACGGCCACGGCTTATTTGTGTTTGTGCTGGAAGGCGCTTTTGAAGTGCAGCACCGGCTGCTGAATGCCGGGGATGGACTGGCATTATGGAATATACAGGAGGTGGAGCTGGAAGCCCTTTCCAACGACGCTATTGTGCTGCTGGCAGAAGTAGCTTTAATGGAAGAACAGCCGTAAACAGCTGCCTGCACGCCAGGCCACCGACGATAGCGGCTTGCAGGCCGGCTGCATAGGAATATACCCTTTCTCAAAAAAAAATTACTTCCTGCAAATCCTGCTGACATACTGTTGTCATACCCCCGTAGTTGCTTTGTATTACAAAACACAACCTACTATGACACAGATCCAAATGTTACAGAAAGAGCTTGAAAAGGAAGCGGTAACTACCCGCAAAATGCTGGAACGCGTACCGGAAGAAAAGTTTGACTGGAAACCCCATCCTAAAAGCGGTACCCTGAAATGGCTGGCAACACATGTGGCCGAGCTGCCAGGCTGGGTAGAAATGACGCTGCAAACCAGTGAGCTGGATTTTGCACAAAACCCTTACAAACCAGAAACCATTAATAGCAAAGATGAGCTGATGGCTTATTTTGACCGGTCGCTGGCAAAAGGCCGGGCTGCGCTTTCCCAGGCAACAGATGCGCAGCTGAACGATATGTGGACCCTGCGCAGCGGCGACCAGGTATACAGCACCGACTCAAAAGCAGATGTGCTGCGCATGGCTTACTGCCAAACCGTACACCACCGCGCGCAGCTGGGCGTGTACCTGCGCCTGCTGGAAGTGCCCATTCCCGGCAGCTACGGCCCCAGCGCAGATGAGATGAACTTCTGAAGAATGTAAAATTTTAAATGTAGAATGTAAAAGTAACAAGGCAGTGTATCATTGCTTACATAAATGCATTATTAACACAATGGAACATTGCCCATTCACTTTTACATTCTACATTTTACATTCATGATTTTACATTCTCTCCACTCTCACTTCCGCCTGCACCCCAGGTGCGGCGCCCAACTCGGCGCTTCTTTTGCCCGGCAGGGCGCCGCCTATCTGTAGCAGTATTTTACCGGCAGGCAATACGGCTGTTCCCTGTTCATCTATCAGCTGCATCATATCCGGCGTTATGGTAAAAGATACGTTTGTGCTGTTGCCAGGGGCCAGTGTAATACGCTTAAAACCTTTCAGCGCATACAATGGCGCATCTGCACCGGCATCAGGATGGGTAAGGTACAGCTGTACTACCTCATCGCCGACCATTTTACCGGTATTGGTAACAGTTACCGTAGCAGTAACCGGCTGACCTTTCTTAATAACGCTATTGCTTATACGCAAATTGCTGTAGGCAAAACGGGTATAGCTCAACCCGAAGCCAAAGGGATATAAAGGCCCGGCCTTCATGTAACGGTAGGTTCTGCCTTTCATGGAATAATCTTCATACGGCGGCAGCTGCTCCAGCGATTTGGGGAAAGTAACCGGCAGCCTCCCCGAAGGCGATACTTTACCGAATATTACATCTGCCACTGCATTGCCGCCTTCCTCACCCGGGTACCATACCAGCAGCACAGCATCTGCCAGCTCCTGCACCTGGGCCAGGTTCATAGGGCTGCCGCCAGTAATAACGGCAATTACAGGCTTGCTGTTATCCTTTTTCATCTTCCTTAAAAAATCCACCTGGTTCTGTGGAATGTTATAATCCAGCCGGTCGCCATATGAGGGCGATGCAATGGACTCTCCTTCCTCCCCTTCCAGCAGGCCGGTAATGCCCAGCACCACAATGGTAGCATCCACATTCTTTGCTTCGTCTGTAGTCCAGTCAATGGGATTTACATTCGGCCGGTCCAGCAGCGCGCCGGGACGGTACTGCAGCTGGCTGCCGGCAGGTATTTGCGCGGCTATGCCTTCAAGCAGGGTCACCAGGTTATTGTTAACCCCGTAGTAGTTACCCAGCAGGGCATCTACACTGGCG
>NZ_DASTRI010000244.1:0-47731 GCF_035761305.1 Chitinophaga sp. | reverse complement strand
AAGCGTGTGCAGGAGCGCCAGTTCTTCTTTACAAAATATAAGAGCAAAGATGGTCCGGACACTGTTACATTCCGCCATCCTTACATTTACAAATACTTTGACTCAACCGCAGTAGTTAACACTGCCAAGTCAAACCTGAACTATACGCTGTACCGCCTGGCCGATGTGTACCTGATGTATGCCGAAGCATCCAACCGTGCAGAAGGCGGACCCAATCCCCAGGCCATTTCATATGTAAATGCTATCCGTACACGTGCAAAGCTGGCACCCATTGCCGCAATGTCACAAACCGACTTTGAGCATGAAGTATGGCTGCAACGCTACTATGAGCTGTGCTTTGAAAACAAAATGTGGTTTGACATGCTGCGTACCCGCAAGGTGCACAACGATGTAACCGGCAACTGGGATGATTTTGTAGGACACAAAACCGTGTTCGGCGCCACTTTCGGAGAAAAACAATTACTGTTCCCGCTGCCCAAGCAGGAAACAGATGTGAACCCGGCTATTCTGCCGCAGAATCCTGGCTTCTAATTTTGTTCATACAAAGTTGAAAAAGCCCACCGGTAAACGGTGGGCTTTTTTATTTCCGGCGCTTGCCTGCTCCCTGCTCAAAATCCCATAAATCAGGAATTTTAATTGGATAATCGGGAATATGTACATATGTTTGTACATATTACCATTGCCCTTATGAAACTGCAGGAGCGTATTGCGGAATTGAAAAGGCAATGCGCTGCGAAATAAATATTAACAGATGAAAGCAAAACTGTTTAACCTGTTTGCCGTTGCCTTCTTATACACGGCAGCAGGATATGCCCAAACCACTTCATCTACCTTTACCGCTATAGCCGTGCAGCCTACCACGGCCTATTTACAGCACAACGGCCAGGCATGCCGGATGGTACGCATGATATTGCATGGCGGCGCAAGCTACGCACCCGGCCAGGTATATGTTTCGTTTAACGGTTTGCAGGACAGCCTGCGGCTGCCGGCTGATACAGCGGGTTTAAAGGAATATGAAATTCCCCTGCCCGGCGCACCCGTAACGCATGATGTGCAGGCGTACATACGTTACGCCACCGGCGGGCGGCAGTACCATGCCCGCTGCATTGTACCGCCCGCGCGTACCGACTGGAAAGTATATGTAATGCCGCACTCCCATGTAGATGTTGGTTACACCAACGTACAATCCAAGGTGCTGGCCATTCATATGAACAACATTGATGAAGCTATTAAGATAGCGGAACGCTCGGCCTCCTATCCGCCTGAAGCGCGTTTTAAATGGAATACAGAGGCCATTTGGGTAGTGGAGCACTACCTGGCGCTTTCCGATGAAGCAAAGCAGCGCCGCTTCTGGGACGCCGTTAAAAAAGGATGGATTAACCTGGATGGCGGATATGGCAACATTAATACCAGCGCCACCAGCGCCGCACAGCTGCTGCATATGTTTTATACCGGCATACACCTGGGGCAAACGCACGGCATACAGGTTAACTCCATGTTCCAGGGCGATGTGCCCGGCGCCTCCTGGGGCCTGGCCGCCCAGGCAGATATAACCGGTGTGCATTACTTCCTGAGCGCGCCCAATGCATCGGATCGCATTGGCAGCGCAGACCTGTGGCGGGATAAACCTTTTTACTGGCAGTCGCCGTCCGGTGGGCAAAAGCTGTTGTTCTGGCAGTCCTCCCCCTACTCTATCGGTTACCGGATCAAAGGCAATAAGATCCCTAACTTTTTCACCGTAGAAGACCCCAAACCTTATTACACCGGCCATCCTTCCGAACACTTCCTGGATCCTTTCCTGTTTGACTACCTGGCCAGGCTGGAACAGAAAGGTTTTCCCTACAACATGACCTTACTTACCTGGGCTATGAGCGACAATGCGCCCATTGACCCCGAGCTGCCCGAAGCAGTTAAGGCATGGAATGAACGCTATGCATCGCCTAAGCTGGTGATCACTTCCGTTAAACAGTTCCTGCAGGATTTTGAAAAAGCCTATAAGGATAAAATACCGGTGATAGCAGGCGATTACACAGAGTTCTGGACAGATGGTATTGCCTCTGCCGCACGCGAAACAGGCATTAACCGCAACGCTTCCGACCGTTTGCAGCAGGCAGGCGCCATCTGGGCATTACGGGGCAAGCCCGGTTATCCGGCAGCGGATTTTGATACCGCGTGGACCAACATCATCATGTTCAACGAGCATACATGGGGCGCCTACAACAGCGTTTCGCACCCGGAGGACCCCAAGGCCATATCCCAATGGAAATACAAACAGGCATTTGCGTTAAACGGAGCCGAACAGGCAAATGCGCTGCTTGCAAAAAGTGAGGCAGGTGAAGCTGCCGCCGCCAACGCTGTGGATGTGTACAATACACTTGCCCATGCCCGCACAGGACTGGTAGTAGTGCCGGCCTCACTAAGCAGCGCAGGCGACCTGGTACAAGACAGCCAGGGCCATAAAGTGCCCTCCCAGCGCCTGGGCAGCGGAGAGCTGGCCTTTGTGCCGCCTATGCTGCCGCCTTTTTCCAAACAGCGCTTTACTATTCAAAAAGGCGCCGCCTATGTAACGGATAAGGCTACTGTAAAAGGCAATACGCTGGAAAACGGCATTTACACCATTACGCTGGATGAAAACACCGGCAATATCATACGCCTGCTCAGGAAAGGCAGCAATGTGAACCTGGCCGATTCCGCGGGACTGAACCAATACACCTACCTGCCCGGCGACTCCGCCGAAAAAGTGCAGTACGCAGGCCATGCCCGCATACAGGTAAAGGAAAAAGGGCCGCTGGTGGTAAGCCTGGCCGTAAGATCAGATGCGCCGGGCGCTAATAGCCTGCAGCAGGAAGTGCAGCTGGTAGCCGGCATAGATAATATAGCGCTCACCAACACGATTGATAAAAAGGCCATTGGCAGCAAGGAAAGCGTGCATTTCGTGTTTCCCTTTCATGTGCCGGGCGCACAGGTGCGCTACAGCATACCCTGGGGCAGCGTTATGGCCGAGGCAGACCAGCTGCCCTATACTAACCGTAACTGGTACACGCTGCAACGCTGGGTAGATGTTTCCAACAAAAACATGGGCATTACCTGGAGCAGCCCGGATGCGCCCCTGTTTGAAATTGGCCGCTACCCTACCGCCGGTCTTATAGGCGGCCTGCATAATTCCCCGTTATGGCGCTCATTTACAGAGCAGCAGCCGGTAATAGCCTCCTGGGTAATGAACAATTTATGGCATACCAATTTCCGCCGCTCCCAAGAGGGCCCTGCTACTTTCCATTACTACCTGCAGGTACATCATGCATATGATGCAGTAGCCGCCAACCGGTACGGGCTGGCCAGCCACCAGCCGCTGGTGGCCGCACCAGCCACCGGCGCTGCCACAGAAGCGCTGTTCTTTAACCTGGATGCAAAAACAGTTTATGTAGAGAATATAAGTCCTGCCCGTAACGGCAAAGGCGTGCAGCTGCAGCTGGTGAATGCCGCCGGTGAGCCGGCCACGGTAACGCTGCAGCCCAGGCAGCACAATACCACGCTGGAAGTGCATGAAAGCAATTTACTGGAAGCAGACGGCCGGGAGCTGGGCGCCACCTTTACCGTGCCTGCCAAAGGCGTAATGATGATACATGTAACAACCAGGTAAAAAGAAAAAACCGAGAGCAATATATTCATGAATACAAGCACCCAGGGGCCGGCCGTTACCGGCGGTTCTGAGAAAAAAACAAAATGGCGCAGCAGCTCACAGCCGTTGCTGCCGGTACAAAAAACCTGTGCGCCGGAAACAGGTTATAATATTTACCCTACCCACAGCCTGGGCGCCGGGAAAATACATGCCGGCTATGACACGCTTGCCAGCTGGATAGCCACACAGCCACTGGTGCTGATAGACGGTTATGCCGGCATTTACTGGGACACTGTGCAGCAGGCGCTGGAAAAGGCGCTGCAACAGCAAGGCATACACGTAACCTGGCATACCACAGCCGCGCTCTTAAAACCAGCAACGGCTGTACAACAGCTGGTTGCTCCTTTTATAGGAGCGGAAGGAGATGTATGGGGCAAAAGAGCTACGCTGCAATTGACAGATTTTTTTCAGCCCGGCACATCCGGCCGCTTACACTTTAATGCTAATTCCACCCATATAGTAATCGGTACCGGCGCTGCGCTAACACATTTGCAGGCGCCGGTTATTTACCTGGATATTCCTAAAAACGAGCTGCAGTACCGCATGCGGGCCGGCACAGTCACCAACCTGGGTAACACGAAAACCGAAGCCTATAATGAAATGTACAAGCGCGCCTACTTTGTTGACTGGGTGGTGCTGAATAATTATAAACAGTCCATTGCCAGCCGCATTACCATTATGGCCGACACGCAGTGGCGCGATACGCTTACCTGGGTATTTAACACCGACCTGCAGGCGGGCATTGCCAGCATAAGCCGCACCAGCTTCCGGGTACGGCCCTGGTTTGAAGCCGGCGCCTGGGGCGGTCAGTGGATGAAGCAGCACATACCTGCGCTGAACCAGCAGGAGGTAAACTATGCCTGGTCTTTTGAAATGATAGTACCGGAGAACGGGGTAATATTTGAAAGCGACCATTACCTGCTGGAAATACCTTTTGAATGGCTGATGTTTTACCAGCACCGGAACATACTGGGCAACCATGCGGATATTTTCCGGTATGAGTTTCCCATCCGTTTTGATTTCCTGGACACTTTTGACGGCGGTAACCTTTCTATACAATGCCATCCCACCCTGCAATACATCCGCGACAACTTTGGCGAAAATATTACGCAGGACGAAACCTATTATATACTGGATTGTAAGGACAATGCCGGCGTGTACCTGGGCTTCCGGGAAGGTATTGACCCTGCAGCCTTCCGCAAAGTGCTGGAAAACAGCCGCGATAACCAGGAGCCGGTACCTGTTACAGACTATGTGCAGCTGCACAAGGCCGCCCGGCACGACCTTTTTCTGATACCTAACGGCACGGTGCATAGCGCGGGCGCCGATAACCTGGTATTGGAGATCAGCGCTACACCGTATATTTTTACATTCAAGATGTATGACTGGCTGCGGCCTGGGCTGGACGGAAAGCCCCGCTCCATCAGCATAGACCATGCATTCAACAACCTGGACTTCAGCAGGCAGGGAGCTGTGGTTACACAGCAGCTATTGTCGGTGCCCGGCGTAATTCAGTCGGGTAGCGACTGGCAGATTGTGCATGTACCCACGCATGCCGCTCATTTTTATGATGTGCACCGCCTGGAGTTTGATACCACCATTACGGTACCTACCGGCAACTGCTGCCTGGTAATGATGCTGGTAGAAGGCACGGCTGTTACCGTTACTACCGGCAGCGCCACAACCGTGTACCACTATGCGGAAACCTTTGTAATACCCGCAGCCGCAGCTACCTGCACCATTACCAATAACGGCGCGGGGCGTGCAAAAGTGGTGCAGGCATTTTTAAAACCCGGTCACCCTGTTTTCAGCGATCTTATTTCCAGACAATGAGCATGCAATCCTCTACCCATAACAACCTGGCGCTTACCACGCTGATAGCCTCCCTGGGCGGTTTCCTCTTTGGCTTTGATATGGCCGTGGTATCAGGCGTGCTGCCTTTTGTACAGGAGCAGTTTAACCTTACCGCGGCGCAGCAGGGCTGGTTTGTATCTTCTGCGCTGGCAGGCTGCATCATCGGAGTAATATTTGCCAGTGACCTGGGCGACCGCCTGGGGCGTAAAAAAGTAATGCTGCTGGCCGCCGTGCTGTTTCTGCTGGCCGCTGCCGGCTGCACGTTTATACCGGTATTTTCGCTGTTAATACTGGCGCGCATACTGGGCGGGCTGGCAGTAGGCATTGCCTCCAGCATAGTGCCGCTGTACCTGTCTGAAATAGCGCCCGACCATCAGCGCGGCCGGCTTGTTACCTTTTACCAGCTGGCCATTACCATCGGCATTTTCATTGCTTACCTGAGCAATGCCCTGCTGCTGCAATATGCGGCAGATGCAGGCGGTTTGGCGTTGTGGCGTAAAATGTTCGGCGTAGGCATTATACCGGCATTACTGTTTCTGCTGGGCGTTACCATTATACCCGAAAGCCCGCGCTGGTTAAAGCAGCGGCACGCAGCAACCGTAAGCGCGGCGCCTGCTGCCGGCGGCTATGGGCAGCTGTTTGCGCCGGTTTACCGCCGCGCCTTGCTCATAGGCATTTTGCTGCCCCTGTTCTCACAGTTCAGCGGTATTAATGCCATTATTTACTACGGGCCTACTATTTTGCACAAAGCAGGCATTACCCTTAGCAATTCGTTATTAAGCCAGCTGTTTTTTGGCGCAGCCAATGTATTCTTTACCCTGTTTGCCATCTGGAAGGTAGATAGCCTGGGCAGGCGGCCGCTGTACCTGTGGGGCACCGCCGGCGCTGCCGTAAGCCTGGTGCTTACCGGCATCTGCTTTTACACCGGCGCCACTACCGGTATATACTTACTGCTTTGCGTGCTGGCTTTCCTGGCTTTCTTTGCATTTTCCATAGGCCCTTTGAAGTTTGTGATAGCAGCGGAGATATTCCCCGATCACATTCGCGCAAAAGCCCTCTCCTTCAGCATTATGGTAATGTGGATAGCAGATACCATTGTAGGACAGCTAACGCCTATGCTGCTCAACGGCATAGGTACGGCGCCCACTTTCTGGTTCTTTGCCCTGTTTTGCGTACTGGCATTTATTACGGTATATAAACTGGTTCCGGAAACAAAAGGACAATCAATAGAACAAATTCAGGCACATTGGAACAAAATAATGCACTAAACGCGCAGCATAATATTGTGCTGGGCGCCGACATTGGCGGATCACATATTACTACGGCATTGATAAACCGGCAAAGCAGAACGCTGGTGCCCGGCTCTTTTTACCGGGAGCATGTGAATGCGCAGGGCAGCGCAGCGGCAATTATACAGGCATGGGCCAAAGTTATACGGCAAAGCATGCAGGCAGCAGCAGGTGTGCAGCGCATAGGCATTGCCATGCCCGGGCCTTTTGATTATGAAGCAGGCATTTCCTTTATCAAGGGGCTGCACAAATATGAAGCGCTGTACGGGTTAAATGTAAAAACGCTGCTGGCGCAGGAGCTGAACATGCCTGCTTCCTGCATTAAAATGGCCAACGATGCGCAATGCTTTTTGCAGGGCGAGCTGTTTAACGGCGCTGTAAAAGACCAGCCCCGGGCCATGGGCTTTACGCTGGGCACCGGCTTTGGATCGGCCGTTGCGGAAAATGGCGTGGCGCGCGACCTCTCCTATTTCAATACTCCCTTTAAAGACGCGCGTGCGGAAGAATATTTCAGCGCACGCTGGATCATGCAGCGGTATAAAGACATCAGCGGGCAAACCGCCAAAAACGTAAAGGCCATTGCCGGCATTGCGCAAACAACGCCTGTTGTTGCTGCCCTGTTCCATGAATTTGGCGCTAACCTGGGCGAGTTTACAGCTACCCTGCAACCGGCCCCTGACCTGGTGGTACTGGGCGGCAACATTGCGCAAACCTATTCCCTGTTTAAAGGCGGACTGCAAGAAAAAATCCAGGAGCAAGGCTTACCCACCACCTTTGTAGTATCGGCCCTGGGCGAGCAGGCAGCCCTTTTTGGCGCTGCCGGAATGCTGTTTGCCTGAAGTATTTCTTCAACTTTTTTTGTTGTCCGCTAAAATTGCTAAATTGATACTGCCCGGTGTTTATGCGCCGGTAGCGGCGTTTATGCGCTGCGTTGCCAACTGGAGTTACATTCACTTTCTATTATCAATTGTACATTATGGATCAACCGGAAATTTCTGATCCCGTGTTCCTTGAGGCGGTTGCTGCCATGGATGCCGGTAACGTGCCTGTGCTGGAGCAACTGCTGGCGCAACACCCTTACCTGGCCTGTAAGCAGCTGGATATGCCTGCAGAAAAATACTTCCGGCAACCTTACCTGCTTTACTTTATTGCAGATAACCCCGTACGTACCGGCACGCGCCCCGTTAATATTACCGACATTGCTGCTGTTATCATCCACACCGTGCAGCAGCATGCGCCTGATACCCTCCAAAAGCAGCTTAATTATACCTTAAGCCTGGTAGCTACCAGCAGCACCTGCCGGGCTTGCGGCGTACAGCTAACGCTTATGGACCTGCTGCTGGACGCAGGCGCCATAGCATCCGGCGCGCTGGATGCCCTGGCGCATAGCAATGTAACAGCAGCCAAACATTTGCTGGAACGGGGCGAAGCGCTTACCCTGCCGGTAGCGGCCTGCCTGGGGCTTACCGGCAGTGTGGAACGCCTGGCAGCCGTAGCCGATGAGCGGGTACGGGAAGTAGCGCTGGCTGCTGCAGCCTTTTACGGGCAAACCGATGTTATTTCACTGCTGTTAAAAACCGGGGTGGATGTAAATGCATTCCCGCACGCCAAATGCCATTTCCATGAGCATGCAACAGCGCTGCACCAGGCAGTATGCTCCGGTTCACTGGATGCGGTAAAAATGCTGATACATGCAGGCGCCCGGCCTGATCTGCGTGACCAGCTATACCAGGGTACCCCATTGGGATGGGCTGAATACCTGCAAAGCGAAGAGCAATATGATGCGGCAGCCAAACAGCAGTTTGCCCGCATTGCCGGCTACCTGCGTACTATTGCTAAGTAAAAGCACCGGTGCGTTAACGCACCGGTGCCTTATTAATTATTCATTCTTAATTATTAATTCTTAATTATTCATTAAACGCGTCCCATAAACGGATCGCTGAAACTTTCGGCGCCGGTTTCCACCCGGCCGGCATAGCGTTTTTCAAAGGCATCAAAACCATTAATGGTAATGCTGAAATCATACCAGCCATGGCTGTTCTTCAGCGGCAGCACTATATTGGCGGCGTCGCCTTTAGCTACTGTTTTTGTTACATCATTAGTTTTGTAGGCATGGTCTTTAACAGCTACCTGCATGTCGCCGGCAGCATCGTTGCTTACTTTTATTACCAGGTTGCCCGTGGGCTTTTTGGTTTTTGCGTCCTGCTCATATGCTACCGCTATCTGCAGCGCAGGATCACCGGCATTGCCCATCACTTCGCGGTAAAAACCATTGGGACCGTACAGGCGTAAATGATAGCGGTTATTTTCAAATGCCTCCAGCGGCCACTGGTAAGTAAGGCTGTCGCCCGGCTTTACGGCAAAGGCCCAGTTACGGCACACATCTACCGTACCTTTCCCATCTTTATATTGCCCTGGCGCATATACGGTAAAGGGAGCGCCGGCAGCCTTTTTACCGTGCATTTTATTACCGGCCTGCATGGTGAATGTTACCTGCTTTTTATCTGCCTGCGCCTCTGCATACAGCTCATAAGGCAGCGCACAGGAAGGACGCACGCCTTTTTCCTGCGTGGAGAGGTCATCCAGCTTCAGCGGGTTGCGGATAATATGACGGATCTCCTGGTCAGATAATTTTTTATATCCGCCCGGCTCCTGCTTGAACTTTGCGTTATAAATATCTTCTACATACTTATTGCGGTCCAGGAAGGGAATAGGCTCCAGCTTATCACCGTTAAAGGGGCTGAAGGCGGAGGTAAGATCGCCGCAGATGGTTCTGCGCCAGGCGCTGATATTATTTTGCCGGATGTTCTTTTTATACTTCTGGTTCACAAATGTTTCCAGGAACTGTATGGTAGAGGTATGGTCAAACAGCTGCGAGCATACCTTACCGCCGCGGCTCCAGGGAGAGGCTATGATCATAGGTACGCGGAAACCAAGGCCTATAGGCGCTTCGCGGGCAGCTTTTTCAGGCACGCCCTGTTTCAGCTCATTGGCTAAACGCACGTGCTCTATTTCCGTGTCAATACCGGCAGATACCTTGCCTGTTCCGGGCTTGTTTTCATCGGGTATATAAAAGGGCGGCACGTGGTCAAAGTAACCATCATTCTCATCATAGGTAACAATGAAAATGGTTTTCTTCCATACATCGGGGTTTTGGGTAAGAATGTCCAGTATTTCAGACACATACCATGCTCCGTACCAGGGTGCGCTGGGATGGTCTGAGAAATTCTGCGGCGCTGCCAGCCATGATACAGTGGGCAGCTTACCTTCCTGCACATCTTTACGGAACTGGTATAATACGTCGCCTCCGGGCACGGTTACTTCACGTTTTTCATTACCGTCTGTATAGCTCAGCTTTGTAATATTGCGGCAGTCAGGATCGCCTTCATTGGTAACAAAAGCGCGGCGGTACAGGTTCTTTTGCTCATCGGTGAGCTTTTCAAAATTCTCCTGGTTCCATTTCGCCAGCTCGGCCTTTGCTTTGTCCAGCACTTCCTGCTTTTTAGCCAGCTCTGTTCTTATTTTCTGTGCCGCTTCTTCTGTAGAGGGGCTGGCTTCCTGCAGCTTGTTGATCTGGTCCGGCAGCGTGTCTACCTGCCTTTGCAGGCTTTGTATATAACGCGGTGCAAATTTTATGTTATAGGCAGCAAAAAACTCCAGCAGGTTACAGCCGAAGTTAGCCAGCCAGGAGCGCTCCTCTCCTTTAAAACCGCCGCCGCAGCTGGTTTCGTTCTGGTAAAATTTCCAGGCAATATTATTTTGCTCCAGCAGCTCGGGGAACGTGTTCCAGGGCAGCTTGGCATAGCTGTAATCATCATTGCGTATATGCGCTTTAGGCAGGCCGTCTACATCATGCGTGATCTTGCCTGTCCAGAAAAAAGAGCGGTTAGGCGTGGTGCTGGTCATGGCCGAGCAAAAGTTCTGATCGCAAATGGTAAAGGCGTCTGCCATGGCGTAGTTAAAGGGCAGGTCTTCCCGGTTGTAATAGCCCATTGTTAAGGGCATGGCGGCATATTGTTTGTTGCCCGACCTTTTAGCCAGCAGCCACTGGTCGTACTTGCCATTGTTATTAGCGTCTACCTGGCTGGCGCGGGAGTGCGGCAGGGACCCCATCCAGGTTACCTTGGTGTCTTTAATATCCAGGCGGAAAGGCGCATAGGTTTCGCCCCGCTCATTGGTTTGCAGAAATACCGGCTTCTTGTCGGGCAGCATCAGCGCGCGGGGATCGTTAAAGCCGCGCACACCCCGCAGGGTGCCAAAGCAATGGTCAAAAGAACGGTTCTCCTGCATCAGTATCACAATATGCTCTGCATCCAGCCAGGTGCTGCCTGGTGACGGGTCAATAGCCAATGCCCTTTGAATAGAAGCCGGCATAAAGGCCGACAGGCCCGCGGCGCCGGAAAGCAGTACTGATTTTTTGAGAAACTCCCTGCGTGTATCCATATTATATAATTGTTAATTAATAGTCTTCATATACGTGAAAGCCTTATGCAGCCCCGTTAGCATAAATTTAAAAAGGCAGGCATACAAATAAAAACCATGCGGCTGTTTCAATAATGCAACGGCAAATACGGGTGATGAGTGGCAGCAGTTTTTTACGGGCTGTATATTATTCTTCATACGGCGAAGGGCTTACGGAAGTCCATCCGCCATCTATTACCAGGCTTTGCCCGGTAATGTGTTTGGCCAGCGGCGACACCAGGAACAGCGCCGCGTGCGCAATATCCGCAGTAGTTGCAGGGCGCCCCATCGGCGTTAACCGCGACCATACCTGCTCATAATCCGCTTCTGCGGTGGTTCTTTCTGTAAGCGTGGCGCCGGGTGCTATGGCATTTACGTTAATGCGGAATGGCGACAGCTCTACCACCAGGCTTTTGGCCAACATTTCAAGCGCAGCTTTCGTCATGCCGTACACTGCTAAATTTTTATGCGCCTGGTGGCCGGTAACAGAAGAGGTAAACAGGATGGCGCCGCCTTGTCCCTGTTGTTTCATTTGCCGCGCAGCCGCCTGCGCCAGAAAGAAATTACCGCCCAGGTTCACCTGCAGCACTTTATAAAAATCAGTTTCAGGATACGTAAAAAAATCACCGAACAACGTAATGCCGGCATTGCCAATTGCAATATCCAGCCGGCCAAAGCGGTCTACAGCGGTATGCACCAGCTGTTGTATGAACGGCGCTTCGGCCACATCGCCGCCTATGCCAATGCATGCCTGCCCCGTGGCGTCAATGCTGCGGGCGGCCTGCTGCGCCAGCGCTGCATCCACATCATTTAACAATACCTGCGCGCCCTGCTGCACCAGCTGCCGGCATATCTCATACCCTATGCCCTGCCCTGCGCCGGTAACAATAGCCACCTGGCCGTGGAATATCGGTTTAGCGAACATAACCTTATTATTTATTTAAGTGAAGAACGTGGATGACAAAACGATAATGCCGCAAGTATAAGAAGTTATTTGCGCGCATCATAGCAAAATATGAGCGGCGGTTTATACAACGGCGTCAGCTAAAATGCCTGATCATATCCATGGCCCCATTCACTAAAAAAGGTACGCCCAGCTTTATGCAATCTTCATTAAATATCACTTTGGGATGATGCAGGAAAAAGTCAGTATTGCCATTATGCTGTGCGCCCAGGAAATAAAACTGGGAAGGCATCAGGCGGGAATAAAAAGAAAAGTCCTCAGCTATCAGCTGCCCGCTGACTTCCTGTATTTTTTCCCTGCCAAACACCTGCTCCTGCGCGGGCGCCAGCGCCTGGTGCATGCCTGCATCATTCAGCAGGCTGGGATAATATGCCGTAAACTCCAGCTCAATGCTGCAGCTATAGGAAATTTCCATGCCCCTGATGAGCGCCCGCAGCTTTTCCACGATCCGGTTATAGGTATCAATGTTCAATGCCCTTAAAGAGCCCTGCAGCAGCACACCGTTGGGTATTACATTATGACTGGGCTCTCCTTTAATGGCAATATTGGTGACTGCCAGCACTGCCGGCTCAATAGTGGCGGTATGGGATATGATGGATTGCGCTGCTACTATCAGCTGGCTGCCAATGAGCACCGGGTCCGTAACATGCTCCAGCGAGCCCGCATGCCCGCCTTTACCGTTTATGTGAATAAAAAAATTGCTCACATTAGCCAGGGCTTCCCCGTTCCTGTAGCCCAGCACGCCTACGGGCAGCAGGGGATGCACATGCAATCCCAATGCTGCTTTTGCATCATTCAGTTTGCCGCTTTCAATGATCATTTGCCCGCCGGATTTACCTTTTTCCGGGCTGCGGGCAGTGCCTTCTTCCGACGGTTGAAACACCAGCTTTACAGTGCCGTTAAAATCCTGCTCTTTTAAAACATAGGCAGCGCCCAGCAGCATAGTGGTATGTATGTCGTGGCCGCAGGCATGCATTACCCGCTCATGTGCGGAGCTGAAGGGCAGGCCGGTATCTTCCACAACAGGCAGGGCGTCCATATCGGCGCGCAACACTACTACGGGCCCGCCTTTGCCTTTGCTGAGCGTGGCAATAACACCGGTAACGGCAATGGTTTCAAACGGAATGTCCAAATCCAGCAGGTGGTCCTGCACCAGGGCCGTGGTTTTAAATTCTTCAAAACCCAGCTCGGGGTGCTGGTGCAGCTGCCGTCTTATGGTAACCAGTTGCCGAAACAAATGTTCATTCATGGGTAATGCCTGTGCTTAGTGATTGTTAATGCCTGATAAAAGATAACTGTTTTTTGCTTATTATTATCATATGCGAATTTTATGGAGTTATCTGCAACAGCAAAAATGGTGGGTGGCGCTGGCGCTGCTGCTGGCCGGTATAGCGCAGCTGCTAAGCCTTACAGACCCGATCATCTTCGGAAAAATTATTGACAACTACGCTACCAACACCCATGGCATGAGCGAGCATGAGCTGGTACAGGGCGTATTGTACTGGTTAGGCATTGCCATTGCTATTGCCGTTGTATCGCGTATTGCCAAAGCCTTCCAGGAATATTTTACCCGCAAGGCCGTGCAGCTGTTTGGCATGCAGATCTTTAACGACGGGCTAAAGCAAACCCTGCGCCTCTCTTTCCAGGAGTTTGAGGAACAGCGCAGCGGCGAAACGTTGTCCATTCTGCAAAAGGTGAAAACAGATACGGAACGTTTTATCAACTCGTTTATCAATATCCTCTTCTCTTCCATTGTAGGCATGGGCTTCCTGATCTGGTACTCCATTACCCGCAACTGGATGCTGGTGCCCATTTTTGTGATCGGCATACTGGTGCTGGGCTCTCTTACAGGGCTGGTGAGCAAAAAGATCAAAACAGTGCAGCGCTCCATTAATAAGGAAACCAATAAAATGTCGGGCGTTATTACAGAATCGCTGCGCAATATAGAGCTGGTAAAAAGCCTGGGCCTTACCTTCCCGGAAATACGCCGTTTAAAGCTGCAAACACAGAAGATCTACGACCTGGAAATGCTGAAAACCACCCGGGTGCGCACCCTCTCCTTTTTACAGGGCACTACGCTGAACGTGTTAAAGCAGTCCATCCTGTTTATACTGCTGTGGCTTATTTTCAGGAAAGTATTAAGCACCGGGGAGCTGATTGCCATGCAGTTCATCTCCACCTCCATTTTTGGCCCGCTGCAGGATATTGGCAATATTATACTTAACTACCGTGAGGTGGAAGCGTCTATTAACAACTTTGACCAGCTGATGCATAAGCCTGTTGAGCGCCGCCCCGAAACGCCGGTAGCAACAGGGCCTTTGAAAAGCATACGGTTTGACCAGGTTGTTTTCCACCATAAAACTGCGAACATCAATGCTATTGACAACGTATCATTCCAGGTAAACCTGGGTGAAACCATTGCCTTTGTAGGCCCTTCCGGTTCGGGGAAGTCTACGCTGGTAAAGCTGCTGGTGGGCTTGTACCGGCCGGTGTCCGGCGCTATATTGTTCAACGGAATATCTTCCGGCGACATCCGCTACAATGAGCTGCGGCGGCAAATAGGTTTTGTAACCCAGGACACACAGCTGTTTGCAGGCACCATTAAAGAAAACCTGTTGTTTGTAAAGGCCGATGCTACAGACGCCGAAATAGTGGATGCCCTGCGCAAGGCCGCCTGCGCGCCCTTGCTGGCGCGGTCGGAGAAAGGTATTGACACCGTGCTTGGCGAAAACGGCATGAAGCTTTCCGGCGGCGAAAAACAACGCATTTCCATTGCACGCGCGCTGCTCAGGAACCCGCGCCTGCTGATATTCGACGAAGCTACTTCTGCGCTGGACTCCCTTACAGAAGACGATATTACCAGCACCATCCGCGATGTGTCGCAAAGCCGCGAGCAGATCACGATCCTGATCGCGCACCGCCTGTCTACTATCATGCACGCACATACGATTTATGTGCTGGAAAAAGGAAGTATCTCCGAAACCGGCTCCCATGAAGCGCTGCTGGAAAAAAAAGGATTGTATTATGCCATGTGGCGGCAGCAGGTGGGTGAAAGAAGAAGCAGCCAGCTGGCGTAAATGCACAAGCCGGACCTTTGCTTACTGCATGGGGTAAGTTTTGTTCCAGGCAATGCCTTTGTCTACAAAACGCAGCAGGGCGCGCAGGTTCGCCTGGGCTGCAGCGGCAGCGGTATCGCCGGCGGGCTTCTTCTGCAGGTCAATAAAGTATTGCTGCTGGTTACAATTGTCGGTAAAATAGGCGGCATACCCGTCGTGCTCCGTATCGTTCATCGGCGCTTTGCCGGTTTTATCCACCAGTATGTGCAGGGAATCCATTTTAGCCTGGTTCAGGATAGCATAGGCTTTATAGGTAAACCGGGCATGGCGGAAATAGCTGCGGGTAAGCACGTAGCAGCAACCCACCTTTTTAATTACAAAAATATGATAGGCCCACAGATCCAGGTGGTTAGGTCCCAGCAGGAAAGCCATTTCAATACCTGGCCTGCCGGTATAATACTTTATAAAATCGCGCTGGGATATATGGTAGTTGTGCTGGTAGTAATCGTTCCAGTAAGCTGTAAGCTTTGTAGAATCAACACTTTCCACGTCGCGGAACCATAGCGTACGGTTCGTAGCGGAATCCAGCTTGTAAAAATCCCAATCGGTAAATTCATCCGCATCATATTGCGGGATGCGGTCATAATTGGGATCGCAGACAATGGCCCTGGTCTGTAAGGTATCACAGGTACAGGGCTTGGGTTTCAGGTCAGGATAGCTATGCCTGAATGCGCCTATAGCCAACAAACCCAAAATTGCTAGAGGCGCCAACTGGAAAAGTCGGTTCATAAACAATAATTCATCTATCGGAAAAATTCACACCGCCGGATTGATAGCTAAAATACGTCATATGACCTGAAAATCAAAATATAGGGCGGCGGGAAAGGAAATATTAACTAATTTTCCCTTATTCAACCCACCCGGCCCTATGAGCGACTTTTCACTGATACAGCAAGCCATTTACAAGCTGCAGCCGCTGGACGCCGCGGAATGGGACGACTTTTCCGGGAAGCTGCTTGTTAAACAGTATGCCAAAGGCGATTTCCTGGTACGCGAAGGGCAGGTGGAAAACTTCGTTTATTTCCTGAATAAAGGCGCTACCCGCCATTATTTTATAAAAGACGGCAAGGAGTTCACGGTAGACTTCCAGTTCCAGGGCGATTTTGTAACTGCCTATTACTCACTTATTACCCGTGAGCCAAGCACGGTTTTTATTGAGCTGCTGGAAAACGCGGAGGTAATAGCCATTTCCCTGGAGTTCCTGAACGAATTTTACAGCAAATACCACCACGGCGAAAAAATAGGCAGGCTTATAGCAGAATACCAGTACATTAAAAGGCTGCGCAAGGAAATGGACCTGCTATCCCACACAGCGGAAGAACGTTATGCCGCATTGATGCGGCGCAACCCGGACCTGATACAACAAATATCCGTTAAACACCTGTCGTCGTACCTGGGCATTCACCCTGAGAGCCTGAGCCGCATCCGCAAGCAGCACAGCCGAAACTAACATACATCATTTTCCAGCGCCGGCCGGTTGCTGAATTTTGTACTGTACAAAGCAAACAACCATGAAACCTTTAATCGTATTGCCCGGCGTATTTACCATTGCATTGTTGATTGCGCGCTTTACCACAGGCAGCTGGCACCTGTTTTTCAGCGGCAACCTGGCCATGTGCCTTATGCTATTCCTTACTGCCGCAGGACATTTTATGTTCACCAAAGGCATGATGCTGATGATCCCCTCCTTTCTGCCATACAAAGCAGCGCTGGTGTACCTGACCGGCGTGCTGGAAATACTGCTGGGCGCAGCGCTGCTGGTACCTGCGTTAAGGGTGCCTGCCGGTTATATACTTATCCTGTTTTTCGCGTTGCTGCTGCCCTGTAACATTTATGCCGCCATGCAGCACCTTAACATGGAAAAGGCCGCCTATGACGGGCCGGGCCCCCGTTACCTGTGGTTCAGGGTGCCATTGCAGCTCTTGTTCACAGGCTGGGTATATTATTTCTCTGTTTATTTAGCCTCAAACTGAAGGCTATGTTAACCACAGCTACTTAACCCCTTCCCTGTTCAGCTGCTCAACTTTTTTGCGGGTATCTGCTGTTTCTTTTACAGCCAGCGATTGCAGGTAGTATTTTTTAGCTGCCTGCTTATCGCCTTTTGCCATGTACAGGTCACCCATGGAATCATAGGTGTTAAAGCTCCGGGGATAGTTATTGATATTCTGCATGAAAAAGTAATGGGCGCGGTCATATTGTTTGGATGACATTAGCTGGTAGCCCAGCATGTTGTACAGGTCCTCCGGCGGCAATACCTTATAGCCCATGTTGCGGCTGACGTTTTCATAATGTGCTGTTAGCAGGCTGTCGTTTTTATAACCCGGCTGAAAAAACGTATCAAACGGCAATTCATATTTATAAAAGCTGAAAATGCTTTGCAGCCCGTCATATGCCGCCACCAACGGTATGGTATGATGGTTATAATCCGGATAATATTTCCAGCTGTAATGCAACCCGTTATGGGGGTGCGCATCCAGGGCATGGCCCAGCTCCAGGATGGAGCGCGGATGCATGTTCATGAAATCCGTTGCTTTTTGTACGGTTACCGTGTCCATGCCGTTCTGCATGGTATTGGCCATGGCCAGGTACAGGGCGCGGCCGGTGAAATCTTTCCCGGCCAGTGCGGCCTGCGCCTGCTTCAACAGGTGCTGGTTGTCCCACATCATGCTGGGGTCAATAGCAATACAGGCATTAAATAAATTGGTATGGTTGATGAGCGCGTGCACGGCCATTAACCCGCCCAGGGAATGCCCTATGAACAGGCGGTAAGGCGCAGCAGGGTAAAGGGAATCTATATGCGGGATCAGCTCATGCTGCAGGAAAGCAATAAAATTTTCGCCGCCGCCTGAATGCGCTGCAGACATGCTATCCATCATAGGCACTGCCGCTACATGCGTGGGCGTAAGATCGCGGGTACGGTTTGTATTCAGTATGCCTACCACTATCATCGGCGGCAGCAGGGCGTTCATGCCGTCTTTACTTAGCTGGTTTGTTATGTCAACCACCGCATTAAAATGATCATCGCCATCCAGCACATAAATTACCGGGTAGCGCTGGGGGGCAAATATGCTCCCGGGACCATTGCTTTCCGGCACATGTACCCATATTTCCCGGTCTTCCCCTAAAATGCGGGAATGAATATGCGTTTTGGTTCCTGTTATAATACTGGATTGTGCATAGGCTACTGCGCTGATAATAACAAGCATCCAGAGAATGATGACAGCTAAAAAAAGACTACCGTATTTACGCCAGTTCAGGTGCATGAGTAATGGTTTTGAACAAGATTAAACAAAAGGCGCAACCCTTTTGATAAAATGTGACGAACCATTGCAAACGCGGGCCGGAACAGGGTATTCGCAGTACAGGTAAGCTTCGCTATTGTAAACCTGTATGGCATCAAATAAAAAACGGGCCGCCTTGCAATAAGACGGCCCGCTTTAATTTTATAAAAGCAAATTTATTCTCCTGACGGCACCTGCAGCGGTACGGCTATATTTGCCGGTTGGCCGAAGTCCGGCGTACCATCGGCCTTCCAGGTGAACGGCTGCATGCGCGGGCTTCTGTTATTGCCGCAGCCCTGGCCAGGCAATGGGTTCGCATGGTAAATAATCCAGCTCTCCTTTTGATCAACGGACTTAAAGAACCCGTTATGACCGGGACCAAAGGCGCCGGAGCTTTCGCTTTTGGAAAAAACAGGCGTGGCGGATTTTTGCCAGTCTGCCGCATTCAGCGGGTCGCCGCCTTCTTTCAAGGTCAATAGCCCCAGTGCATAATCATCTGTCCAGCAGCCGCTGGCAGAGTAAGTGAGAAACAGGCGTCCGGTGGGGCTTATCAGCGCTTCAGGTCCTTCATTCACCTGGGGCAGCCCGCCGCTGTTACCTCTTTTCTCCCAGTCGTAGGTAGGGGTAGAGATCATTACGCGATCTCCGCCAATGGTCCAGGGATTGCTCAGGGGCGCAATGTATATCTGCTGTTTTTCATTGGTATCGCCTTCCCACCCGGACCATATCATATACAGCTTGCTGTTGTATTCAAACACAGAACCGTCAATGGCCCATTTATCGGTAGCATCGGCAATCTTTCCTTTAAAGGTCCAGCTGCCCTGTGTAGGATCGGCATTGCCGTTCTCAATTACGTACATGCGGTGGTTGTCATTGCTGCCATTGTCTGCAGCAAAATAAACGTACCATTTGCCCTGTACAAAGTGTATTTCCGGCGCCCATATTTCGCGGGAATAAGGGCCATCGGCCGGCGGCGTCCAAAGGGTGACCAGCGGCGCATCTTTCAATGCCGACATTTTATTGGTTACCCTTACGCCTACACGGTTTCCGAGGGTACTGGTATAATAATACTTACCATCTTTAAAAAACACCCAGGGATCCGGTCCACCGGGCAGCAAAGGGTTAGTAAAGGTAGCACCTGTTGTGTCGGGTTTGTCAACAGTGCCGCCGGCATCGCTACTTCGGGAGCAGGCTATTGTAAAAGCCAGTAAAACTAAATATAACATACGGTTACTCATGGTTCAGTCTTTAATAAAGTACGGTTATTACCAGCCCGGGTTCTGTTGCAGGTTCGGGTTTACATCTATATCCTGCTGCGGAACAGGCAACAGCTCATGCTTGCCTGTTTTAAAGTTTGCAAAGCCGGCATCGCGCTGGGCCAGCTGCAGTCCCAGGTCGCCCCAGCGGGCAAGGTCTTCCCAGCGGTGGCCTTCGCCTGACAGCTCGGTGATCCGTTCATGCTTCAGCTGCGCCAGGAATGCATCGCCGCTCAGGCCGGGTTTTACAACAGACAGCTTTTGCAGGCCGGCGCGTTCCCTTACCATATCCACATACTTATAGGCTTCTGTTGCCCTGCTTAAGTTGTTCAGCGCTTCTGCATATAAAAGTAATACATCTGCAAAACGAATGTAGCGGTAATTATTCCCCGAGTGGAAAGATTCAACGTTATCCGTAAAGTCATTCAGCATTTTCCGGAAATATACATCCTGTGTATTGGGCACTGCAGCGGGATCAGTGGAGTAACCCAGCGAGGAGAATGTTTTACCATACACCAGTGTAAAATCAGGTCCTCTTTCATCGGTTGAGTCATACAGGAAAGATGCAGCCAGCCGGGGATCGCGCTGGTTGGCGGCTGTTTTTTCCATTAAAAACTCATGTACTACCCAGCGCCTTGCCTGCCCGTCTGTAAAGCCAATGGGGCGGGGCGCAAAAAATGGCGGCAGTGAAGAGCCGTAGTTCAGGTTATCTGTATTGTTCGGGTCTGTATCGTCATCATGGTTATCTGTAGGGTTTACCGCAAACTGGAACTCAAATACAGATTCTGCATTGTTCTCGGATGTAATTACAAAGTTATCCCTGTAATCGGGCATCAATGAATATACGCCGTTGCCTTCTCCTTCAAAGAACCATTTAAAAGCATCGGCAGCCTGCTGGTATTTATGCTCCTGCATATAAGCTTTGCCAAGCAAGGCGTAAGCGGCGCCACGGGTAGCCCTGCCCCTGTTATTGTCATCGTAGCGGATGGGCAGCACCGGCGCTGCTTCTGAAAGGTCTTTCTCCACCTGCGCCCATACTTCGGCTTGCGGCGATGTGGCAGGGTGATCGTCCGGTACCGGTGTTTTCAGCTGCAGCGGCACATTACCCCAATACTGGGCCAGGTAGTAATAGAACAGCCCGCGCATGAATTTTGCTTCGCCCAGGTATTGCTGTTTGGTGGTTTCATCCATGTCAATGGCCGGCACATTATCCAGTACCTGGTTGGCGCGGTTAATGCCTATGTAACAGTCCTGCCACAGCGAGCGCGTTTCAAACAGGTTATAATCCGTAATAATAAACTTGTCGAAGTTATTCACCAATGTGGCATTCGGGCTGGTGCTGTACCCTTCATCGGAACGTACCACATCAATGAAAAACTGGTTCCTGCAAAGCCCTACGCGGTGGTAGGTGCTGTACAATGTATTCACGCCATCCAGCGCATCTTTGGCTGTTTTCCAGTAGTTGTTGATAGTAGGTGTATTGGGATTGGGTATATCAAGCTTGCTTTTGCAACCTGCTGCCAGTAATGCAACAGCGGTAGCGGAAACCAAAAATATCTTTTTCATAACTTTTGTTTGCTGGTGAATTAAAATTCGCATTGTACCCCGAATGATATAATGCGGCTGGCCGGCCAGTTGCCGTTGTCAAAGCCACGGAGCTGTACGCCGGAACCGCGTACTTCCGGGTCAAGCCCTTTATAACCGGTAAAGGTTACCAGGTTTTGCCCGCTCACGTACACACGCGCGCTGGCAACATTAACCTTTTTCAGCAGGTCCTGCGGCAGGTTATAGCCCAGCTCTATATTGCGTATGCGGCCATAGGAAGCATTCTCCAGCCAGCGGGAGCTGTTCGCGTAGTTATTGGAGCTAATGCCCGGATCATTGACTTCCGTACCCAGCCGGGGATCTTTTGCGCCGGTGTTGGTAGCCGTCCAGGGGTCAATGTCTGCGCGGAAGTTGGTATTCTGGTAGCCGTCCAGCACGCGGCGTATATCGTTATACACTTTATAACCAAACACGCCGGTGAGCTGCAGGTTCAGACTAAAGTTCCTGTAGCTGGCATTCCATTGTATGCCACCCTGGAACGTAGGCCAGGGAGAGCCCATAAACACGCGGTCGTCGTTATTGATTTGCCCGTCGCCGTTATTATCCAGGTATTTTATGTCACCGGGCTTGGCCTGCGGCTGTATCACCGTACCATTTTTGCTCTTGTAATTATCAATCTCTTCCTGGCTTTGGAAAATACCTTCTGCCTTCAGCACATACCAGGCGCTCATGGCATTACCGATCTGCGACCTTACAAAAGTGATGTTAGGCACATCCACGTAATTTACGCCGGCGCCCTGGTTGCCTACTGCTACTACGCGGTTTTGTATGGTAGTACCGTTAACGGCTACATCCCATTTAAAAGCGCCTTCGTTATGCCGGTAAGCTACGGTAAACTCTATGCCACGGTTGCGGATAGAGGCGGCGTTTGCTATAATCTTTGAATCGGCTGTACCCAGGTAATAGCCCAAAGGCACATTCACCAATACATCTTTTGAGAGGTTGTTATATACATCCAGCGATACCGCTATTTTGTCGTTGAATAAAGATGCATCCACACCGATGTTGGTTTCCTTCCGTTTTTCCCAGTGCAGGTCAGGATTGGAAATGGTGGCCTGGTAGCCGCCGGCAACAGGCACCTGGCTTACCCCGTACACTGCCCGCGGGCTGCGGTTAATAAAGCCCAGTGTAGGCCAGGAACCGCCCAGGGCCTGCAGCACATTGCTGATGCCCAGCTCTCCGTAAGAAGCACGTAGTTTCAGGTCCGAGATCCAATCTACATGAAAGAAATCTTCTTTGCTGATACGCCATGAAACAGCGCCTGCATAAAAGTTACCGGTTCTGTAATCCGGCCCGAAACGCGAATCCTGGTCTATCCTGCCGGATAAGGTAAGCAGGTATTTATCGTTATATGAATAATTCAGGCGTCCCAGGAAACCCTGTATACGGTAAAACTCAGATGCGCCGCTACCTGCAGAGGAGATGCCCAGTCCGGAGGAAATAGTAGTAAACGTTTGCCCGCCAACATGCTGCAAACCGGTGCGGCTGCCGTTGGTATACTCTCTTCTTACCTGCTGGTAGGAATAACCTACCACGCCGTTAATGTTATGCGCACCTAATGTTTTGTTGAAATTGAGCGTATGCTCCAGCAGGAAATTGGTAAAGGTTGAGCGTTGTTCGTTAACAAACGTAGCTGCCGGCTGGTTGGCATAGCGCCAGATGCCCGTATCACGCACTTCTTTTGCAAAATCAAAGCTGGCCTCTACCCCTGCATTAAAACGGTAGCTGAGCCAGTCGGCCAGCTTAAAATCAACATAAGCGTTGCCCACTATTTTAGAGTAGTTAAAGTTACCCTGGTCCAGCGCAGCTACAGCCAGGTAGTTGTTGGCATAGGTGGGCATTTCGGTAGTACCAATGCCCCAGCCGCCGGGGTTGTTGGGAATGGCTTTATAGGCATCGCTTTGCACACCAATAATCGGCAGCATCTGCGGCGCTTCATAAAAAGCATTAATGCCGCCCATGGGATTGCGCCCGCTGGTATAGCTCAGCACCATGTTCTCGCCTACTGTTAACCTTCCTTTTTTAGCTTCTGTATTAATACGCAGGCTGGTTCTTTCAAAATCATTGGCTACCAGCGTACCCTTGTTCTTGAAATAGCTGCCGGAGATCAGGTAGCTGCCGCTGCTGCTGCCGCCGGAAACGCCAATGTTATAATCCTGCGTATTACCGGTGCGGTAAATAGCATCCTGCCAGTCCGTATTAATGGTATTATTCACCAGCTGCGCGGCAATGCCGGGAGGCAATCCCTGTCCGGAGTTGGCGTACTGTGTTTTAACGGTTTGCAGGTACTGGCCGGCATCCATTACATCCCACTGTTTTGGCAGCTGCTGCACGCCGTATTTGGCGGAGAAGCTCACTTTTGCCGGGCCTGAACGGCCTTTGCGGGTAGTAATGATAATAACGCCATTAGCGGCCCTGGAGCCATAAATAGCCGCTGCAGACGCGTCTTTCAACACCTGTATGGATTCAATGTCATTGGTGTTGATGGTAGAGTTGGCATCTGCGATCATACCATCTATTACATACAGCGGATCGCTGTTGGTAAAGCTGGCCACACCCCTTATTTCCACCACCGGGTTTTGCCCCGGCGCGCCGGCATTGCGCACGGTTACACCCGGCACCAGGCCCTGTAACGACTCTGCCGCGGAATTGGCCGTAATGCTGGAAGAGTTTTTAGTGTTCACTGCCGCAATAGCGCCGGTAAGGTCTTTTTTCCGTACACTTTGATAGCCGATTACCACTATCTCGTTCATGCCAATATTAGCTTGCTGCAGGGTAATATTATAATGCACTGCACCTGTTACCGGCGTTTCATTTGTAGTATAGCCAACATAAGATACTACCAGTATATCGCCCTGTGCAGCCTGTATGGTAAACTTACCATCGTTATCGGTGCTGGCCGATACCTGCTTGCCTTTAAGCACTACCGTGGCCCCGGGCAGCGCCTCTCCCTCACCGGAGCGTACGGTGCCGGTTACCGCAGTTTGCGCCCATAATGCGGTGTGCGCGCATAACAGCCCTGCTGTAAGAAAAATAGCCGCCAGCCGTAGCCGCGCGTTGAAAAAAACTGTTTTGAGTAAAGAGAAAAAAGGATCATGAGGGCCACTACAAGATAGCAGCCGGTTCCCCCGTGTGTAGAAAAATTTCATAACGTTCGTTTAAAAGTAAAGTAACAGCAAAGGAAGGAAACAGTGTATTCACCATATCTCAAAATGTTTTCAAATTTTCTCACTGTTGCTGCATAAAGCTTTTGTATCTTTAACCAGCGTACAAACTATACCAGATGCGCTTTTATGGCCACGTTGTTTTATTATTATTCATGACCGTTGTTGCCGGTCATCATGTAGCTGGACAATCGTATTATTTCAAAACATACCAGGTTGAAAATGGTTTATCCAACAATGCGGTATTAAGCAGCCTGCTTGATAAAAAGGGATTTTTATGGCTGGGCACTGCAGATGGGCTGAACCGTTTTGACGGCTACTCCTTCAAAGTATTTTTGCCGGATGCACGGGTGCCAGGCAGCCTGGGCAACAACTACATTCACTCTCTTTACGAATACGGCGGTATGATATGGGCGGGCACCGAAAAAGGCATGTTCCGCATGAACCCTGCTACGGAACAGTTTGATCATTTTGCGCCCAGCGGCAAGGCCGCAGTGCGGGACATTAAAGCAGACGATAAAGGAAACCTGTGGTTCATAGCTGATTTTACGCTGGTAAAATACCATACCGCCACCGGCCGGGTACAAAGGTTTGATCCTGCAAAATATTTTGATGCCGTTACTGTTTGCATAGCAACAGACGGCACTGTATGGGTGCCTACCCGTAATGGTAAAATTGAAAAGTATGATGCCGCGCACGACAGCTTTACTGCTTATGACCTGTTCAGTCATTCACCGCAACCAATCTCAAAGATCATTAACAAGATCTATGATACCGGCCAGGGCTTTCTGCTGGTAGGCACCGCCAAACAGGGCTTTAAAAAGTTTGATCCGCTTACCGACACATACGCCGACCTGGTGCGCACTAATCATGACGGCACGCCTATTTTTGTACGCGACATCCTGGGCAAGGATAAGCACACCTACTGGATTGCCACAGAATCGGGCTTATATGTATATGATGCCTTAACAAACAAAAGCCACCATCTGCAAAAGCAGTATAACAACCCGTGGTCTTTATCCGATAACGCTGTATATACGCTGTGCCGCGATCATGAAGGCGGCATGTGGGCAGGCACTTATTTTGGCGGGCTTAATTATTGCCCTGAACGGTACACCTTCTTTGAAAAGTTCTTCCCCATTGCGCATGAAAACTCACTAACGGGGAACGCTATACGTGAAATTCATCCCGACCCATATGACCGCCTGTGGATAGGCACGGAAGACGGCGGACTGAATATGCTGGACATCCGCACCAACCACTTCAGCAGCTTTGAACCAGGCGATAAACCCACTGATATTGCCAACACCAACCTGCACGGGTTGCTGCTTACCGGCGATACTTTATGGATAGGCACTTTTGAAAGCGGGTTAGACCTGTTCAATATCAGAACCTGTAAAGTGATGAAGCACTATACGGCTAACAGTGGTCCCAATAGTTTCACCAGCAATTTTATTTACAGCATTTACCGTGCGCCTGGCGGCAATATATTGCTCACTACCAGCAATGGCCTGTACCAGGCACTGCCCGACCGCAGCGGCTTTACGCTGCTAAAGGACCTGCCGGAGGTTGTGTTTTATACCGCGGTGCTGCAGGACAGCAAAGGCCTGTTGTGGGCAGGCACCTCACGGGACGGGCTGTATTGCATGGACACGCAGGGAGCAAGCAGGCTTTTTTTAAAGAACAAGCGCATTAACCAGGTTGTGGAAGACAGCCATACCAACATCTGGATCACCACGGAGGAAGGGTTGTACCAATACGTAAGGGCCACCGGTAAATGGAACTGCTACCGCGTGGAGCAGGGCTTTCCCAGCAACCTTATGTACTGCGTGCTGGAAGATGTGCAGCGGCAGCAGCTGTGGATAAGCACCTCCAAAGGGCTGGTGCGCTTTGATCCGCGCAACGGGCAGCTGCGCGTGTACACCAAAGCCAATGGGCTGCTCTCCGACCAGTTCAACTACAGCTCTGCTTATAAAGACAGCTGCGGCAACATGTATTTCGGTTGTGTAAAGGGCATGATCCGCTTTAATCCCGCCTCTTTTACAGAGAACCATCATGAGCCGCCGGTGTATTTTACCGGTTTCCAGGTATCAAACCGCGAGCTGGAAATAGGCGGCGCAGACGGCATTCTCAAAAAATCCATCATCTTTACCGATACCATCCGCCTCCCTTACAACAAATCATCCTTCAGCATCAGCTTTGCTGCGCTCAGCTACACTGCGCCTGAAATGACGCAGTATGCCTATAAAATGGAAGGACTGCGGGAGGAATGGACTTACCTGAGCACCAACCGTAAAGCATATTTCACGGAGCTGCAGCCCGGCAAATACACCTTTCGTTTAAAAGCAGCCAATGGCAGCGGACAATGGAGCGGCAAAGAAACACTGTTGTTCATTGAAGTGCTGCCGCCTTTCTGGGCCAGCCCGCTGGCGTTTGTAATATATGCGCTGCTGGCTATTTCTCTGGTATGGCTGCTGGTACGCGGCTATCACCGCCGTAACAGGGAACGCACCCGCCGCCGCATGGAGCTGCTGGAGCATGAGAAAGAAAAAGAGATATACCGATCCAAAATTGAATTTTTCACCAACGTAGCGCATGAGATCCGCAACCCTCTCACCCTTATAAAAGGTCCGCTGGAAAAAGCGCTGAAAAAAGCAGCTGCGCTGCCCGACATGCTCAAATACCTGAAAACAATGGAGCGCAATACCAACCGGCTGGTAGAGCTTAGCCAGCAGCTGCTGGATTTTCGCCAAACGGAAAAAGAAGGATACCGCCTGAACTTTGTGCGCACCAATGTTTCGTACCTGGTGAAAGCGTTGTTTGAGAACTTTATGCCCATAGCAGCAGAAAAAAAATGCAGCTATACGCTGCACCTGCCGGAAAAAGACCTGTTTGCCTACCTGGATGTAGAGGCTTTTCGCAAAATAGCCGGCAACCTGGTGGATAATGCTTTAAAATACGGCGTTGCACAAGTAAGCATATCCCTGGCCATGGAAGCGCCGGCCAACAACTGGTTTTTACTGACCGTAGAAAATGACGGGCCGCTGGTACCGGATAATGCAAAAGAGAAGATATTTGAACCGTTTGTAAGGCTTAAAAGCGCATCCGGCCAACCAGGCAGCGGCATAGGGCTGGCGCTGGCAAAATCGCTGACCATCCTGCACCACGGCACGCTGCAACTGCAGATAACAGAAAAGAATACATTTGTGCTGCGCTTACCCGTGCACCAGGATGTAGAATTTGAATTTAAAAAGGTACGCTATGAATCCAACGCTTCTTTTGGTAGATGACAATGAAGAGATACTGGTTTTCCTGCAGGATGATCTTGAGGAGCAATATACCATCTTCACTGCCACAAGTGCTGCGCAGGCTTTGGAAATACTGAACAATGAAGTGATACAGCTGATCGTATCAGACGTAATGATGCCGGATATGGACGGCTTTGCGCTGTGCAGCCATATCAAAAACAATATGGAGTACTGCCACATACCCGTAATATTGCTCACCGCTAAAAATACCATGCAGGCTAAAATAGAAGGACTGGAAATAGGCGCAGATGCTTACGTGGAAAAACCCTTTTCACCGGAATACCTGCAGGCGCAGATTGCCAGCCTGCTAAGCAACCGTAATAAGGTAAAGGCCCATTTTGCCAGCTCGCCGCTGGCGCATATCAAAAGCATGGCTTACAATAAAGCAGATGAACAGTTCCTGGGCACACTGCAGCAAATTATTGGTAAGCACCTGGATGATAAGCTGCTGGATGTAGATTTCCTGGCCAGGCAAATGAATATGAGCCGGCCCACGTTATACCGGAAGATCAGCGTATTGTCCGATATGAGCCCTTATGAGCTGATTAGCCTTACCCGGCTGAAAAAAGCGGCCGAGCTGCTGCTCACCGGCCATTATAAAGTAAACGAAGTGGCGGATATGCTGGGCTTCAGCTCCCTCTCCAACTTTGGCAGAAGCTTCAGCAAGCAGTTCGGGCTTTCACCCGTAGAGTATATGAAACGGAATGCTGCGGAAAAAGAATAGCACGCTGTTACAGGCCACATTATTACGCAGTACATTGAGCATATACATTAATATCCGCTAATAACAGTCATACAGCGCTATTATGCTGCACAGCTGCTCAGGACAGCTCAACGGCATCTTTTACCTTGGGCCGCAGGAACACCAGCAGCATAGCAACAGCAGCCAGTATCACCAGCGACATAAAAGCAAAATCACGCCCCAGGTGGCCGGCGTCGGTAGAGCGGCCCAGGAAGTTGGTGATGAAGGCCCCGGAAAACACCCCGCCCATGTTCATGATGCCATAGGCCGTAGCCCTGTACTGCGGGGGAACAAACTGGCAAAGTATTGGCATGTTGTTGGCATCGAACATACCAAAGCCAATACCAAAACAAAAAGCGGAAGCAACCAGGTAAAAAGTGGAATGTCCTATTCCGAGCAGGAACAGCGCCGGTATGGTGAGCGATAACCCTATAGCGCTGGTGTATACACGCCCTTTTACGTGGTGCTGCACCCAACGGTCCGACAGCAGGCCGCCTATAACAACACCTATAAAGGAGCTGGCGGCAATGGTAATGGTAGCTACCGGGCCGGCCTCGCTCATAGGCACATGCAGGCTGTTGGAAAAAAGCGTGGGCAGCCAGTTTTTGATGGCCCAGCCAGGTATGCTTGGAATGGAAAAATACAGCAAAATAATCCAGAAAGGCAACAGCGGCAACAGGTACCGCAGGCCGCGCAAAAAATGCGGGGACTCGCGCGTATTGCGCAACGCCGGTATTGCAAGCGGCCGCTTTTCTTTCAGGAACAGTACTAACAGTACCGCATAAACGATGCCGATAAGGCCAATGCTGTGAAAAGTAAACTGCCACGAATAAGCCGCTGCAATGGTAGCGCCAAACCCGCCCAGCGCCTGCCCCATATACAGCCCTGTCATGTGTATGCCTACTGCCAGCGAGCGGGTGGAGGAGCTGTGGTAGTCTGCTATCAGCGACAGCGCGGCAGGTATATACAATGCCTCACTTATACCCATAATAGCCCTTAGCCAGTACAGCTGGTTAAAACCGGTAGCATAGCTCATAAGCAGCGTAACTGCCGACCATACGAACAGGCTGCCTACAATCAGCCACTTCCTGCTAACCTTATCCGCAACAATACCAGATACCGGCGACATAAAACCGTAAATCCACAGGAACACCGCCATTAAGCGCCCGAAGTTGGTGGCGCTTTCCAGCTCCGGTATATCCAGCTGTATGGATGGTTTCATGGTGGAGAGCATTTGCCGGTCCAGGTAGTTTAGCATGGCCACCCCCCAAAGCAGCGCCACAACCAGCCAAGGATAATATTTTGCGTGTTTCATCTTTTCCAATGCAGTAATTAAATATATGATCAATGTTGCGGGCTGCCATTCACTGCTGTTGCAGTGAGCACATGCGGCGTTCTTGTTCCGGGGCGTACCTCACCGCCGGGAAATACCAATAGCCCGTTCCATTGCACAAAGGTGGTGGTTACCGGCGCCCATATGCCTGCATTGGGATTGGTAACTGCAGCTGTATCATGGCGGGTGTATATTTTCCCGGTTTGCATCCAGCTGTTTTTTGTAAGGTCATAGGTAAGTATCTCATCAGAAAAACCAGGATGGTGTTCCCGCAACGTGGCTGCCTGCGCCGCATCTTTACCGGAATCGCCGCCAAAAACAACCAGCGCATGGTTATTGCCGGCCCATGCCGGCGTTGGCGCAGCTACCGTTGCTAACGGCATATCTGCGCACTTACGCCAGCCTGTATGAATATTGTAGCTGTAGGCATCTTTTAAATACTCACGCTGCCCGTTCTTTAACGTTGCACCGCTGAACAGGAAAAAATCATGCTGTAAAGCGCCGGCAACGCTCAGCATGCGCGAAGGGCCGGGCCAGGCCGGAAGCGCACGCCAGCGCATAGCGGCAGTATCTTCCAGGTCCAGCATAAAAAAATCGTGCGTGGTTTCAGTGGCATCCGGCGTTCGCAGGCCGCCTGCAACATAAATACAGCTGTCTGCCAGGGCGCCGCACGTATTGGCCAGCGGCGCCGGCAGCGAAGGCAGGGAGGTAATAACAATACGCCCCTGCTGCCAGTTTAACAGGAAAACATCGCTGTAATGGCCCGCAGCATTGCTGCCGCCGATGCATATCAATCCTTTGCCTGTTGAAATGGATGCGCCATATCCCAGTGGGCGGGGCAGCCGGCCGGCTTCTTTCCAGGCTCCATCCGGGTGCTCCAGCACAAATACCCGGTCAGACCAAACTTTTTTTCCGCCGTTCCAGGGCGTGCCGCCATCCGGGAAATTACTGCCGCCGGCAACAATCAATACATTATTTGCAACACCGGCAAACGATCCGGCAAATCCAATACTATCCGGGATGGCAGGCAGCGTATCCCAGTGATACCCCGCCTGCGAAACCGTGTTTCCGCCCATCAAACAACTTTCAGCCATACAGCAGGTTAAGAAAATAAATATGAAATAAAAAGTGTGTTTCATTACTCCATTACTTGTGGTTTACCGCAGTACCCTGTGCAACGGACTGCAGCACTTCTGCAAACTTTATCTCATCCAGGTAACGGCTTATTTCCTGTTCCTGTTGTGCAGAAAGGCTTACCAGCGGTAAACGGCACGGGCCCAGGTTGGTGCCCAGCAGCTTCAAAATAGTTTTTTGCGTGGGAATAGGCCCAAAACGGGAAAGGCAGCGTATCATATTAACGGCATGCAGCTGCATTTGCCGGGCTTCGGGCAGCTTACCTTCACGAAAGTACGCCATCAGCTTAAGATACAGGGGCGCTGCAAAAGTATAGGTGCTGCCAATGGCACCCTGTGCGCCCACTGCCAGCGCAGAAAGCAGCAGCTCGTCATACCCGTACAATATATCATATTTTCCGTTCTTGTAATTCAGGCATGCCTGGTATTCATGCAGGGTAGCTGCGGTGTATTTGATACCAGCCAGGTTGGGTATACGGGTTTCCGCCAGCCGCAGAAACTCCAGCAGGTCTAACGCCACACCAGTCATAACCGGTATGTGATAGTAATAAAAAGGCATGTCCGGCGCAGCCGATGCAATTTCCGCCATGCAATCGACCAGGTTGTTTGCAGATGTAGGTTTGAAGTAGAACGCCGCTACCGCGGATATTGCATCTGCGCCTGCTGCTTTTGCGTGCGCAGCCAGCTTGCGTGCATCTGCTATGGACGGGTGCCCCACATGTACCAGCACCAGGCAGCGTTTGTTCACCGCTTTCACATATGCTTCTGTAATGGCCATCCGCTCCTCAATGGTAAGGTTAGGCCCCTCCCCGTTTGTGCCGCAGATAAAAACGCCTTGCACGCCATCACCGATCAGTTTTTCTACCAGGGCGGGTATAAGGGAAAGATCTACCGAACCATCTTCTTTGAATGTGCTGAATGTAGCAGCTATCAGTCCTTTTATTCTCATTGCTTTGCTATGTTATTTTTTATTTTTTGTTATCCATGCTGCGTTAAATTTTTTCAGCACCAGGCTATAGTTGAAGCCTTTAAAATTTTTAGTATTGGTTTCATACAGGCAGTACACGGTGTTCTGCCTACCCACTGCCATATCGCTGTACCCCGAAGGCCCGCTGTCCAGCACCTGCTGTACCGGCCAGGTTTTACCATCATCATAAGATACCTTTACCGTAAGGTTCCGGCGCGGATGCTTTTCAATATTCCTGCTATCAGGGTTGGCAAATAAAAGCGGTATATGACCGTTATTTTCCAGCGCAGGCAGACTTATAATGCTGGCCATGCAGGTGGGGTCAAACAGCTCATCCTCAAACCATACCGGGCTCCAGCCTGATATGCCGGTGTTACTGATGCTGAACGCTCTTCTTTTAACCGGTGTGGCCGTACGTATGCTAAGCAGCACCCGCCCGTCTGCCAGCTGCACCGGCGTGCTTTCGCTGGGATTGGCAACGGCGGCAGAACTATCTGCTACAATGGCCCCGCGCTGCCATGTTTTACCATGATCATCGCTGTAAATGGTAACCAGGCATGAAGGCCAGTGGCTCCGGTGCGGCGTAAGCCTGCGTGAATTGGCCAGCCATGCAGCAGCCAGCAGCCTTCCGTTCTTTAGCTGAATGCCATGGCCGGGGCCAGGCGCCAGCACCTTCCAGCTATATTCGTTTCTAAACTGGTCATACACCGAAGTAATGTTAACCGGCGTTGCCCAGGTGCGGCCGTCATCTGCCGACCAGGTATAATAACCTTCATTATAATTCTTCTGGTACAGCAAATGGATGGTGCCATTATCATCCACAATAGGCACCGGGTTGCCCGCAGGGTACTCACGGCTGCTGTCAATCACCGTGATCCCGCTCCAGGTTTTACCCTCATCTGTGCTCCTACGCAGGGCCAGGTGCATACCGGCCCAGTCGCTGGCGCTTCCTATCCTGGCTTCACAAAAAGCAAGCAGGGTATTTTGCTTTGTTATTACCAGCGCAGGTATGCGCATGGAGGTATAAATGCCGCCCGGTTCATACACCACATGGCTTTCAACTGCCTGCCCGGCGGTGGTGTGTTTGCTGCTGCTGCAGGATTGTGTTACCACACCTGCAGCCAGCAGCAGAAAGAAAAGATTTCTGTACGTCATTATTTTTCCTTGGGTTTAGTAGCCGTCCGTTTGTTCAATGTTCGGGTTGTTTGCCATTACCGTGCTGTTAACAGGCCAGAACAGCGGCGTGCTTTTACCGGCCAGGTTGGGTACATACGTATATACATCAATGGTACCTCCTTTATGGAAACGCACCAGGTCGAACCAGCGTTTGTTTTCAAAATAAAGCTCGCGGCCGCGTTCATCCAGTATTTCCCTTTCCACGGCAGCTTTGGTCATAGCGCCTGCATAGTCGCCGGTGCCGGCCCTTGCACGCACATAGTTCAGGTATTTGGTTGCATTGGCAACATCATTCAGCGCTGCATAGGCTTCGGCCTTCATTAAATACACATCTGCGAGTCTGTAAAGAATAAGGTCATTATCCGGGATCCTGTCATCAGAATACTTGGTACCGGGGTATTTGGTGATCCACGATACTTTAGGGCCGGAGGTTTGCCTTTCCAATATCCAGGTAAACGGAATGCGTTTATCCGCATTGTTGGTGAACAACGATTTAGACAAAGGGCTTATCTGGTAAGCGCCCTGGCCATTGCCCGAAGATACGGCATAAGGAATTGAGTCGAGATTAAGCGCTCCCTGGATGATAGACAGGAAGGGCAGCGCATTCTTTGCATAGTTGCCCGACGGTGTTTCATCCCGCTGGTAGTAGGCAGCCATCAGCACTTCTTTGTTGGAGGATGCCCTTACGCCTGTTACATTTCCAAAATTTTCGTTCAGGCTTAACCCGGTGGTTTCTATACTGCCAATAGCAGTAATGGCAGCCTGCAGGTCGGCATCGCCGCCACCCAGCACTTTGGCGCTCCACAAAAGCGCATCGGCCTTTAATGCCAGCGCAGATCCATATGCAAAGCGGTATTTGGAAGGATAGCTGGTGGGGGAAAAGCTGGCCATACCGGTAAAATTCTGTATGGCAGAATCCAGGTCGGCCTGTATCTGCTTCATTACATCCTTTGCAGGAGAGCGGGGCAGCTGCGGCACGTTTTCATCCACCACAGGATCCAGCATAATGGGCGCATCGCCAATTACCCTTACCAGGTGAAAATAAAAGTACGCGCGTAAAGCATAGGTTTCGCCCACTATCTTTTTACGCAGGTCAGGATTAGTGCTGAAGGAAAAACCTTTTATTTTATCCAGCAGCAAATTGCAATGGCCTATGCCGCGGTACCATTCAGCGTAGTTTACCGCCCCGGATGAAGGCGATAAGGTGTGCGACCAGGCAACAGTAAACCGTGAGTTGGAAGCAGAGATAAGCTCCTCCCCTCTTTCCATGCCATAAGTTACGTTATTAGCCAGGCTGCGCAGCACAGTGTAAATGCCTGCTACGTTAGGTTCAAAGTCGCTTTCATTTTTAAAGAACACCTGTTCCGTAATATCGGACTGCGGCGTTACTTCCAATATATCCGTACACCCTATTACCAGGAATACCGGAATCAGCACTGTTAATATATTTAAGCATATTTTTTTCATAAAAGCCGTGTTTACTCAATCTAAAAAAATCAGAATCGCAGGTTTGCGCCCAGTGAAAACTGCCGCGGACGCGGATAGCCGCCGGGATCAAAGCCGCTGTATATTTCAGGGTTCAGCCCTTTATAAGCAGTGATATAGCCGATATTATACACGCTTGCAAAAACATTCAGGCTGCTGGCTTTGAACTTATTGAGCATGCTAACCGGGAAATCATATGACAGCGTGATCTCGCGCAGGGCCAGGAAATCGCCTTTCTGGTACATTACAGACACATCTGACCCGTAGCCCTGGTTATTGCCCAGCGTAGCGCTGCGCAGGTAGTTGCGCTGCCCGAAGTCATAATCCGCAAAAGAGAAGCGCGCATATTTTTTACCAACATCACCCGACTGTTTCCATATATCCGGTCCCAGTGCTTCTGCGGGGGCGCCTTCATTAAATGCCCTGCCCTGGCCAAGGGAACGTGCCAGCGCGCCGTTGCTGATAATGTGGCCCATGGCATAATCTGCCGTGATCCTTAAAGAGAGCCTTTTGTAGGTGAATGTATTCTGAATACCGCCTATCTTATCGGGGTTGCGGTAGCCCATAAATACCTGGTCTTTGGTGTCTATTACACCGTCGTTATTAACATCGTCAAAAATAAAATCCCCGGCCCGCTTGCCTACAAGAATACCCTGCGGAGAGGCCTTGGTGTCTTTAATGCGCGCGTTCCATGCTGCAGCTTCTTCATCCGTGGCAAATACCCCCAGCACATTATAAGCCCATATGCCGTATGGCCGTTCGCCTTCTGCGAAGCCACCGGCTTCTATTTCCTTACCACTGGCTTTATCAAAAATAATATCGCCGCCCTGTCGGTTCTTGTCGCGCCCGTTTTCCGGCAATTGGGTAATCATTGTTCTGTTGAATGCAAATGAGAAATTCGCATTCCAGGCAAAGGCCCCCGAACGGATAACGGTGCCGCCGATGGCTATTTCAACACCACGGTTGCGTAATGCGCCGTTGTTATAGGTGATGGTGGTAAAAGGCGCTTCTGAAGGCAGCGGTTTGGAAGTAAGACGGTCTTTGGTAAGCTTGTTATAATAATCAACAGAAAGATTAAGCCGGTTATTGAAGAAAGATGCGTCCACGGCCAGGTCGGTAGTAACGGTTGACTCCCAGCGCAGGTTAACGTTGGATAACCCCGACCGCAAAATGCCGGAATACATGGCATAGCTAACGGATGAATATTCTCCGTAAGTATCTGCCAGGCTTAAAGTGCTTAACCCTGCAATGCCCCAGCTGCCGCGCAGCTTAAGACCGTTTACAACTTTGCTCTTCCAGAAAGATTCCCGGTCAATGTTCCAGCCGGCGGATATGGAGGGGAACAACGCGTATTTATTTTCCGGTGCAAAGTTGGAGAACCCGTCATAACGCAGGGTGCCGCCCAGCATGTACCTGGTTTTATAATCATAGCTGAACTGCCCGAAGAAGCTGGCTGACCTTGTTTCTCCCAGGTTGGTGGCAAAATCTACCACGTTGCTGAATACAGAACCATTGATCACAGTAGTGGTAGGCTCGTCTATGGTATAGATATAATCGTTGGTAGCACGCTGGGAGCCCATGTCCTTAATGTGGTTGGTATTGCGTGTATAGTTCATGCCCGCCAGCACAGTAACATGATGGTCCTGCTGCACGCTGAAATCATATTGCAATACCTGGTCTACCATCAGCTGCCGTGAGTCGTTGGTGTAGTCGTCTTTCCAGCGCTGCATAGAAGGCTGTATCTCATCCGGGGGTGTGGCTTTTCTCATGAACAGCTCCCGGTAGTCATCCATATAATAAGAAAGCGAAGGTTTATAGTGCAGCCCTTTAATGATTGTCCAGTCGGCGCCTACGCGTGTTACAATACGTTCGGTAGAGGTCCGCATATCATCATATTTCAGCGTGTGAAAACGGTTCCTTACTGTGTATAGCTCACCCGGTGCAGGATTGCCGTCATCCTTAAATATCCTGATAAGCGGGGTAATGCGGATGGCCCGCACCAGGTCGTTCTGGTAAGCATCTACATACTTGGGGATCACGTTCTGGTAGTTGACCATAAAGTCCAGCTTCAGGTTGTCGGCAGCCTGGTAGCCGAAGTTGCCAAGCACATTATAGCGCTTGTACGCGGTGCCTACCAGCACGCCTTTCTGATCGGTATAGCCCATGGAGAAATTATAATCCGCTTTATCCGTACCGCCGCTGAGCGTTACATTATCGGTGTTGCTGATACCGGTTTTCCACAGCATGTCCTGGTAATGGTTATCGGCGTACAGCAGCTTTGTACCGGGATTAATGGGATCGTCCATTGTTTTCCAGCCTTTGGCCAGCAGGTTGTCTACATAGGCCTGGCCTTCCACGTCTACAATGTTATCATACAACGCGGTCAGGTATGTGCTTTTGCCATACTCGCCCGGTTTGGTGAATATGCGGGTACCGGCGGAAAAGCCGCCGTTATTCAGGAGGTTGTCTTTATTAATAGCATCGTCTGTATTGGCAACCGTGGTGCGCGCCAGGCGCAGGTACTGTTCTGCCGACAGGTAATCATAGTCGCGGGCCTGTGTTTCCCAGGTAGTACGGTGGCTGAAGGTAATGCTGGATTTTTGATTAAGCCGGCCCCTTTTTGTTTTAATAACAATAACGCCGTTAGCGCCGCGGGCGCCGTAAATAGCGGTGGAAGCCGCATCTTTCATTACCTGCAGCGATGCAATGTCGTCCGGGTTCACATCATTTATTGACCGGAACACACCGTCTATGATCACCAGCGGATTGTTACCGTCTGATGAACCTACTGCAGCACCGTTATTATTACCTAAACCGGAACCATAAGCATTGGGCTTGGTGCCGCCGCGGATAATAATGTTGGTGGCGCCTATGCCCGGCTGCCCCTGTGTAATGGGAATAGATACACCCGCTACCTTACCCTGCAATGCCTGTACAGGGTTAGGATTGGGATTGTTTTCCAGCTCCGCCACATCCAGCTTGGCAATGGCGGCCGTGTTCTTTTTGGTGGATTGTTCCGTGTAACCCACTACCAATACTTCTCCCAGCTGTGAGGAGGTGGTGGCCAGCACAATATTATGTTCATGCTTATTGTTCACCGGAATTTCTTTTGCGGCATAGTTGATCATCCGGAATAAAAGCGTTGCGCTGCCGGAAGCAATGTTTAAGGTGTAATGGCCGGAGGCATCGGTAACTGTGCCGGATGCAGGCCGGCCTTTTACGGAGATGCTTACTCCTATAAGCGGTTCATTGTTGGCCGAGTCACGGACTGTCCCTGATACCGTGAACGTGTTGGTCTGGCTATAACCTTCCTGTATACCGAACAGGAAAAGGAAGCAGCAGCAAATTCTGAAGAATGTCATTTGCATCTTGTTGAAAAGTTTCAAAATAATTGGCAGCATGCCTGGTAAGGGATGTATGTTTTGTATTAAGGTTCAGGATTTCCGTTCAACATCCAGGGGAGGTTGAACTTGTGGAATTCTATTGACCGGTGGCTGGTGGAATTGTTACCGGTATCTTCGTTCACTTCTATTAAGGCAGCCACATGGTAGTCGGAGGTTTTTATCATACTGGAATAGCCTCCTTTGCCCTGCTGCTGCGCTTCATCTTCTGTAAGCCAATCATAGATACGCCTGCTTATTGGCCAGGTTTGCCCGTCGTCGTAGCTGATGCGCACCCGCATTTTCCCGCGGGTAACGGTGCTGGCCGAGTTCAGGAACACAATGCGGTGCGGCGCATCTGTATTATAGCGAAGAATAGATGCTTCGCACTTGGGATCCAGCAGGGTGTTATCGGATGTAAAGGCAGGAAAGCCGCTCTCAATGGAGCCTGCAGATACCCTTCTTCTTTTGGAAAGCTCCCACTGGCTGCTCACGGGACGGTCGTTCCGCATTAACCGGCCATCCATCAGCTCCACAATGGTGCCTTCATCGGAGCCCGCGGGCGCCAATGCATACTGCCAGGTGGCGCCGTGGTCATCGCTGTAAATGTTACGGCCTTTGGCCGGAATAATGATCCTGCCGGGATGGTTGAACTGTGTAACAATACCAATGCCCGGGCCAACGGCGTCCCAGGTGTAGCCCGGCGGCAGCAGTGCGGCGGTTCTGTCAGCCGGCGTTGACCAGGTAGCGCCCATATCATCGCTATAGCTGGAGTACACCTTTCTTTCGCCCCAGGTATCAACCTGGCTGATGGCAGTGAGCGCACCATCGTTCCATGACATAAACACCCATATACGGCCATTGGTGCCGTAAGAAGGGTCATACACGGAAGTAGGATTGCCCCAGGTGTCATCGCCGGAAGCGGCAATTTCGCCCATGGCGGTCCAGGTGGCGCCGTTGTCAAAAGAGCGCTTGTATACTACATTAATATCCCCCCAGTCGGAATTGTTCCAGCGCCTGCATTCGCAGATGGCTACCAGGGTTCCGTTTTTTGTTTTAACAATGGAGGGAATGCGGAAGGAGTGCTGGCCACTGGGGCCGCCGTCGAAAAGCTTCATATAGCTGTGTGATTGTGCGGCGGCGGTGGCAGCCATTACCGCATTTTTACCTGTTGTGGGTACAGGTTGCAACCGCTGTTCTGCGCCGCTTTTTTTACATGCGGTAAAAAGCAGGCAGGCAACAGCAATGAGTGTGCAGTTTCCCAACGGTGGAATTGCGAATTTCATAACGTAAAGTTTATTAGTAGTTATGTACTACATAATAAATGTAGAAATTGTTTTTAGATTACAGAAATTTTTTTTGCAGAATTTTTCAGGTAATGGAAAAATGCAGGGGGTAAAATGGGCTGTAAACCGGTAGGGTATTGTATTTCAGGGCATTTAAATATGGGAAAATATCCGGCCGCCGTGATAGTGGCTGAAGCAAGGGCGGGCTAATAATGCTGTACCTATTGCAGGCCGCATTAAGGATATTTATAAGCGTGAAAGGTTGAGGAGCAGCAACAGTTCATAAGCAGCGCAGGTTGATTGAACGGCAGCGCCGGCGGCAACCAGGTTAAACATGGCATTAAAAGCATTTATAAAAGGCCGGAAAAATGCGGCGGGGCAAGCAGTCTGCAGGCACTGATAGGTTAATGCGTTATAAGACTCTTATAAAATCCGGAAAAAGACAAGAACGCCGCATCAAAAGCACGGTGTAATCTTCTTTTATATGTTAGTCACAAAAGCAGCGATCTTTCTTCAATTGTCCCTCCACACAATGAAGGCAGCGGTCCGTTCAGGCGCCTCCACGGCCCTTCACGTATTTCAGATACCTCCTGTCCCCTCCCTGAAAGCTGCCGCGCCGGTTAAATCTATTTCTTAAAATTCTTTACCCGGTCAAAGTGCGGTTGCAGGTGGGATAGCATGCCCTCTTTAAATTCTTTTACTGTTCCTTTTCTCAATATTTTTACCAGGTCCTGGTGCGTTACCTTCCCGGAAATAACCTTCTTCTTTTCCAGCTTTATTACAAAGCCGAAAATGGGCAGCAGCAGGTTCTGGAACCGCTTCAGCGTATTGTTGCCGGTCATTTCATACAGCTTGCTGTGAAAGGCGATCTCGTTGTTGATGCGGAAATTATTATTGTCTTTCACTTCACGGGCGGCAATTTCTTCCAGCTCGTCCAGGTCTTTTTCAGTTTTGCGGATGTATAAAAGATCGGCAATGCCCGTTTCCAGCACCAGCCTTAGCTCAAACATGTCCTGCAGCGTGGCTTCGTCCATTATTTCAGGGGTGAGCACCTTTTCAAAGGTGCCTACAATATCAGGGTTGGAAATAACCATGCCTGCTTTTTTCTTTGCCTCTATGATGCCCAGCATCTTAAAGCGGCTTAACGCTTCCCTTACCACGTTGCGGCTTACGCCCAGCGCCGCCGCCAGCTCAAGTTCCGTGGGCAGGGGGTCGCCCGGTTTAAAAGCTTTCTGTGCAAAATACTCCCGCAGGCTCACTTCCACTTGTTCAGCCATGGACCTGGATGAAATTGGCTTAATACCATTAACCATATATGCTTGTTTTGTACTACAAGTAAACAAATATATAAAGAAATTGCCGCTACAATTATATTATATTGGACCTTTGCCGCGCAGGCGCGCTGCCAAAGGCACTGGCAGGGTTGCTGTTTAGGCATAATGTTTGTCAATTTACGGCACACCACTATTTTTATATTAATCCAAAAGTTTCATCATGAAGAACATTGGAAGAACGTTCCCGGTATTAATTGTAACAGTATTGCTAATGGCAAGCTGCGTTTCAAAGAGGAAATACCTCGACTCCCAGGTTGCTTTACGCCTGTCAAAAAACGACAGCGCAACGCTGGCCAACAGGGTCAATAACCTGAAAGCAAACATTGCGGAGCTGGAACAACAGATCCGGGAGCTGAAAGCTGCCAACGAAAAAATTTCACAAAACGCCAGCGCCACGCAAAACCAGTTAAGCAGCAGCCGTGAGGCATATGCCCGCCAGCAGCAAAAGCTGGAGCAGCTGCAGTCGCTGCTCGACCAGCAAAAACAAAAAGCTGCGGAATTGCGGAAAAAAATGACCGACGCCCTGAGCGGGTTTAGCTCAAATGAATTAACCGTTACACAAAAGAACGGGAAGGTATATGTGAGCCTTAGTGAAAACCTGCTGTTCCCTTCCGGCAGCGCGGAGGTGAACACCAAGGGTAAGGAAGCGCTCAGCAAACTGGCAGAGGTGCTGATCGTTAACCCGGATATTTCAGTTGATATTGAAGGCCACACCGATTCTATTCCCATCCGCGGCAAATACCCCGATAACTGGGCGCTTAGCACTGCCCGGGCCACTGCTATTGTAAGAATACTGGTGAATACCTACCATGTAGATCCTACCAAGGTGGTAGCCTCCGGCCATAGCCAGTACGACCCGGTTGAAAGCAACAGCACCCCCGAAGGCAGGGCCAAAAACAGGAGAACGGAGATCATACTTTCTCCCAGGCTGGATGAGTTGTATAAGCTGCTGGGAACGTGACGCATCAGTTTTGCTGCTGGAATTTTAACACTTCATCATTCTCTTTCCTGTGCTTAAGTATATTAACGTAGCGCAGCGCCAGGTGATTGTTATAATTCTCGTATGCCTTTTGCGCCCATTGTATGGCCAGGTCAAGGTCGCCATTTATTTCACAGATAATAGCCATATTGTAACAGGCCCGGCCTGCAACTTTGCTGCTCGCAGCCGCTGTTTCTTTTTTCCATAGTTCAGCGGCGCCCTCCCAGTTGCCTGTTTGCGCCTTGCGTTTCGCAATTTTAAAATTTTCTGTGCCCCTCACATAATAATCTCTTGAAACCCTTATCCAGAATGGGATTAAGCGGCGGGCATATTCCTGGCCGGCCTGGCCGCTAACGGTTTTCAATGCTTCCTGCCGGTTCATAATAGCGCCTGCGGCAGCAACAGGATTTACCCCCTTCCCTGAAAAGGTAATGTTGGTGGCCAGCGGGTATTCATCCAGTATTACCCGCTGTGCAGGATCATATATGCGCCAGCCGGTTTTAACAGTGGTAAGCATATTGGCATGATGCTCAATACCCGGTATATTCCCCAATGGCGTTTTCATAGATATGGGAACAGCAGCATAGCTTACTTTGGAGTCTGTATCAAACAGCTCCAATGCAAATAATGCATCTACCCCCCTTTCCTTACAAATATTGTCTACGTCATCCCAGTCCAGGGGAGCCGGAAACTGCCCGGGCACATTGCTCCTGAGATCAATGCTGTTGAACACCGTAACACTGGAAAAGCGGTTATTCTTGATCAGCTCATCCGCCAGCCCTGTAACGCCTGCATGCGCAGCGCGGATGTCGAGGCTATCCCCTTCTATTGACAGCACTTTGTCTACCACATCCAGCGCCTTATTCTTAGGCTTGATAAGGCTTCTGTTTACAATCCCTACATTTTTGATGTTGCCCGGCATGGTTACCGGTGCGGGATGTAAAACACTTATTGTTACCAGGTTGGTTGAGCGGCAGGCATATAAGCTGATAGTGACCAGCGCGATGGAAAGTATTTTTTTCATAGGTAGTAGTGATTTGCCCAGGTGATGTTGAATTTGTCCCCCATATGCTATCGCATATTCCATGCCAATATAATAAATATAACACATATGTATGATGCCGGGCTTTAAAAACCAAAAAGCCGCTGGCAATCAGCGGCTTCCGGTTTCTTAACACCTATTGATCTATCAACATCTCCTGTTTAATTCCATCCTCCGCCCAGGGCCCGGTAAATATTAACCAGGGCATTCATCTGCTCTTTTTTCGTTTCAATCAATTCAAATTTCGACTCCAACGCATCACGTTGCGTCATCAATACCTCCATATAATCCGCCCTGGACGATTTGAAAAGGTCGTTTGAAATAGTAATGGATTCCGTAAGCGTTTGCACCTGCTTTGATTTCAGATCATAACTTTTTTCAAGGTTGCTGATCTTTGACAGCTGGTTGGCCACTTCGATGTAGGCATTTAAAATAGCGCGTTCGTAATTGTAAACAGCCTGCACCTGCTTTGCATTAGCGCTATAATACGTTGCTTTTATTGCATTTTTATTGATCAGCGGCGCAGTGAGGTCACCGGCCAGCGAATAGATCAGCGATTCGGGCGTGGTTAGCAGGTACGACGGGTTAAATGCCTGGTAACCCAAAGATGCAGATATACCCAGGGAAGGATAAAACCTGGCCTTTGCTACCTTTACATCCAACTTGGCTGCTTCCAGGTCCAGCTCGGCCTGTTTAATATCAGGACGGTTGGCCAGTAACTGGGAGGGAATACCGGCATGAATGGTATCAGGCACCAGGTTGCTGAAAGCCTGGTAGTTCCTTTGAATATGCTGGGGGTACCTGCCCACCAGGAAATTGATCCTGTTCTCCGTTTCCGTAATCTTTTGCTGAATGTCGTACTGAAGGCTCCTGGTGTTGTATACCTCAGCTTCAAATTTACGTACAGCCAGTTCCGTAACCCGGGTAGATTCTTTCTGCAGCTTTACTATTTCCAGCGCATTATTTTGTATCTCAATATTCTTTTTCACGATGTCCAGCTGGTTATCCAGCGCCAGCAGCTCATAATATGAATTGGCAATTTCAGCGATCAGGTTAGTGACCATGAAATTTTTCCCTTCAACGGTTGACAGGTACCGGGTTACGGCTGCTTTTTTTGCATTATGCAGCTTATTCCATATATCCACCTCCCAGGCAGCATAAGCTCCCACCAGGTAGTCCGGCAAAGGTTCGGGCGTTTCTTTGCCCGGCCTGATCTCAAGGTTATGCTCACTGGCGCCTTCGCTGGTGTAGCGGCCTACCTTGTCAACACCTGCTGCGCCTCTTATGCCAACAAGCGGCAGGTACTCGCCTTTACTGGCCCTTATTTCATTACCGGCAATGGTTATTTCCTGTAAGGTGATATTCAGCTCCTGGTTGTTTTTCAACGCCGTGTCAATCAGCGCATCCAGGTATGGGTCCGTAAAGTAGTTCTTCCACTTTACGGTTGCTGTATTAACAGTATCGTGCGAATTGTTATAGCTGGCAGGCACTGTATTGTTGGCTGTTTTTTCAACTACAGCGGGAATTTTACAGGCCGCATAGGCTAACAATATGCCGGCTGCTCCTATACATTTATATATTTTTCCTTTAAACATTGTGATCAATTTCTTCGGTTAGAGGATTCTCTTCTTCATCTTTAATCAGCTTACGTTTTTCAGCCATTTTGCCGAATACGTAGTACAACCCGGGAACGATGATCACTCCGAAGACGGTTCCGAAAAGCATACCCCCTGCAGCAGCAGTACCGATAGTGCGGTTACCAACGGCGCCCGGCCCCGTAGCAAATACCAGGGGAATTAACCCTGCAATAAAGGCGAATGAGGTCATTAATATGGGCCGGAAACGCGTTTTGGCGCCTTCTATTGCTGCATTGAGCACGGTTTCACCGGAACGGTGTTTCTGCACCGCAAACTCTACTATCAACACAGCGTTCTTACCCAGCAAACCAATCAGCATCACCAGCCCTACCTGGGCATAAATATTATTTTCCAGCCCCATTACCTTCAGCATCAGCAACGATCCGAAAACACCCACCGGCAGGGAAAGAATTACTACCAGCGGCAGTAAAAAGCTTTCATACTGCGCGCAAAGGATCATGTACACAAACACCAGGCAAATAAGGAAAATGATAACCGCCTCATTTCCGCGGCCTATTTCATCTTTGGTAATACCGCCCCAGTCTATGTCATATCCCCTGGGCAGCGTTTTGGCCGCTACCTCTTTAATGGCTTCAATCGCTTCGCCGCTGCTGTACCCCGGCGCGGGCGCACCTTTAATGGCCGATGAGGTGTACATGTTATAGCGGGTAATTTCATTGAGCCCGTATATCTTTTCCATCTTCATGAAGTCGGAAAGCGGCACCATCTCGTCGCGGTCATTTTTCACATACAGCTTCAGGATGTCTGCAGGCAATGCCCGGTATTGCGGCCCTGCCTGCACCATTACCTTGTAAAGGCGGCCGTACCGGATAAAGCTGGTTTCGTAGTTACTTCCTATTAATGTAGAAAGGGTTTTCATGGCGTTGGCAATGGTAACGCCTTTTTGCATGGCAATGGCGTTGTCGATCCTCAGCATGTACTGCGGGTAGCTGGCGCTGTAGAAAGAGAATATGGCCGCCAGCTCTTTGCGTTTTCGCAGCGCATTTACAAACTCCCTGTTCACCGCTTCCATTTTCTTATAGTCGCCGCTGCCGGTTTTATCCAGCAGGCGCAGGTCAAAACCGCCTGCCGCGCCATAGCCCGGTACTGCGGGGGGCTGAAAGAATTCAATGGTGGCGCCGGGGATGTCTTTGGCCTTTTCTTCCAGCTCGCGGATAATTTCCGCTGCGGAGTGCTTACGCTCCGACCAGTTTTTCAGGTTAATTAAACAGGTGCCGGAGTTAGAGCCGGTGCCTTCGGTCAGCACCTCATAACCTGCCAGCGCGGAAACAGATTGTATGCCTTCAATATGTTCGGCAATTTTCTGCAGCCGTTCGGATATTTCGTTGGTTCTTTCCAGTGAGGAACCGGGCGGCGCCTGTATAATACCATAAATCATCCCCTGGTCTTCACTGGGAATAAAGCCGGAAGGAACGCTTTTACTTAACAGCCATGTAACAACGCAAAAGGCGATTAATATGGCAAAGGTTACCACCCGGCGGTTCACTATCAGCTTCAGCAAACCGGTATACCTGCCGGTAATCTTCTCAAATCCCCTGTTAAAGCTGTCGAGGAACCTGTTTATGGGCGTTTTCTTTTTCGGCATGCCATGCGTATTCTTTAATATCATGGCGCAAAGCGCAGGCGTAAGCGTAAGCGCTATTATACCGGAAAGCACAATGGAAGTAGCCATGGTAATGGAAAACTGCCGGTAAAATATACCTACAGGGCCCGACATAAATGCTACCGGTATAAACACTGCCGACATCAGGAAGGTAATGGCAATAACAGCGCCGCTGATCTCATGAACCACTTTTTTGGTAGCCTTGTACGGCGAAAGATGCTCCTCTTCCATTTTGGCATGCACTGCTTCAATTACCACTATCGCGTTATCCACCACAATACCGATAGCCAGCACCAGCGCAAACAGCGTAATAAGGTTAAGCGTAAGCCCGAATAGCTGCATGAACAAAAACGACCCTACAAGCGACACCGGCACCGCCAGGGTTGGAATAAGGGTAGAGCGCCAGTCGCCCAGGAACACAAATACCACTATCCCCACCAGTATGAATGCCTCTACCAGCGTATGAATTACCTTTTCAATAGAAGCATCGAGAAACTTGGAAACGTCATAGCTGATCTCATAGTCCATTCCCGGTGGAAACGAGGTGGCCTTGATCTTCTTCAGGGTGGCTTTTACTTCGTCAATTACCTGGCTGGCGTTACTGCCGTAATATTGCTTTAGCACAATAGCCGCCGAAGGCCGGCCGTTCAGGTTGGAATAAATATCGTAGAACAGGCTGCCGAACTCAATATCCGCCACGTCTTTCAGGTAAAGCAGTTCGCCATTGGGATTCGCGCGCAGGATAATATTTTCGTACTCCTCCTTTGTACTGAACCTTCCCGAATATTTCAACACGTATTCAAAAGCCTGCGAACGTTTACCCGAGCTTTCCCCGGTTTTACCGGGAGAGGCCTCCAGGCTTTGTTCGCCCAGCGCCTTCATTACCTCTTCAGCAGAGATCTTATAGGCCAGCATCCGGTCGGGCTTTAGCCATATACGCATGGAATATTCGCGTGTGCCCAATATGCGGGCATTACCCACGCCTTTTAAGCGCCGCAGCTCCGGCAGTATATTAATATCGGCGTAGTTGTACAGGAACCTTTCATCGGTATGCTTATCCTTACTGTAAAGATTAACATACATCAGCATGGCCGGCTGCTCAAGGCTGGTTAACAACCCTTCGCGTATTACCAGCGGCGGCAGCTTGTTCACCACCTTCGCAATGCGGTTCTGAACATTTAACGCAGCCTGTTTGGGATCAGTGCCCAGGTCAAATATGATCTGTATGTTAGCCTCACCGGTATTGGTAGCGTCGGAGGTCATATACTTCATGCCGGGAACGCCGTTAATGGCTCTTTCCAGCGGAATGATAACGGTTCTCACCAGCAGTTCGCCGTTAGCGCCCGGGTATTCGGCCGTAACCTTTACTGTTGGCGGCGATATAGCGGGAAACTGTGTTATGGGAAGCTTTGAGATGCCCAATATCCCCAGGAAGAGGATAAAGAGCGATATAATAATGGAAAGGACGGGCCTTTTAATAAAATTACCGAACATGTAATTACTTTTTGAGTGCTTAGTTATTCAGCTTTCAGTCTTAGATGAGAGATCACTGCTTTGGGTTCCTGGTAAGTGTATGAGATCTGGTCATTATCTCTCACCTTTTGCACTCCTTCCAGCAGTATTTTATCATGTTCAG
>NZ_DASTRI010000243.1:0-39316 GCF_035761305.1 Chitinophaga sp. | reverse complement strand
CCGACAACATTACCGGCTTTGTGGCCTATGGCTTTGATACGCGCATTATCGGCGACATTGTTAAAAGCACCGGCACGGATGGTATTGTGAATATGATGATGGGCCGCAGCGGACTTACAATGGACGATGTGCTGAACGCCTTTAAAGGACAGATGGTGTTTGTAAGCTCTGACTTTTCAGTACAGAAAAAACCATTGGCCTACTTCCCGGAAGACAGCACTGTGAAAGCCAGCAGCAAATGGGTGTTTGCCATGAAAGTTGGAGATAAGGCTGCTTTTGAAAAGCTGATGAACGCTCCCATGATCAAAAACTTTTTCCATAAAGAGGGTGATCATTATGTAATGGAACAGCAGCTGCCTAACATGCCGGCTATATCCGTTACAGAAAAGCTGGTAGTGGCCGCCTCTGACAGCGCGCTGCTACAGGCTTACCTGGCCGGCAACGGAAAGGCTAAGCTGGATGATGAAATTGTAAGCAAAATAAAAGGGAACCCGCTGGGGGTATATGTGAATTTTGAAAAGCTGGCCCGTGAAGTGCCGGAAAGTGAAATACCGGAAGAGGGCCGCCCGCTGGCGCGGCAAGCCAAAGACCTGCTGAAGGACCTGCGTGCTGTAAGCCAGCCGTTTAACGGCAAGGTGCAGGAGTCGCAGGTAGTGCTTACATTTAAGAATGAAAAAGAAAACAGCCTGGTACAGCTGGTGAACCTGGGTACGGCTGCCGCCAAATATTATAAGGAGCAGGAAGCCAAAGAGGACAGCGCAGCCGGCCCGGATGCCGACAGCTCCGGTACTGCTAACTGATAATTAACGGTTTACTATAAACGAAACAGGGTGTATCATACTTTTGATGCACCCTGTTTTTTTGGATAAAAGCGCCGGGTTCAAATAGCTGCTAAAATATAATTATCCGGTCCGCAGGATGGGTGCACTTACGCGGCCGCTACGCGCGTTTAACAGCAGCTGCGGTTAAATTAAGTTTGCCGCTATGAAAATAGTTTGTACATTTTGCATTTCATGAAATTGTATGCAAATCCAACTGAGCCAACTGGTACCACTGCCCCTGCGCGATAAGCTGCTGCAGCGGCCTTCGGACATCTGGAACAGGGAGGTAACCTTCACGCCCGGCAGCTTTGTAAAAATAAAGGCGCCCTCCGGTACGGGAAAAACCACCCTGGTGCATTACCTGTACCACATAAGGGAAGATTATGCAGGCAGGGTAATAGTGAACGGCCAGCCCTGGCAGGCATATGATGCCGCAGCCCTGGCGCAAATGCGCCAGCAGCAGGTGAGCATTATTTTCCAGGACCTGCGCCTGTTTGAGCAGTTGACCGCATGGGAAAACATAGAGCTGAAAAGAGTAATGCTGCCTACCCCGGTATGCACCCCGGAAAAGGTGCGGGAAATGGCAGCGCACCTGCAGGTAACGCATATACTGCAGCAAAGCGCGCGCACGCTCTCTTACGGGGAGCGGCAGCGTATTGCCATTATCCGGGCGCTGGTGCAGCCCTTCCAATGGCTGCTGATGGATGAGCCTTTCAGTCATTTGGATGAAGAGAACACCCGCCGCGCCGCTGCCCTCATTGCCGCTACCTGCAAAGCGCAGCAGGCGGGGTTTGTGCTTACGGACCTGGATGATGATGCGCATTTTAATTACGATGTATGCTACAATTTATAAAAGCGGTTCGCGGTTAACCTTTCGCCAATCCTTAACCGCCGGCAGCTAAAAAGCTATTATACAAATGTTCTTCCAGCTTCTTAAAAAGATCATCAAAACCGGCATTGGCAAAAGCCGCCTGCTAATGGCCACTATTGGCCTGGGTATAGCCATGGTGCTGCTGCTCATTGCCATACAGGCGCATACTGATTTTAACCAGCTGCTGTACAGCAGGCAAAACCAGAATGAGAGCGCAGATTTTTTGGTGGTGAATAAGAAGATCACCAATGCCATGATGGGCAACCCGGATAAAAGCATGTTCACCCCTGCAGAGCTGCAGCAAATAAAGCAGCAGCCCTTTGTGGAAGCGGCCGGCTACATTACCTCCAGCCAGTTTAAGGTAACGGCGGCCGCCCCAGGCGACCTGCAGTTTTATACGGATATGTTCTTTGAGTCGGTGCCCGACTCTTTTATTGATGTAAAGAACCAGGAGTGGCAGTGGCATGAAGGCGATGCTACCATCCCGATTATACTGCCCAACGACTTTTTAAACCTTTATAACTTCGGTTTTGCCCTTAGCCAGGACCTGCCGCAGGTATCGCAGGAAACAGTAAAGAACCTGCCGGTAAAGATCACGGTGTCAAGGGGGCTGTTATCATCACAGTTCACGGGGCATATCGTAGGCTTTTCCGACCGTATCTCCTCTTTTTTAGTGCCGGCGGCGTTTATGGAATGGGCCAACAACCGCTATGGCAACGGCAAGGCGCCGGCGCCGTCCCGCGTGGTAATTAAAACCAGCGACCCCGCCAACCCGGCGCTGGCAAAGTTCCTGGATGATAACGGCTATACCACTAACCAGGATAAGATCAAATACAGCAAAACAAAGCTGATAGTGCAAACCATTGTGTCTGTAATAGGTTTCTTTGGCATGGTGCTGCTATTGTTTGCGTTGCTGGTGTTCAGCATGTTCATACAGCTGATTATTGCCTCCTGTAAAAAGGAAATACAGCTGCTGGTAATACTGGGCACTGCCCCTGCGCAGCTGCGGCGTTACCTGTTGCGGCAGTTTGTACCCTTATACATTATAACCGGCGTAGTGGCCATACTGCTGGTGGCTGCGCTGCAATGGATGGCTGCGCGGGCGCTGGCCGCGCATGAAATGATAGTAAGCCCCTGGCCAGGCATTGGTATGTGGGTGGCTGCCGCCCTGGTGCTGCTGCTGGTATATATCGTAAACAACCGCACCATCCGCAAATACCTGCGGTAAAAAGCTGTAAGCCGTTAAAGCCGCTCCATACAATGCGTAAACACTACAGGAACGAACGGCACGCAGGGCAGTATAATTCCCTGGCCGCTGCCGGATATTGTAACACCGGCTCCTGCAGCTGCACCGGTAACAGCAATGCAGCTTTGTAATAAAACGGGGTTGATTTTTAAGCACACAACGGCTAACTTGGCGTGCGTAAAAAAACAACTGATATGTTAAAACCAACGGATAAAAAGTTTGTACATGTGGTAAACTTTTACCTGAAACCCGGCCTTTCAGCTGCAGACATTAAAAAGTTTGAAGATGGCGTAAGCGAGCTGGGAAAAATAGAAGCTATACAGGTATTTAACCTGGGCAAGCCGGCCAGCACTGACCGCCCGGTAATTGACCGCAGCTACAGCTACTGCGAGCTTACTGTATTTAACAGCAAAGAAGATCACGACATTTACCAGGAGCATCCCATTCACCTGAAGTTTGTAGAGGAATGCAAGCACCTGTGGGAGAAGGTGGTGATATTTGACTCTGAAACGGTATAGGAATGTAAAATGTAAAATTTTAAATGTAAAATGTAAAAGTCGCGCATAGCTTGTAATTGACAGGTCTGTGCGCGACTTTTACATTTGAAGCGCATGATTTTATACTACATAAAGGCGTACGCAGGGCATATTAAAGTCATACACAGGGTATATTAAAGTCACTTGCCGTACCGGGTACCGGCCGCCCCTGACTTTTACATTTGAAATTTTACATTTCATATTCCTCATGCTTTGAGGAATGCGGTATTATAAAGGTTTTGCGTACCCGCTCCGACTTCAGCAGGTAAGGGATCCAGATGGCGGCTGCAATAATGGAGCGGAATATGCCCGATGCCTGATCATGGCTCCAGGCGTAATTCTTATTCAGTGCGCCCACAACTATATAATCCAGCAGCTGCACCGTTAATGTGGCTGCGTAAAAAACAATGCAGGCCGCGGGAAAAGTGTCCCGTTTTTTTACAAACAGCAGCACTAACAGGGTGGCATATACGCACAGGAATACATTGCCTGCCAGCTCTCCTATAAACACCAGCAACCGTACCTGCCCATCCTGCGCATGATTAATGTTTTCCCAGTTGGCATTGTTAAAAAAGCCGCTGCCCAGTATGTTTATCAATATGCTTACCGGTGAAAACACAATGCCAAACCCCAGCAGGAACAGCCAGCCGCCAATAGCCCATGCTTCGGGATTGTACTGCACCGGCAGTACGGAGCGCTGGTAAAAGCGCATGGCTGCGTAGCTGAATACGCCCGTGAACATCAGGCATAAGGCCACCATTACCCAGCTTACACCTTTATGTCCGGCTGGCGCAGCGCTGGTACCGGTTGCCGATGGGTCCCAATACAGGTCAAAGCCGCCAATATCGGCCAGCTGGTTACGGTCGTCTACATAACTGGTAAGGTAGTTTACCGGTACGTGATCCTGGTAGGCGGTGTACTGGTAGTGCAAGGTAACCATGCGACCGGTGATACCGGAGGTAAAGTCAATACGATAGTATTTATTCTTTACGTGCATGCTGCTGTTTTCAATGGACCAGTCGGAAGGCACTTGCAGGGTAATGGTATAATCCAGCGAGTAAGGGTACTTCAGCGCCAGGGGTTGGGTATGATTGTCTTTTGGCACGCGGGGCAGCATATCTGTTAATATGCGCGCCTGCACGTGAAAATGCCTGCGGCTGGGAGTGGTGGTATCGGTTGCCCAGGGATGGTGGATGGTGTAATATTCTGCCGTTTCAAACCGGTCTTCCGCTTCCTGGTCGTCGATTTGCACGCCGGTATCGGAACGTACATCGCCATAAAGTCCCTTGTAGTATTTGAGGAAGGCCTCTTCCTGGTCCTTCATGCTGTTTTCTGCAAAATCTTCCCGCTGCCCGTCTGCAAACTGCAGGCTGTAGTTTGAAAGCACCTGCAGCTTTGCCGGCTTTTCATTATTCTCCGGCAGCACAAAGCTTTCTGAAATGCGCACCGTGCCGTGGTAAGACTGCGGAATGGGGCTAAGGGCCCGGGCGCCCTTTTTTACCAGCAGGGCCAGCTGGTAGTCGGGTACCGTAAGGTTATCGATAGTACCGCGCTGGTAGTTGATGGTAGGATCTATCCAGTAATTATTGCCGCTAAGGCTGGCGTTTACAATTACATGATTGAACAATACGGGAGAGGGCAGGTAATCGGCCAGCTTACCTCTCGTATAGGTGTCAACGTAAGCCATGCAGGCATCAATGGCATTGGCCTGCAGCAGGGTGCATAGCAGCAGTGATTTATCCTTGCAGTCGCCAAAGCGCCGGCTCAGTATTTTTTCAGGGGGGCTGGGGCGGTGCGAGTATTCGCCCATTTCTATGCCCATGTAACGGATGTCGTCCTGTACAAAGCGGATGGCCTTTTGCATGTACAGGGCTTTATTATCGCCGGTTTCTTTTTGCCAGGCGGCCACCTTTTGCTGCAGCGCAGGGCTAAGGTTATGTGTAGCATTTACCTGCAGGGCCCAGTTCACCACTTCGGCCCAGCTGGTATATTCGCTGGCCTGCACCCGGGCATAGTTATCGTACCAGGAGGGAGTATTGTAGGGAACCGTTTCCGGTTCGGCAATGTGTTTGGGCTGCCATTCATACAACGTCATGCCCTGCCAGCTGCGCTTATCGGGCAGCGGCGCATTGTTAAATGACCGGAACTGTATATTGCGCGCCGGGGCGGTAATAAGGCATTTATAGTAGTTAACAATCGGCTCGGAGGCTACAAAGTAAAAGGTACGGAAGTACTTATCCTCAAAAATGGGATTGCGCCCGGTGATGGTGTAGGCATACTCGATCTGGTCGCCTTTACGTACATCGTCAATAATGCAATAGGCCGTGTACATGCCGCTGTAAATAAAGCGCGACAGCTCTTTTTCCTGCTGCAGTATGCGGAACCGGCCGGCGCTCAGGCGGTTAATAACCTTCCCGTTGCGGCGGATGACAAGCTGGTGAAACCGCAGCTGCTCATAAGCAGGATCATAATCTACAGATATTTCCGCGCCATGCTGCACCCCGGCTTCAGACACTATCTGGCGGATGATGTGGCGGTAAACGCTTTTTTGTTCTGCATGGTGCTGCTCTTCCAGCAGCAGCAGGTAATAGCCGCTGCTGATATCGTGCAGGTTGGGTTTTTTATGGAGGTCCGGGGTATAGGGAGCCAGCCATGAGGGCGCCGGTGTAGTAGTGAAATTATTGCGCTGCGCATGCAGCAGCAAGGGCAGGCACATTAACAGCAGCCAGGTGCAGATGCGGGCATAGGGAATGCGGTAGTCAACGGTCATTATCATTATTCTCTATCGTTAAACTATAAACGGCAAAAGAGCCCAGCCAGTGTTCTCCGGCATAGTCGCCGCTGGCCACATGCGGCAGGGCGGCTTCCAGGTGCCGGCGGGCCAGCTGTGTAATAGCGGCCTGGTTGCGGTTAACATGGCGGGCAATGCCATACAGGCACCAGGCGCGGCTCAGGTTCAGGCCATCCAGGTGCACCAGCTTACCATCGGTGCGGTCTTTTACCTGTGCAATATGCAGTATAGTAATAGGGTTGGTGAACAGGCCGGGCAAAAATGCCTGTACCCATTGCTGGTACTGGTTTGCGGGCATAATGCGCCACATAAGGTCGGCCTCTTCGAGGCAGGGCGACAGGAAATCGTAGCCGCCCGGCTCCCAGCTAACAGGGCAATCCCTGTCCTGCGCATAAAACCGCATGGCCGCCTTGCGTATGGCAGATTGCAGGGCCGTGTCTTTTGCAGTTGCGGCATAGTCCCATGCCAGGCGCAGGCCAAAGGCCAGGTTGGTATGCTCGCCTACCCGTATCGGGTATACGAGCTTGTCTAAAAATGCAATGTAGGCGTTGGAGAACTGGTGCGCCAGCGGTTGTACGTTACGCGCAAGGGTTTTCCCCAGCGGATCGGACCAGGTAAGCAGCTCACGCTGCAGCTGCAGCAGCCAGCTCCACCCGTAAATGCGTTCAAAGCCCTTATTTTCCTTGTTAAAAAAAATACGCTGTTCCACGCGTATATTATCTGCTGCAAGGTTTTCGGCCAGCTTGGCGCGGATGGTAGCCGCTTCGGGCATACCGGGAAATGATTTCAGCAGCCGCACCAGCATCCAGTGACCATGTACGCTGCTATGCCAGTCGTAACAGCCGTAAAAGGCAGGATGATAGTTTTGGGGATTGGTTACCAGCGAGCTGTCGGTAAAGGTAACGCCTGTTTTATAGGGAAACGGTTTTTGCATGCAGCGCAGGGGCAGCCCTGCCAGGTGCGATGCGCCGGTGGTAGTAAGCTGCAGGTTGCCACCGGCATTTTGCCGGTACAGGGAGGTTTGCGCGTAGCTGCGTGTGATGGCTATGCAGGTAATATTGCATAGCGCCAGCAATAGGATTTTTTTCACAGGTAACTATTTATTAAACAACAACCGGATGTAAAAAGAGGGTTTAGCCAGCTTCTTACGCAGGTCTACTTCATAAAACATGCAGGATATAAGCTCTTTCAGCTGCTTGTTACGCGTACCTGCTTTCATCAGTAAGTTAAATAAGCGCGGGTATTTTACCAGCTTTTGCAGGCGATGGCTGAGCTGCAGCTCAGGCCCCAGTACTTTGTACACCCGTTCGTCATAGGCGGCCAGGCGGCTGGCTGAAAAGTCGTTGGCAGCCAGGGCGGCGGCGGCTTCCTGCGCTGCTATGCGGCCGGCGTACAGCGCATTGCCGATGCCTTCGCCGGTAAACGGGTCTACCAGGTAGGCGGCATCTCCCACTAACATATAACGGTTGCCGGACAATTTTCTTTTCTTACTGCCCAAAGGCAGGCCGTAGCCTTCTATGGGGCTTACTATTTCGGCATCGCTGAAGCGCTCTTTAAACACTGGGTCCTGGGCCAGCGTATCGGTCAGCAGTTTTTTCAGGTTGATCTTTTTGCCGCGCACCGCCTCACTGATCATATCCATGCCTACATTGGCCTCTCCGTTGGGCAGGGGAAATATCCACAGGTAGCCGGGCAGCAGGGGTTTCAGGAAGTGCAGCTCAATAAAGCTATCGGCATGCGTGCCTTTCACATTTTTGTAATAGGCGCGTACGCCGGCCGCATAATGGGCCGGCTCCATACGAATGTTGGCCACCTCTTTTGTAAAGGAAGAGTGAGCGCCGTTGGCAATAATGAGCAGGGGCGCTTTTACGGAAAAGCTGCCGGTGGTATCGGTTACCAGGTAACCATCATCCTGCAGCTCGTATTTTTCAATGGTAATGCCTTCAAACAGCTGTATTTCGGGCCGGCGTTTCACCTCCTCTACCAGGAAATTGTCGAAGTGCAGGCGTTTGCATACAAAGCCCGCCGGTTCATCTGTTTGCAGGTTGTAATGGGGCTTATAGGCTACTTCCATTTTAGTGCGGCCGGGAGATACAAAGGTAACGCCCCAGCTGTCCTGTTTGGGCATAAAAGCACGCAGCCGCCGGGCAACAGCGGGGTCTATCTGCTCCAGCGCAGTAATTACCTTGCCGCTTAAGCCGTCGCCGCAAACTTTGTCGCGGGGAAATACCGCCTTATCTATCACTACGCACGCTACACCCAGTTGTGCCAGCTGCAGGGCAGCCGTAGCGCCGCCCGGGCCGGCGCCAATAATACAGACCTTGGTTTCGATCATTTACAGTCGCAAATTAGGCCGGAAAGATAAGGAATTGAGGCAGATAAGCATATAACATGGCTTGCGCTATATTTGCAGGCATAAAATGTAGCATATGTTCGGAGATCTGTTTGGCAAGCTGCAGGAAGCGCAGCAAAAAATGGAAGAAGGCAAGGAAAGGCTGTCCCATGTAACCGTAGACGGGGAAGCAGGCGACGGCGCTGTAAAGGTGGTGGCAACCGGCAACCGCGAGATAAAGCATATTACCATTGCCGACCGTTTACTGGCTCCTGAAAATAAGGAAGACCTGGAGGACCTGCTGATCACTGCCCTGAACCGCGCTATGAAGAATGCGGAAAATGTGTGGGAAAGTGAGATGAAGGGGCTGGCGGGAGGCATGCTGGGTGGTTTGGGCTTATAGGGCAGATGACTGGCGCCGAAAACAGGGCAGCTGCGGCCCGGAGTAAGCAATAAAATGCAGGCAGTGCACATCGAAAGAAAAGGATGTGGGGGTTTATGCAGGGGGGAGTAGTTGCGCAGCAATGGCGCAGCAATAGCTCCCTAGGGAAAACCCCGTTTTTCCGCAGTTGCACCGCAGTAGCGCAGCAGGTGCGCAGGCATTTGAGGAAGGGCTTATACAATGTGTTATAAACAGGCCGCGGCGGTATAATTGTTACGTTTTATGTTACGGTTCCTATCCGGGAAGCCTGCACTGTTTGCACCTCCGCCGGCGGTTGTTGACCATGCAATGTTATTGCCTTGCATTGTTGCTGTGATTATTATGCCTCCAGCGTTTCTCCCGATAATTTTTCCAGCTCTTCGGCCAGCATGGTTTTAAGTGTGCGTGCATTTTCTATGGCATGCATATGTATATCATTGTTGAAAAAGATCCATACCTGGTGTTTGTCATGTAGCCATTTTGCACATTTGCGGGCATAAGCCCGCAAGGTAAGGGCCGCATAGCTGGAGGAGTATAATCCTTCCGGGCCGTGAAAGCGCAGGTAAATATGCCGGGCTGTTACGGCTTCTTTATAGGGGAAGTGCTTACCGGAGCTTGCAATTACCAATCCTACCCCATACTGTTCCATCAGGTCAAGGCTTTCCCGGGTGAACCAGGTTTTATCCCGCACTTCTATAGAAAAATCGTACTGTTTATAAGTGGTAGACAGCAACTGGTAAAAATCCTTCGCCACCCCTGCATTGAAATGCACATTGGCGGGCAGCTGTACAAGAATGGGCCCCAGCCGGTCGGCCACCGGATCAAAAACGCTGAAAAATACTTCCATGGCTTCTGCCGGGTCGTGCAGCTTTTTGAAATGGGTAACATAGCGGCTTAATTTGGGGCAGAACAGGAAGCCGGGCGGCACTTCGGCCACCCATTTCTGCACTGTTTGCGCTTTGGGCAGATGATAAAAGCTGGTGTTGATTTCCGTACAGTCAAACTCCTGGCTGTAAAAATGCAGGTATTCTACCGGTTTTAGCTGTTCGGGGTAGTATACGCCCTTCCAGTGCTTATAGCTCCAGCCGGAAGTGCCTATATGCCAGGCTGCTGCACGCGACTTTTTCATAACAGGTGTTTACTGTTGTACCTACAACATTGGTACCTGATTTAGCGTGGCGGTAATGGTACATTTGGGCAACTGCGCCCGGGTTAGCGATGTTTTCATACAGGCGGAGATAAATTTTCACCCGGCTGCATTTAATCCACGGCGGATCATTAAATTTGTACCTCCATGCCAACCTAGCTCAGCCGGTAGAGCAACAGTTTCGTAAATTGTAGGTCGTGGGTTCGAATCCCATGGTTGGCTCACAAAAAGCACTTAAGCCCCAGGCAGATGAGTGCTTTTTTTTATTGCTGAAAGCAATCTCCATTTGCCTGGAAAATGCCATATAGGCAAAGCAGTTATAGGTAAAACATATGAAACTACAGGGTGGATTAATACGCTAAAAGCCAGCTATGTAAGCGTTTACAGGATATTTTAAGACGTTCACCTATTTTTCTGCAAAAGGGGAAACGACATTTATATTTTTACCGGTACTACATCACGTCTATTTAAAACCCTCTTCTTTTATTCATGAAAGGAATTTTACTTTTTTCCCTTTGCCTATTAACATCCCTTGCCGTACAGGCGCAGGTTCCACAGAAAATAAATTACCAGGCTGTTGTGCGGAACAACACCGGAACCGTAGTGGTGAATCAGCAGGTAGGTATGCGGTTCAGCATACGGGATGGTGCTGTAAACGGCGCGGTACAATATAGTGAAAGTCAGCAGGTGACTACCAATGCCTTTGGCCTTATTAACCTCCAGATAGGGGCTGGCACCCGGATCAGCGGAAGCATGAGCGCTGTTTCCTGGGGCGCAGGCAAAAAATTTCTGCAGGTAGAGGCAGATGTAAGTGGCGGCAGCAGCTATGCTACACTGGCCACGGTGGAGCTGGTATCTGTACCTTACGCTTTGGTGGCCGACAGCGCCAGGAGCTTTTCCGGAGTGCTGGCAGGAGAGGTAGCCGGAAAGCAGCAGGCAACGGTTATACAGCCGGCGGCAGTAACTACAGGCAAGATTGCGGCCGGCGCGGTGACTACTGATAAAATTGGTGTAGCGGCCATTACAACTGACCGGATGGGAAATGGTGCGGTAACGGATGTAAAGCTGGCGGATGGCGCAGTAACGACGGCTAAGATTGCAGATGATGCAGTAACTACAGGTAAGATTGCGGCAGGGGCGGTTAATACCAGTCAGATAGCGGATAATGCAGTAACAGATGTGAAGCTAGTGGATGGCGCGGTGACGACGGCTAAGCTGGCAGATGATGCAGTAACTACAGGTAAGATTGCAGCAGGAGCGGTTAATACCGGTCAGATAGCGGATAATGCGGTAACAGATGTAAAGCTGGCGGATGGCGCGGTTACAACAGTTAAATTATCAGACAACGCGGTAACCACAACTAAGATTGCAGCAAGCGCAGTTAATACCGGTCAGATAGCGGATAATGCAGTAACGGATGTAAAGCTTGCCGACGGCGCAGTTACAACAGTTAAATTATCCGACAATGCGGTAACCACGGCCAAGATTGCAGCAAGCGCAGTCAATACCAATCAAATAGCAGATAATGCAGTAACAGATGTAAAGCTTGCCGACAATTCTGTAACAACAGCTAAGATTGCTGCGGGAGCAGTTAATACCAATCAGATAGCAGATAATGCAGTAACGGATGTAAAGCTTGCAGATGGCGCAGTAACTACAGCTAAGTTATCAGACAATGCAGTAACAACGGCAAAAATTGCGGCAGGAGCGGTTACAACAGATCAAATAGCAGATGGTGCAGTAACAGATGTAAAGCTGGCGGATAATTCCGTAACAACAACTAAGATTGCTGCGGGAGCAGTTAATACTAGTCAGATAGCAGATAACGCAGTAACAGATGTAAAGCTTGCAGACGGCGTAGTAACTACTGTTAAGTTATCAGACAATGCAGTAACAACGGCCAAGATCGCGACAGGAGCGGTTAATACCAGTCAAATAGCAGATAATGCAGTAACAGATGTAAAGCTGGCAGATAATGCCGTAACAAACGTAAAGATAGCAGATGGCGCGGTAGTTACCGCAAAGCTGGCTGATAACGCAGTAACCGACGCAAAGCTCGCAGATAACGCCGTTACTACCAATAAAATTCCCAATGCATCCATAACCGCGGCCAAAATCGGTACAGGTCAGGTAGTAAAATCCATCAATGGCCTCAAAGACAATGTTTCTCTTGCTACTACCGGAAACCTCTCCCTCAATACATCCGGCAGCACTATTACCATAGGTACTACCGGTACAACTGTTTCTAAAATCACGGCCGGTTCAGGTCTTGTCAGTTCCGGCTCTACCGGCGATATAACCCTTGCAGCATCCTATGGGGGAGATGGCAGCGCCACCAGCCTTTCCCATTCAGACCATACCCATATCGGAGCTAACTGGACTACTGGTGCCGAAACCGTACTAGAGCTGCACAGCACATCTGCAACAGGCAAAACCTTGCGTGTTGAAACCAGCGCCACTGACGTTAACGGGTATGGTATACTGGGCAAAGCTTCCCCCACCTCAGGAAGCGCTGTAGGTATATGGGGGGAAACAAATTCCGGTGATGATCAGGCAGCCGCTGTATTTGGGCAAACACGGGGCAACGGCTCATCAAAAGGTGTTTGGGGCGAAGCCCTCGGCCCCAATACCATTGGCGTTTATGGCGGTGCGACTGGCACAAATTCCCTGGCAGGACAATTTAACGGCACTGTGGTCATATATGGCAATCTTAATGTAGTAGGCGGTGTTTCAAAAACATTCGGTACGTTTAAGATCGATCACCCGCTGGACCCTGCCAACAAATACCTGTACCATTCTTTTGTAGAATCGCCGGATATGATGAACGTATATAACGGTAATGTGGTGCTGGATGCCAACGGCGCGGCAACGGTACAGCTGCCCGACTGGTTTGAGGCGCTCAACAAAGATTTCCGCTACCAGCTTACTGCTCTCGGGAAACCTTCTCCTAACCTGTATGTTTCAAAAGAAGTAAGCGGTAACTCCTTTAGTATTGCCGGCGGTACGCCCGGCGGCAAAGTATCATGGATGATAACCGGCATCCGGCATGATCCCGCTGCGCAGAAACATCCTGTAAAGGTAGAGGAAGAAAAGCCGGCAGGCGAAAGAGGCACCTATCTAAGCCCGGATGCATACGGACAGCCCGCCTCCGGCAGGATGCGCGCAACAAGTATCAGAACGGCACCATCTTTACCGCAACCAACCCGGCACCATTGATCTTTGGCTATGATACTTACACAACAGCTATATAAAGGGCTTTTATGCCTGTTGGTTACCATGGGTATATGCCGGCTTACAATTGCGCAGGATATACAGCAGGTGATTGCCGGCAGCGGCGGCCAAAGCAATGCCATGGGCGGCTATGTTATTGACTTCACCGTTGGCGAAGCCGTTATACAAACAGCGGGCAATCAACCCATCTACACCCAGGGTTTTCTGCAGCCACCCCTGGCGAATGATTTTTTGCCTGCGGCATTGGTATTAACTGCCTATGCCAGGGACACCTATGTGCAGGTAAACTGGACAACCAGCGCAGAAGTGGAGAATAATATGTTTTACATTGAGCGCAGTACAGATGGCTTTTCCTTTATAACCATAGACAGCGCGCATACACAGGCGCCGGGCGGCAACAGCACTGCACCGCTGCAGTACCAGTATGCCGACCTGCAACCCATAGATGGTAACAATTATTACCGTATAAGACAGGTGGATCTGAACGGCAATATCAGCTACTCCGGTATTGTACAGGTATTGTTTACACAGGGAAAATGGAATGTGCGGGTTTTCCCCAACCCGGTGCACAATATGCTTAAAATTAAATTCTTCTCTGAAAGCAATACCAGCTGTACTTTCCAGGTGTTTAACTTACAGGGGCAGGTAGTGATGCAACGGCACACCAGCTTTCCTAAAGGATATAATAACTATACGATCAATATGGATATGCTGGAAGCAGGCGTGTATTTCTTGAAGATTACAGATCACTTTCATGGCCAGGTACAGGCTGTAAAACTGGTTAAAAATTAGGAGATAAGTCTAACTCAAAAAAAAAACGCTCATAAGGCGGATGCTTTTGCATCCGCTTTTTTTATTACTTCTTACCATTGCGCAATTCCCTTGCGTGCCTGATATCGTCCTTTGTAATGCAATTATTTGTTAACTCTTAAACACTAGTATTATGGTGATCTTTGAAAACATCGCATCGCTAAAAGGCAACACAGTTATTCCCCAGGCCAATGAAACAGCAACTTTATTAGGTTATACAACAGCTGGTGATGGCGGTGGTGGAGATTTTTACTGGGATAGCAATGCTACGGATGCAGATAATGCAGGTACCGTTATTATGCAAAGTAATAGCGTCACAGGAAGATGGAAACGGATTTTCAGTGATTATGTGAGCATTAAATGGTTTGGTGCGGTATGTGATGCAAACCCCGTTACAGGTGCGGGGACAGATGATACCTTGGCCATACAGCGAGCCGTTGATGCATGGCCGAATGTTTCTGGTAAAGGAAATACAAGAATTACAGCACCGATTGTATTCAGATTTGCCAGTTCCAGTATTGATTTTGTTAATCTAACGGTTTTTGCTGATGGCTGTACAGCATATCAGTTGGGCGACAGTGTACAAAAGGTAGGTCGTTCAGTGTTTAACTTTGGCAGTATCTTTGGCGCCGCTGTCAGCAACCCTAGATATGTGAATTCTGGTGTACTGGTTAAAAATTCCATCCAGTCGAGGATTTACTGTGGCACTATCCAGTTTTTTGAAAACGGAGTTGATTTTTACCCCGCAGGCACTACTATACAGGACGGAAATTCGGCGGCAGAAAACTATGTATTTGCCAGCATATCACGTTGTATAAATGGCATACGGATCAGGAAAACCGGTACAGGCACACAGGAGATTAACCCTGTAGACAGGGGCTGGTGTGAAGGTAATGTATTGAATGGTGGAATATTTGGTTGTGATAAAGGCCTGTTTATTGAGCAGGATGCGCTGGCAACCTTTACAAAGCTTCAAGGGCTTACTATAGACTGTGCATCCGGCTCCACAGGCAGCGCATCATTAACATCACTGGACATTGATGCAAGAATATATAACGCCATAATTGGAGAAGCCAAGTACTTACGACCAGGCAAAAGTAGTATTGTACACCCTGTTACTAGCAAGATTTTTGCGATACCTATTGATGAAGAACGATTGCTGTCTGAAAACATTTGTTTAAATCCACTCTTTCTTGTACCCGGTACTGCGGCTTCAGGGGTATTTGGATGGAATGCTACGCTGGGTAGTTTAACGCGTAACAGCGACGGGTCCGTAAGGTTTACTCTTTCACAGCCCGGACAACCGGGAGGTGGGCTGGATGGGCATCTTGCCATAAATCCATCGGCTTTAAATGATAAGTATTTCAGTGTGCATTTTAAAGCCAGGATGGAAGTAGCCAATGTTGCGGCAGCGCTTGTATACTGCGTGCTGATTATCCGGGATAATACAAATGTGGTAAAGGCCAATGTACTTTTGGGCCAGCGCAATATAACAAATACCACAGGTAGCTATTCTGATATTTATTTTTCAGTACGTATACCATCAACGGTGCAGATCCTGGATACCGATAATCTTATTTTAAGGTTTACTGATCCGCAATCCCAGTATCCGCTTGATATTAAAGAATGCCAGGCATGGCTGGGATATGGCAATGATGATAAAATTCTGACTAGAAAGGTACCGGATGCTTATTATGGAGATATGGTGCCCGTTGTCAATAGTAAAAGTGTTTACTGGTTTAAGGGAGATACCATTGTAAATGTGAATGCCGCGGCCACAGGGGATCCACTAAGTTGGATTTGTATACAAGCAGGTAATGTTGGCACCTGGAAAATAGCAAGTAAAATACCTTGAAAATCCCAATAAAAGCCTGGATAGGCCCGTAATGAGCTACTCTTTACGGGCCTGTTTATTGAATATATTTAAGTTATTGAATATACTAAACTGCAGCAGAATAAGCTTTGTTATTGCTGCTGCAGCACAAAAAAATGATACAGGGTAAAAATTTCTACATATAAAGTAATGCCATAGTAATTTATTTATCACCAGCGCCATTATACACGGATATATCCTATTTTTATGCCTAAACCATATCTTAACCATGCGTTACCATATGATTTAAATCATTGACTATAATAAACTATCATCCTACTTTTGACGAATGAACATCACAAAACAACAGCGGCAGCGGCCTAACTGGCTACATGAGCTGGACTTTATGGGAATGCACCTTATTCCTTTTCTGGCATTTTTCACGCATGTAACGGCGTTTGACTGGATTGTGTGTGCGGCATTGTACGTGGCACGTATGTTTTTTGTAACCGGCGGCTATCACCGGTATTTTTCACACCGCTCATTTAAAACATCGCGCTTTTTCCAGTTCATACTGGCATTTGGCGCACAAAGCAGTTTTCAGAAAGGCGTATTGTGGTGGGCAGCCAACCACCGCATTCACCACAAGCACAGCGATACCCCCGAAGATCCGCACTCTGCAAACCTGTACGGTTTCTGGTATGCGCACATCGGCTGGATCATGGGTCCTGAATATAAACCCACCCGTTTTGACCTGATCAAAGACATGAAGCATAAAGAGCTCTTCTGGCTGAACAAATACCACTTTGTACCGCCGGTAATAGTAGCAATAGCCGTGTACCTGGTTGGCAATAAAGTGAACGGCGCGGGGTTCTTTGACTGGGGCGCCGGGGCATCTACCCTGCTGGTCGGTTTTTTCCTGAGCACTATCCTGCTGTTCCACGGCACCTTTACCATTAACTCCCTCATGCATAAAATAGGCAACCAACGTTACAAAACCGGCGATCAGTCGCGTAACAGCCTGGTGCTGGCACTGGTAACGCTGGGCGAAGGCTGGCATAACAACCACCACTATTACCAAAGCGCTGCCCGCCAGGGCTTTTACTGGTGGGAAATAGATATTACCTACTATATTATCCGCACCCTGGGCGCGCTGGGCATTGTATGGGATATACGCGGCGTACCGGAAAAAGTAAAGGAAAGTAACAAGCTCAAACAACAGTCGGCCACAGCCATACCTGTTCCTGCACCGGAATACCAGCAGCAGGAAAACTAGGGAAACCATTCCGGTATAAGTACAATGAATACCGGGATTTAGTATGTGCATTACAGGTATAAGCAATGTAGCTTTACATCGCTTAATCAATACCTGGGCATAATGACTAAAAGCAAATATTTTTTTCTGATAGTGATATTAGGCGCCTTAACTGCATTGGCGCCTTTTTCCATTGATATGTACCTGCCGGGCTTTCCGGCTATTGCAAAAGACCTGCACAGCGATATTGCTGCTGTATCACTTTCCTTATCCAGCTTTTTCATAGGCGTATCTGCCGGGCAGCTGCTGTATGGCCCGCTGCTGGACCGTTTTGGCAGAAAGCGTCCGCTGCATATTGGCCTGCTTGTATACCTGCTGGCCTCCCTGGGCTGCGTGTTTGCCACCTCTGTAGAAGCATTGATAGGGCTGCGCTTTTTACAGGCCCTGGGCTGCTGCGCCGCTACAGTAGCGGCCACCGCTATGGTGCGCGACCTGTTTCCTGTAGAGGAGAATGCCAAAGTGTTTTCCCTGCTGCTGCTGGTGGTAGGCGCATCGCCCATGCTGGCGCCGGCTGTAGGCGGTTATGTAACAGCATACCTGGGCTGGCATTACATATTTATCATTCTTACAGCGCTGGCGGTATTGATACTGGCAGGCGCGTTCTGGGGGCTGCCGGAAAGCAGCGCACCGGACCCTCACTACTCGCTGCTGCCGGGCCCTATTACCCGCAGCTTCCTGGCGGTGGTGCGGGAACCGCGTTTCACCACCTATGCTTTTACCGGCGCTATTGCTTTTGCAGGATTGCTGACCTATGTAGCCGGCTCGCCCAATGTGTTCCTGGAAATATTCAAAGTGTCGGGCACGCAGTACAGCCTCATATTTGCCCTGCTGGCAGCAGGATTAATAGGGGCAGGCCAGGTAAACAGCCTGTTATTGAAGAAATACAGGAGCGAGCAGCTGATTACAGCCGCACTCATTTTTCAAACATTGATTGCGCTGGTGCTGGTAGTCGGTAGTACGAACGGTTGGTTAGGTTTCGCTGGCACGTTGGTGCTGATATTTATATTCCTTTCCTGCGCGGGATTTATATTTCCCAATGCTTCCGCGCTGTCTATGGCGCCTTTTTCCAAAAATGCAGGCAGCGCCTCTGCGCTGATGGGGGCTTTACAAATGGGATTAGGCGCACTGGCCTCTGTATTGGTAAGCGTATTAAGCAAGCTCGATCACAGCACCTTTCCCATGACCGGCGTAATGGCGGGATGTTCGCTGCTGGCGCTGGCTATTTTGCTTACCGGCAGCAGGATAATACGTAACCGTAATGCAAGGGAACGGACGGCAGGGCAAGAGCTGCTCTGCAACCTGCAGTAATAGCACCTGTTATTCTCCATATACCGGCCGGTACAATGTCATGCTATAACCAGCTCATTAGCCAGGCAACAACACCGCCACCGCTGTTAATTCAACGTAGCGGGATCGTGCTTATCCTTTAAACGGTCTTTTGCAAAAGAAATGGCGGTTTTGCCATGGGGAGCGGGTTTGCCGTTTTCATCCACATTCACAAATACCATTTTTTCAATGGCCAGCACCGGCTGCTGCGTAACCTTATTCCTTACCTCACATTTAACAGTAAGAGAGGTGGTGCCAAAATTGGTAGCCACAATGCCCAGCTCAATAATATCGCCCAGGCGGGGTGCGCTGATAAAGTTGATCTCAGAAATAAATTTGGTAACCACATGCGGGTTGTTCAGCTGTAGAATAGCGTAAATAACGGCTTCCTCATCAATCCACTTCAGCAGGCTGCCGCCAAATAAGGTATGGTTCGGGTTCAGGTCTTCGGGCTTCACCCATCTGCGGGTGCGGAACTTTAATTCGGGTCCTTGTGTTTGCATAATACATTCTTTTTTAGCGAAGTAATCGGGACAATTGGGGTTGGCTCGCGCTGAATGACGCCGCAAAGTTCCAAATAATGCAAAAACAACCCAAATGATATTGTTTATACAGGTATAAGCACTGCCTATGCAGGCTGGTTATTCAGCGCTTTCCACAGCATATCTTTCAGCTCGTTTAATCCCTGTTGGGTAACAGAGGAAATGAACACGTGCGGTACATCTTCCGGCAGCTCCGCTGCAATGGCGTTTTTCAGCTCGTCGTCCAGCATATCGCTTTTGCTGATGGCCAGCAGGAACTGTTTATCCAGCAGCTCGGGATTATATTGTTCCAGCTCATTTACAAGTATGTCAAACTCCTGGCGGTGGTCTTTACTATCGGCCGGCACCAGGAACAGCAGCACGGCATTGCGTTCTATATGCCGCAGAAAGCGGTGCCCCAGGCCGCGGCCTTCGTGGGCGCCTTCAATAATACCTGGCAGGTCGGCAATACAGAACGACTGGTTATTGCGGTACGATACCATGCCCAGGTTAGGCGTAAGGGTGGTAAATGCGTAGTCGGCAATTTTGGGTTTGGCAGCAGTAATGGTAGAAAGCAGGGTGGATTTGCCGGCATTGGGAAAGCCTACCAGGCCTACATCGGCCAGCACTTTCAGCTCTAGCAGCTTCCAGCCTTCCTGGCCCGGCTCGCCGGGTTGCGAATATTCCGGCGCCTGGTTGGTGGGCGATTTAAAGTAGCTGTTGCCGCGGCCGCCCTGTCCGCCGGGCAGCAGTATCACTTCCTGCCCGTCGTGCAGTATCTCTGCTTCCAGCTCCCCGGTTTCCTCATCCCGCACCTGGGTGCCGGGGGGCACTTCAATGATCACATCTTTTCCATCGGCCCCTGTACAGTTATTGCGGCTGCCGTTGCCTCCGTCTTCCGCTATTACATTCTTGTACCAGCGCAGGTGCAACAGGGTCCACAGCTGTGCATTGCCGCGCAGTATAATGTGCCCGCCGCGGCCGCCATCGCCCCCATCGGGCCCTGCCTGCGGATTAAACTTGGTGCGCATGAAATGGGTGCTGCCGGCGCCGCCTTTGCCGGATTTACAAAAAACACGGATATAATCTACGAAGTTGCCTTTTTCCAAAACTGTTCAATTTACGGGGCAGCAGTACCTGCCTTAAATAAAAACGCAAAGATCGGGAAGTTTGCGTGAAAAGAAGCAACACGCTACTTACGATCTTTGCGTTACATATTTTGCGCCATATGCGCATGCATAAGGCTACTGTTCTTTACAATCAACCGGCTGCTGCGGCCTTATCCGCGTTGGCTATTGTGTGTGTAACCCGTTTAACAGGTTATACAGTAATACCGCCGGCTATACTTTTTCAGCCATCAGCTCGTCCAGCTCTTTGCTCAGCAGGGCAAAAATTTCATCAATGCTGCCGTTGCCTTTTATTTTTTTGAACTTACCGTACTTGGCATAGTGATCGGCCACCGGAGCGGTTTTGTTATGATATTCCACAATACGGGCTTTCACAATCTCCTCATTGGCATCATCGCTGCGGCCGGATGTAAGGCCCCGGTTCAGCAGGCGTTTGATCAGCTCATCTTCCGGCACTTCCAGGCTCAGCACAGCAGATATGCTGGTTTTCTTGAGGGCCAGCAGCTTATCCAGGGCTTCTGCCTGGGCAGTGGTGCGCGGGAAACCGTCGAATATAAAACCTCTCGCCTCAGGGTTGGCATCCAGTTTGGAACTGATCATGCCTATTACCACTTCGTCCGGCACCAGTTGGCCCTGGTCCATCACTTTTTTAGCTTCCATTCCCAGAGGAGTCTGGGCGTTTATTTCGCTCCGCAGCAGGTCGCCGGTGCTCAGGTGAATGAGTCCGTATTTCTTGATCAGGTTAGCACTCTGTGTGCCTTTGCCACTGCCCGGAGGGCCAAATAAAATAATATTGACCATGATTTTTACAAAACTTAATTAGCAAGATTGCAAATATAACAAACTATTAAATGTTCTGGTATTAAAATTACCGTTGCTTAAATAATATAAAATAATTTCCTGAAATAATAAACACCATTTAAAAAAGTAGCTAAAAAGGTAAAATCTATTGAAATGAGCTTTTACATAAAACGCTTATTATACGTGCGTTAAATAATTACATAAAAAATATTATTAATTCGTTGAACCTCATATAAATATTTGTATGTTTATAGCTATGATGAGGAATCACTTTTTGTTACTGGGCCTCACAGGGTTTTTCATGACAGGGAACGCAATACAGCAAAACGGGCCCACCTTACAGCACAGGACAATACAACAACAGGCAGCCCACCTACAGGCGCCCCTACAAACTGAAGACACTACCACCCAAACGCCGCCGGCAGATACAACAGGGCCGGATAACCCGGCTGCCCAATGGGCCGACAGTGTTTTTAAAAGCCTTACACCGGAAGAGCGCATTGCGCAGCTGATTATGATCCGCGCCCACTCCAACCTGGGGCAGGATCATATTGATAAAGTAACCAACGACATCCGCAATAATAAGGTAGGCGGTATCATATTTTTCCAGGGCGGCCCGCTGCGGCAGGCCCAGTTAACCAATTACTACCAATCTATTTCAAAAGTGCCGCTGCTGGTGGGTATCGACGGCGAATGGGGGCTGGGTATGCGGCTGGACAGCGTTATAAGCCTGCCCCGCAACCTGATGGTAGGGGCATTGCAGGACAGCTCGCTGGCCTGGCAGTACGGCCACCTGCTGGGCGAGCAGTGCCGCCGCCTGGGCATTCATATTGACTTTGCCCCTGACATGGATGTAAACAACAATCCCAACAACCCGGTGATCAACGACCGCTCATTCGGTGAAAATAAATACCAGGTAGCCCGCATGGGCGTGGCCATGATAAAGGGTATGCAGGATGCGGGCATACTGGCCTGCGCCAAACACTTTCCCGGCCACGGCGATACGGATGTAGACTCTCACCTGGACCTGCCGGTGATAGGCAAAAGCCGCCGGCAGCTGGACTCGCTGGAACTGTACCCCTTTCGCCAGGCTATTGACTCCGGCGTAGGCTCCATTATGGTGGCCCACCTGTATGTGCCGGCTATTGACAAACGGCCTAACACGCCTACCTCTATTTCCTATAACGCGGTTACCCGCCTGCTTAAAAATGAGCTGCATTTTAAAGGGCTGGTGGTGACCGATGCGCTGGAAATGAAAGGCATTGCCAAATTTTACCATAACGGTGAGGAATCCTTACAATCCCTGCTGGCCGGCAACGACCTCATGATATTACCCTCTACTGCAGAAGGCGGCGTAGCGGCTATTATGCGGGGCATAAAGCGGGGGCAGATCTCCTGGGATGAGGTGAACAAACGCGTTAAAAAAGTGCTGCGCGCCAAATACAACCTGGGCCTTAACAACCCGCAGGTAATTGATACCACCCACCTTACAGCCGATCTGAATGCACATACTGATACCCTGGTCCGTAAAATTGCAGAACAGGCCATTACCCTGGTAAAGAACAACAACCGCCTGGTACCTTTCCAGGTATTTCCCATAAAGAAAGAAAAGCTGGCGGTAGTGGCCGTGGGCGCAGACGCCAGCAACACCTTCCTGCAATCCGTAAAGGCGTTTCGCCCCGATGCAGATGTGATCGTATTTACCAGCCGCCAGCCCCTGCAGGATGTAGCGCCGTTGATGAACCGCCTGCAGCGGGATTACAAGCAGGTGATCATCAGCCTGCATAACTATAACCGCCGCCCGGCCAACAGCTTTGGTATTACAGTGGCGGAAAAAGTGCTGATACGGCAGCTGCAGCAGGAAATGCCCTCTGTGCTGGTGGCGTTCGGCAACCCCTATGCATTGCAGTATTTCTGTGATGCGCCGGCTATTATGGCGGCCTATGAAGATGATGATATTACGCAAAAGGCGGCTGCCGATATTTTGTTTGGCAAAAGAGCGCCCAAAGGAAAGCTGCCGGTAACAGTATGTAATATTCCCTCCGGCACCGGCATTACTTACGAGCTGCCCAAATATGCCACCCTGCCGGTTATAGCGCCGGAAGAAGTAGGCATGCGCTCCGCTGTGCTGAACGAGATAGACGGCATTGCCAAAGACATGATGGACCAGGGCGCTGCCCCGGGCTGTGAGGTGCTGGCCATGAAAGACGGGCGCGTGGTGTTCAACAAGTGTTATGGCTACTACGAGTATAACCGCTGGGAGGAGGTAACGCCGAAATCTATTTACGACCTGGCCTCTGTAACAAAAATATGCGCTACCACTATTTCCGTTATGCGGCTGTATGATGAGGGAAAGATAAAGCTGGATGCAAAGCTGGGCGATTACCTGCCCTGGGTAAAAGGCACTGACAAGGCCAATATGCACATACGCGACATACTGCTGCACCAGGCTGGCCTGGTAGCGTACATACCTTTTTACAAGGAAACGCTGTACGCCAACGGTTACCCGGACTCCGCGCTTTACCATAAAACAGCCGACTCTGTACACACCGTACGTGTGGCCGACCATATGTATATGGACAGTAACTACATAAAGGTGATGTACCAGCGTATACTGGACAGTAAGCTGAGCCCACGCCAGGGCTATGTGTACAGCGACCTGGATTTTATTTTCCTGGGCAAGGTGGTAGAGCAGCTTACCGGTAAAAAACTGGAAGACTACGTACGGGAAACTTTTTACGAACCCCTGGGGCTGGAAACCACCGGTTTCCGCCCGCGGGAACGCTTTCCATTACAACGTATTGCCCCTACCGAGCATGAGCGCATATTCCGTATGCAGCTGCTGCGCGGCGATGTGCACGACCCCGGTGCAGCCATGTTTGGCGGCGTAGCCGGTCATGCGGGACTATTTTCCAATGCGAGTGATCTTGGTGTGTTGTTGCAGATGCTGCTGAACGGCGGCCGGTATAATGATATACAGTTCATAAAACCGGAAACAATTCAATTGTTCAGCATGTATGGCTCATCGCAAAGCAGGCGTGGGCTGGGCTTTGACAAGCCGGAGCGGGACAATGCGCACCGTAAAGAGCCTTACCCTGCAGCCAGCGCCTCTCCCCTTACTTTCGGGCATACCGGGTTTACCGGAACCTGCATTTGGGTAGACCCGCAGTATAAACTGGTGTTTATTTTTCTCAGTAACCGGGTATGCCCTGATGGCGGCGCTAATCTTAAGCTAAGCACTATGCACATTCGGGAGCATATGCTGGAAACGGTGTACAAAGCAATGCGATGATGAAAGGCTGCTGATTAATACTGTAGCGCTGTTCACAAGCGCAGGCTATCCAGGTGTTGGATGCAGCAGGTACGGTACGCTTAAGCGCCTGTTGCCGCTTAATGGGCTTAGCCTGTTTGCCGGGAAAAGTGCAGCGCCTGTTACTACTCAATAGATCCTAACCTGTTTACAGACAGTTGTGTTCTGATGTCAACGGTTTTCTGGATCACGCCATTACGGCCGTTCCTTATTTCAAAGGTATAGGCGCCGTCTTCCAGGCCCTGCAGGTTGTAGCGGCCCATGAAAACAGGCGTAGCCGGTATAATTTCGCGGTGTAATACGTTGTGGTTCTGATCTTTTATCAGCAGCACAACCTTATCGGCGCCGGGATTTTCTACGCTTAAGCGAAACACCAGCGAGTCTTTATGCGGCTGTGTAATGTTCACTTTAAAAGCAGCAGGCGTGCCGGAAAAGGAATGTGCAGGCGCTGCATTACGGGTGGCATTTAAAGCAAAGTCGCGTTCCTGGGCGGCGGCGCCGGTAGCGGCTAAAAGCATGGCGGCAAAGGCCACAGTGATTGTTTTGGACATGTTTTGCATGACATTAAGTTGTTTAAATGTTTAAAGTTTCCGGGGCAGTATTAGCTAATACTTAATGCCTTTGTTTTGTCGCCGCAAAGTTAACACCACTTGTGTTAAGGGAATGTTACGCGCATATTAAGCGTAGATTACTTTAAATTTTATACCCGCCCGCCTTCAGCCATGCGTCATCATCATCACTCCGGTGCTCATAAACAGCTGTTTGAATGCTGCATGCTGGTATTAGGAATTTTCTGAACTGTTCATAATCATAGCTGCTCCAATCATAGCTGCTCCAGTGAATTACCTGTTTTACAAAAAGAAATGATGTACAACAACCCGGTGAAGAAGCTTGCATTCAGCTGCGCCAATACGCCTGCACTTATTTTGACAAACCGCAAGCCCGCGATAAAAGGGTCCCTTAATTATTAATTAACCCAAGTTGCGGGTTAAAAGACTTTATTAAAAGTAAAAGCGATAATAAAGAGAACCACTTTTAGGAGAAACCCTTTAGCGGTAACAGCGTGAATCTTCTTTGGGAAGAGGGCTTTGATACCACTAAAGGCCGTTTCAATGGGCTTTCTCATATATTGTTTAATAAATCTAATCCAAGGCTCATCCTGCTTTTTATTATTAGCTCTGCGTTGCACCATTAATTCCACCCCATCTGCCTGCAGTATCATTTCTTCGATTTGCTGGTGAGTATAGGCATTATCGGCATATATCCTGCTTTCTGCCGCTACCTGCAAAGGCAATTGGCATAAAGCAACCCCGTCGTGTTCTCTGCCAGGAACAAAGCAAAATTCTACCGGAATGCCGTTTGCTGTTGTCAGTACCTGGACTTTTACGCCATAAAAATATTGCCGCATGCTGGCTGTATACCCCCTCCACTGTGGACCCTGTAATAGCTTTGCCCGGCTGATCCGCATATTATGGCATACGGCTACTGGAAAAGAATCTACTATATATTCTGCTGCTCCTGCCATCGCTTTCAAATAATGACCTAATTGGAAAAACAAACTATACAATAATCCTTCTAAACGATGTAGTCGTCTACAAAAATTACTTTTATCCAGCATTCGGCTTACCATACCGGTCATCTGCATAAACCCTCTTGCATTATCCTGGTGACCTCCAAAATAAAGCGCTGATACTAAGGCTGTTGTAATTACTTCACTATCACTCATTTTCCGACTCAATGGCTCACAATGACCTATTCCCTTCAATAAATCGTCCACAATACAATAAAGAGCTATAATTTTGTCTTCCTGGAGCATGGATCTGCTAATTTTAAGTGTGGTAACTCAAAATTATGCTTAGATCTTTGCTCCTTTTATTTTTTCACCCTCAGATAGCACGCAACTTGGGTTAATTATTAATCATTAATTATTAATTCACCTCAAATATCCTTCTTCAGCTCCGACACTTCGCCGGCGGGCAGGTTAAAGTTGTTGCGGATCCAGCGGATGAGGGAGTCCAGCCGGGGATAATGATACAAACGGTCGTTCATTTTTCGTAGGGTCGTGTCAGATATGGCCCAGTTCATGGCATAGGCGTTACTGTCGTTTTTTGCATATAGTGAAATAGGAAAGTACGTAGTGTCCTTATTGATCTCATGCAGGTAGTTGATCAGCCGCAGGTTATTCACAACGGTTTGTGTGCCGTACGAGCCAATAAGTGTTTGCATGGGCGCCAGCAAATCGTTTACCAGCGGGTGCACTTTATGCAGCGCCGCCGGCTCCCGGCTGGAGTTGGTAATGTGTATCACATACCAGCGCAGCTTTTTAGGCAGCTGCAGGTTTTGCAGCTGCGGGTAATAGCCGCTGCTGTCGCGCACCCATTGGTTCAGCCGCAGTATCATTTCATGCACCACGCCGGCGCCGGAATTATCAAAATAACCGCCGTCAACAAAATAGCTGTCGTGTATACGGCCTGCAGGGCTTATGTAGGGAAAGCGCGCGCCCAGCACTACGGCGGTGCTCAGGCGCATATCTTCGCCGGCCTGCAGCAATCCCAGTATATCTATCCGTTTGCCAAAGATGGTGGAGTCAATCAGGATATTGCTTACTACGCCGGGCGTGCCGTCCTGCATGCGCGTAGCATTAATACATAATACCGGCAGGCTGTAGGAGCTGTCGTGCTGCTGGGTTACCAGGCCCGAAAGCCGCTGGCTGAAGGCTTTGCGTATGATCACGGAGTCCGGCGCTGCATTTTCAATAGCATATTCCAGCGCAGCGGCACGGTCATATACAAACGGGAAGGGAAAAATGGGACGAAACAGGTCGGGGCCCATCATACGGGCAAGGGCATACGTTAAAAAGTCGGATTGCAGGTAGTGCTGCGCCTCCTTTAGCATGGTATGCTGCCGGCGGTAAATGCTGTCGCGCATTTGCAGCAGGGAAAAGAAGGTGCTGTTGCCAACACTGCCGCCGGATGCGCCGGAAAGGCAAAACAGGTGTTTGGAAAATACGCTGCCGGAGCCTTCCTCCAGGCGGCTGAGTACTGCGGCGGTCCAGTAGCCGGAGCGGGAGGCGCCCCCGTCTGCCAGCACAAAAAATACCGGGTAAATACTATCCCGCTGTATAATAGCCTGCCGCTGCTGCACCCAGTGAATAAAAAATTCTTCCAGGTGCTGCCGGCGCTCAAACAGCTGCGCGGTGTTTTGATGGTCGTGTAAAATACGGGCGCGGTGCGGCTCAAATATAAAGCCCAGCACCACCAGCAGCATTATATACACCACCGTCATATTAATATCAAATAAAATAGAGGCCAGGGAAATAATGTTGGCAAAGCCCAGCAGTATGCCCAGGGCCAGTAATGCAAAGGGAAAACTGCCAATGCTGTTGGCAAAAGGCAGGTAAAAAATAGCAGTAAGGTAGCAGACAAGGGCCAGCAGGGAAATTATATTGAAAATAATGAACAGCAGCGCTTCTTCCGCTGTTTTGATACTGCGCTTACCGGCTTTATTATCCGCATTGTTCCAAACGGTTTTAAGTATTCTTACGAGCAGGGAGCTGCTTCGCCACCGGTCTGTACGCAGCCGCAGCTTGCTGCGGTTGTTCACCAGGAACAGGGATGCATACTGCATCCAGGCAATGCCGGCAGCAAGGGAGGTAACAGTATTCATCCATCCGCACAGGATAACAGCGGCAAAAATGGAAACCAGCAGCGCTGTGCATACGGGCATGAGCTTTTTATGCAGCAGCAGGCGGCTGCCCCAATGGTTCATTACCTGGCTAATGCCTGCGTATAGCAGCAGGTGTACGGCCAGCAACGCCCAAAGCCAGCCTGCCGGTAGCCGGATGATGCCCACCGGGCATTGCAGCACAGCCAGGCCAATAACGGTAAAGCATAAATAACCGGTTAACCCCGGCAGGTGCCTTACAAGGGCGCGGGCCACCCGGCCGTTAAAGCAGCCATAGGCCAGGTCTTTACGGTAAGCGATGATACGGCCCGAGTACCAGCTTACATACGCCCAGAAGAACAGCATCAGCAGCACTACAATACCGCTCCAGCGGGTTTCGGTTGCTTTTACAACAATATCTACTCCCTGCGGCAGCTGCCAGAAGCACCAGGCAGCCAGCAGCAGTAACGCAATAGCTGCGGCAAATACGTAAAACAGGCGCAGGTACACCGTAAATTGCTGCAGGCAGCGTATGACTGTTTTGTAAAACAACAGGAGCATATACGTTTTCAGGGAGGATTGTTGACAATCAGTCGTTTTTAACCCGGTTAAATTAAGCAACAAAATTAAAAAACAGGAGTTTTTAAGCCGGGCGCACACGTTGTTCACTTCCAACCGCAAATTGCCTAATTTTGCAGCGTTTATGGAAAAAAGCACACTGCAGCAGCACCGTCCTGTGGCCATTTGGCTGTTTACCGGCGTAGGCATGATAATGATACAGGTATTATTGGGAGGCATTACCCGGCTTACCGGCTCGGGGCTATCTATAACAGAGTGGCAACCCATACTGGGCGCGCTGCCGCCCATGAACCACCAGGCGTGGCAGGCGGCTTTTGACCATTATAAGGAAATTGCGCAGTACAAGTATATCAATAGCCATTTTACCCTTTCTGACTTTAAATCCATCTACTTCTGGGAGTGGCTGCACCGCGACTGGGCCCGGCTAATGGGGCTGGTGTTTGCCATACCGTTCATTTATTTCCTGGTAAAAAAGAAGATTGACCAGAGCATGGTAAAGCCCATGGTGATCCTGTTTTTGCTGGGCGGCCTGCAGGGCGCTATTGGCTGGATAATGGTAAAAAGCGGGCTGAATGAGGAAAACCTGTATGTAAGCCACATTCGCCTGGCCATACACTTTATTGCGGCGCTGCTGCTGCTTTGCTATGTGCTGTGGTTTGCATTGAAGATCAGCACTCCCTCAACAGGTATTACCTATGCACCCTCCCTGCGCAAACTGAATATATGGCTGCTGGTATTATTAACCCTGCAGCTGGTGTACGGCGCATTTATGGCAGGGCTGCACGCCGCGCTGGCCGCCAGCACCTGGCCGGATATTAACGGCATGTGGTGGCCTGTAGGCATGTTACAGCAGGGCGGCTTCCTGGAAGATATTACGCATAACCAGATTACCGTACAATTTATTCACCGGGGCCTGGCCTATATTATAACCATAGGTGTTGCCGCCTGGTGGTGGAATGCCGCCAAAACACCCGTGTACAGCCGTTTGCACCGCGTGCGTTACCTGCCTTTGCTGCTGGTGTTGCTGCAGGTATTATTAGGCGTATTAACCGTAATGGGCAGCCAGGTAAAAATACCCCTGGTGCTGGCTGTAATGCACCAGTTTACCGGTATGCTGCTGCTGCTGGCGTTAGTATGGACGCTGTTCCTGAGCAACGGTAAACCGGCTGTTGCAGGCAGGCCCGTTTAATCATCACATACCACTAATTTTTCGTAAGTTTATCTGCAATTGGTTTTGCAATGAAACGACCCCGCTAATGCCAATAATGCGCAGGGTTCATAACAGCTGCTGCTATATATAGGTGCCGTCCGGACGTTTCACTTGACCATGAGGACATAAACTACTTTCAAGTGAAATTGAAACTACTGCTGGTTAAAACTTACTACTCCTTCCCTATACAGCTGCTGCTGCTGCATTTTCGTAAGTACCAGGTACTGCTTATTTTCTGGGCCATTCTTTTCAGCACCATCAACGGAGGCTTTGCAAAAGTATTTGGCGGTGATGCCCTGTTCCTGGCGCCGGAATACCTGGGCGCAGTAAATTTTTACAGCACCACGCTGCTGGGGCTGGCCACCGGTTTTTTTGTAATGAGCTGGAACATTACCACCTTTATACTGCATACCGGCCGGTTCAAGTTCCTGGCCACCACGTCACAGCCTTTTTTCCGGTATTGCTTAAATAATTCCATCATCCCGCTGGCCTTTGTAATATGCCTGCTCATCCGCGGCTGGCAATACCAGCGCTACCAGCAGCTGAGCACCGTACCGGAAATACTGCTGCTGGCAGAAGGGTTTATATGCGGCCTGCTGTTTGTGATCTTTTTCTCGTTCTTTTATTTCTTTAATGCCGATAAAAATATCAGCCGCCGCCTGGAGCGCCGTTTCGGTAACCCGCGCAATTTTTTAAGACTGGTGCTGAAACCTGGGCAGGAGCGGGATGAAAATGCGCTGCCGGTGCATAATTACTTTACCTCTCCCTTTCGCATACGCCGCGCGCGTAATGTAGATCACTATAATAAACATTACCTGGACAGTATTCTAAAACAGCACCACTTTGCCGCTATGATAACGGTAGGGTGCGCGCTGGTATGCCTGGTAATACTGGCCTTTTTAATGGACTATGATGTTTGCCGTATACCTGCAGGCGCCAGTGTAATGGTATTCTTCGCTTTCCTAATAGGTATTGCAGGCGCATATGCTTACCTGCTGCAAACCTGGGCCATCCCGGTGTTGCTGGTAATGCTGTTCATCCTGAACTGGATGACGGTAAATGACTGGATCGACAACCGCAACAAGGCCTACGGGTTAAACTACCACCAGCAGAAACAGCGGCCCGCCTATGATGTAGGCGCCCTGCAGAAATTCTTTTCAGAAGAAAGGGCCAGGCACGATAAGGAGCAAACACTGAAAATACTGCAGCAATGGAAGGCCAGGTTTCCGCCCGGGCAAAAACCCAGGCTGGTGGTCATGAACTTCAGCGGCGGCGGCATACGGGCCGCCACCTGGTCAATGAACGTGCTGCAGCGGCTTGATACCCTTACCCATGGCCGTATTATGCAGCACACGATGCTGATGACCGGCGCATCCGGCGGCATGATAGGGGCCACCTACTACCGCGAGCTGTATCGCCTGCAGCAGCAGGGCAGGCCGGTAAACGTATATGACAGCGCGTATACTGAGCGCATTTCCCGCGACCTGCTGAACTCTGTATTTTCCGCCCTGGCGGTAAATGATTTTATAACGCCTTTCCGCTCGTTTAAATTAGGCAATAACCGTTATGCCAAAGACCGGGGCTATGCCTTTGAAATGCAGCTGAACGAGAATACCGATCATGTGCTGGAAAAAAAGCTGGGCGATTACCGGCTGCCGGAGCAGCAGGCGAAAATACCCATGCTCATCTGGGACGCTACCATTAATGCAGACGGGCGCCGCCTGATCATATCGCCCCAGCCGGTCAGCTACCTGTGCGCACCGGAATATGCCTACCCAACGCGTAATGTGCGGGATGTGGATGGAGTGGACTTTGCCCAGTATTTTGCCGCCCAGCATGCCATGGACCTGCAGGTAACCAGCGCCATACGCATGTGCGCCACCTTTCCATACGTGCTGCCAAACGTGTTCCTGCCCAGCGATCCCATTGTGGATGTAATGGATGCCGGCATACGCGATAACTTCGGGCAGGAAACCACGCTGCGCTTTTTATACACCTTCCGGCAGTGGATAAACGAAAACACCAGCGGTGTAGTGTATATACAGGTGCGCGATACCCGTAAGAATGAAATACATCCTATAGAAAAAACAAAAACGCTCAGTAAGCTCATTTTTGATCCCCTGTTCACCATGCAGCAGCACTGGAGCGCCATGCAGGATTTTAACCAGGATAACCAGCTGAATTATATAGAAGGGTACTTTCCCAAGAAATTTCACCGGATAATTCTGCAGTACGTGCCCCAGAAAGAGGATAAGGCGGCTGCGCTTAGCTGGCACCTGACCTCCCGGGAAAAGATAGACATTGCCGGCGCGCTGGATAATGCGGCCAACCAAACGGCATTTGATTACATACTGCAGTTAATGAAATAGCCGCTTCCTAACTACCCTGTTCCAGGAATGCCAATAGCGGCGTTATAAATTTTTTATACGCCTGTATATGCGGCAAATGGCCCACACCCTCCAGCGGCACCAGCTTTGCGTGCGGTATGCGCCGGGCGGCGCTTTTACCCAGCTCAGGGTAGTTGCCCATGGTTTTGCGTACCTCCGCGGGCACATTGGCTTTGCCCAGGGCGGTGCGGTCGCGCTGGCCGATGATCAAAAGCGTAGGGGCTTGTATGTGCTCAAATTCATAGTACACCGGCTGGGTAAATATCATGTCGTATGTAAGCGCGGAGTTCCAGGCTATGCGCGGGTAATCAGGCCCCTGGGTCCAGCTGGCCAGCAGCCGCGCCCATTTATCATAGGCCGGCTTCCACTCCCCGGCATAATAGTTTTCCAGCTGGTACTTTTTAATTTTTTCATAATCCTGCTTTAGTTCGGACTGGTACCATTTATCCACCGACTGGTAAGGCACCTTTATTTTCCAGTCTTCCAGGCCAATAGGATCTTCCAGTACCAGCTTTTCCGTTACCTGCGGGTACATAAGCGCAAAGCGGATGGCCACCATGCCGCCCATGGAGTGCCCCAGCACCGCGGTTTTGGTAATGTGCAGCGTGTCCAGCAGGGCTTTGGTGTTTTGGGCCAGCAGCTGAAAGCTGTATTGCAGGTGCGCCGGTTTATCGGACTTGCCAAAGCCTACCTGGTCCGGTATAATTACGCGGAAACCGTTGCGGCTAAGATCAGCGGCCGTGCTGTCCCAGTAGGCGCCGCAAAAATTTTTGCCATGCAGCAGCATTACCGCCTTGCCGTTGGGCTGCGCGGGCTGCACATCCATATAAGCCATTTTCAGGCGCTGGCCCTGTATATCCAGTGTAAGGTAATGTACCGGGTAAGGGTAGGTGTAGTTCGAGAGGGTGGCATCCTGCGGGGGAATGGTTTGGGCAGGCAACGTACCGGTAATGCAGCTCAACAGCCACAGGAGCAGGAGTGATTTAGCAAAGCGCATGGTTATAATGTTTTATTTCAGCACCTGCCAGCTACCGCAAATGTAATGCCCGCCTTCCATACAGGGCAAACAGGCGGCCGCTGCCATGTAACGGTTTCATAATCATCATATTCAATGAATATATAATCATTAACATCTTAATCACATTTATTTAAAGCACTTGTCCCCGGTTTTTCCACATATTTTAGTACCTTTGCGCCTTCATTTAGCGGTTGGTCCTATACCGGCAGCAAAAATCCATAGCACAAGTAATATATGAATATCCGTAACATAGCCATCATTGCGCACGTAGACCACGGTAAAACCACCCTGGTAGACAAGATCCTCCATCAGACCAACGTTTTCCGGGCCAACCAGGAAACCGGCGAGCTGATCATGGATAACAACGACCTGGAAAGGGAACGTGGGATCACCATTTTCAGTAAAAACGCATCTGTAGAGTACAAGGGCGTAAAGATCAATGTGATCGATACCCCGGGCCACGCCGACTTTGGCGGAGAGGTAGAGCGCGTGCTGAAAATGGCCGACGGTGTTATTCTGCTGGTAGATGCTTTTGAAGGCCCCATGCCCCAAACCCGTTTTGTACTGCAAAAAGCCCTGCAGCTGAACCTGAAGCCTATTGTGGTAATTAATAAGGTAGATAAGCCTAACTGCCGCCCGGATGAGGTGCATGACGCGGTATTTGACCTGTTCTTTAACCTGGATGCTACGGAAGAGCAGCTGAACTTTCCCACCTTTTACGGTTCCGGTAAGAACGGCTGGTTCAATGACTCCCTTACCCCGTGCGATGATATTACTCCCCTGCTGGACGGTATTCTGAAATATGTGCCCGAGCCGAAGATAGCAGAAGGCAGCCTGCAGCTGCAGATCACCTCCCTTGACTATTCCTCTTTCCTGGGCCGTATTGCCGTAGGTAAGGTAACCCGCGGCACCATTAAGGAAAACCAGCCCATTTCACTGGTACAGGCCGACGGTATTAAAAAGACCCGTGTACGCGAGCTGTACATTTTTGAGTCACTGGGTAAGAAAAAAGTAACGGAAGTAATGCCCGGCGATATTTGCGCCGTGGTAGGTATAGAGGATTTTAACATTGGCGATACCATTGCTGATTTTGAAAATCCCGAAGCCCTGCCCGTTATCAGCGTGGACGAGCCTACCATGAACATGCAGTTTGGCATTAACAACTCTCCCTTCTTTGGTAAGGACGGTAAGTTTGTAACCAGCCGCCACCTGCGCGACCGCCTGATGAAGGAAACAGAAAAGAACCTGGCCCTGCGCGTACAGGACACCGACAGCGCCGATACCTTTATGGTATTTGGCCGCGGCATTCTGCACCTGGGCGTGCTTATAGAAACCATGCGCCGCGAAGGCTACGAGCTTACCGTAGGCCAGCCCAAGGTAATTGTAAAAACCATTGACGGTAAAAAGCATGAGCCGTATGAAACCCTGGTAGTGGATGTGCCGCAGGAGTTTGCCAGCAAGGTAATTGACCTGGTAACCCGCCGTAAAGGAGAAATGCACATTATGGAAACCAAAGGCGACATGCAGCACCTGGAATTTGAAATTCCTTCCCGCGGTTTAATAGGCCTGCGTACCCAAATGCTCACCGCTACTGCCGGTGAAGCCGTAATGGCGCACCGCTTTAACGATTATAAACCCTGGAAAGGCCCCATTCCCGGCCGTAACAACGGGGTGCTGATAGCCAAGGAAGCCGGCACCACTACCGCTTATTCACTGGATAAGCTGCAGGACAGGGGCTTTTTCTTCGTAGACCCGGGAGAAGAAGTGTACAAAGGCATGATCATAGGTGAGAACAATAAGCCCGGCGACCTGGTGGTAAACCCGAACGAAGGTAAAAAGCTCACCAACATGCGCGCCAGCGGTACAGACGGTGCTGCCAACATAGCGCCCAAAACCCTGATGACGCTGGAAGAATGCATGGAATACATTCAGCACGACGAGTGCATTGAAGTAACGCCTAACCACATCCGCATGCGTAAAACCATACTGGATGAGGAAGAGCGCAAGCGTTTCCAGAAAACAATGAAAACAGAAGAAGTAGGTTAACAACCGGCATACTTTTACAATACATGGTCCACTGCCCGCAGCGTAATAATTAAAAGTACGCAAAGGGCAGTGGACCATTTGTTTACCGGCATTGCATATCTTTATCCTATGAACCAGCAGCTGCCCATGTTCCCGGAAAATGCACCGCCGCGTCACATTCCCCTGAAGAACGGCCTGCTGGAATATTACCCCCACTTTTTCACTGCAACCGAAGCCGATGCGTTTTTACAGGACCTGCTGCAGCATATACACTGGAAGCAGGAAGGTATGCGCATGTATGGCAAAGAGGTGCTGTTTCCCCGGCTAATGGCCTGGCATGGAGATGCAGGCAGCGCCTATGCCTTTTCCGGCGCTACCTACGAGCCGGCGCCCTGGACCCCGGCCCTGCTGCGCATAAAGGAAAAAATAGCGCCGCTGGCCGGCGTTGCCTTTAACAGCGTGCTGCTGAACCTGTACCGCCACGGCAGGGACGCCATGGGCTGGCATGCAGATGATGAGCCCGAGCTGGGCGCCAACCCCGTAATTGCCTCTGTGAACTTTGGAGCGGCCCGCCGTTTTATGCTACGCTACAAGCAGGACCATACGCTGAAATATGAGCTTACGCTCGGGCATGGCTCACTGCTGCTGATGAAGGGCTCGCTGCAGCACTACTGGCAGCACCAGGTGCCTAAAACAGCCCAGGAGCTGCCCGCGCGCATAAATCTTACCTTCCGTGTAATTAAGCATTGAACGCAGATAGCCTGCAATGCAGGCGCTTAACTTCAGGATCAGTAACCAAAATATATTCCTATGCAACACCCCACTTTACTGGTCGGTAACGACATTAACAACATTTCCCGCGGGCAGAGCTGGAAAGATCTGCTGCAGGAAATAGTTACCTTTTGCGGCACAGATTGCGTGCAGCTGGATGAAAAAAAGCCTTTTCCCCTGCTGTATGAAGAGATATTTCTTACCGCCATCCAGCAATCGCATATTCATGAGCGCGACCTGAAAGCCTTTATTGCGGAAAAAATGAACGCCATTACCCCTAATGAGCTGCATGCCCGCATCCGCGGGCTGGAGCCGGCGCACGTGCTTACTACCAATTATGAATACACGCTGGAAGGCGGCACCCCGGCACAGGCCACCAGCCTGGTAAAAGAGCGCACCTTCAGTATTTTCAGGAAGTACACGCTGGATAATACCGAGTTCTGGCACATACACGGCGACTGTTTAAACCCCATGAGCATTAACCTGGGCTTTGAGCACTATGGGGGGCAGCTGCAGCAAATGCGCAACTACGTGGTATCAGGCACTACCTACAGCAGCCCGCAGGCGCCCCGGCTGCCTTTGCTGCGGCGCTTAAGACAGGGGCCGGTAAAAATCCACTCCTGGCTCGACCTGTTCTTTACCCGCGATGTGCACATCCTGGGCCTGTCGCTGGATTTCGTGGAAACAGACCTGTGGTGGCTGCTTACCTACCGGGCCCGCCAGAAATTTCAGCGCAATACCATACCGGTGCCGAATAAGCTGTATTACTACATTCCTGAAGAGTTTGTGAAAACAGCCGCCTTTAAGCTGGATATGCTGCGCGCAAATGATGTGCAGATAGTGGCCATTAAAGCGCCGGACAAAACGGCCTATTACCTGGAGGTGTTCAGGCGCATTACTAAAGCCTGAATCTCCGGGCCTGCGCCTGTTTGCAGGGCTAACCAGGCATTGCTGCAGGTATGCAGGCAAAAGGGCACGGCAGCACGCGGGGCTTACCGGTATATATTAAGCCATAGTCGCATGTACACGTGTTCTTTGTAAATAGAACATTAGCTGCGCGGCTGCACGCATTAAGCCATAGTCCCATGTACAGCCGGACTATGGTTTAATTTTTGTACCTTCTCCTGCACCAAAAACTGTCTGTATGCTTACCAAACTCCTTCTTTCCGCAGCAGTGGTATTGCTGGCCAATACCTGCAACAATAAACCCGCCACAGATCAGGCACAACAGGATACTACTGTTACGGCTGCGCCTCCTGCAGAGCAGTCACAGGGCAAAAAAGCCAATCCATGGGCGCTTATTCCGCAAAAAAGGTGGAAGCTGCTGCAGCTGGATGGTAAAACCCTGCCGCAGCCGGCAGATATTTGGCTGGAGTTTGATACGGCACAGCACCGCTTTACCGGCAACGGGGGCTGCAACCGCCTGGGCGGCAATTATGATGCAGACAGCCTGCAGATACGTTTTAACCAGGTAATAAGCACGCGCATGGCCTGCCTGGACCAGGCAGCCAATGAAAGGGAAAGCGCTTTCCTGCGGCTGATAAATGACCATACCTACACGCTTGACATTGCAGAACAAACCCTGAACCTGTATGACAGCGGAAAGGTGGTATTGATGTTTGGGATGCAGGATAAGCCCGTAACCACGGAAAAGCAATAACCGCATGTTACAGCAGCAGGTACAGGCTTATAAGCAGTTGCTGGAAAGCGGCAATACCCTTGCCGTTATAGAACAATATTATGCAGATGATATTTACCAGCAGGAGAATGATGAGGAAACCATCCGCGGCAGGCAGCGCCTGCTGGACCTGGAGAAGCAAAGCCTGGAAAGGGTGCTGGAGCTGGTAATACGTATACCCACCCTGTTGGTAGATGAAGCGCAGCAGCTGGTAATGGGGGAGATGATGATCACCTTTTACCACAAAACAGAGGGGCTGAAATATTTAAAGGAAGCTTTTCTGCAGCAGTGGGAGAATGGTAAAATCGTAAGGCAGCAGTTTTATTACCGGGGCATCCGCGGCGCAACAGGGCCGGGCGCCAGGCCGCAATAACACGGCCCGGCAGCAGGGCAGGCAAGCTATTCAAAATGATTTCAGGGGCGCAATGCCTCTGCCAGGGAGGCGGCAACAGCATACTGCAGGTAAGTTACATTGGAGGTTTGCTCTTTTACCTTTACGGTAACGGGCAGCCTGTCCTGCACTTCGCCTGGTACTTTTACGATCAGCCGCTGGGGTGTGGCGCTTACCACATTGGCGGTTTTGGCGCCTACAATTACCTGGTTCTCAGCCGCCTTGCGGCTAAAACCTTTGCCGCTGATAGCTAAGAATGTACTGTTGCTGCCGCGGGGAATAACGGTAACGGATATATCATTTACCTGCTGTGTGTTCATATCACAACTACACATCCAGCATACACAAGCGGCCATAACAGCCATCAGCACTACTTTACCTTTCATAAGCACTAATTTTTTTATTGGGGTTATTTAACGGATGCAAAGCTACGGCAATGTAACGAATGTGGCATGCGTATTATTACTGAAGTTGGCGGTTAAGTATAAAAACGGATAAAAAAAGGCCTGCCGTTGCGCGGCAGGCCTTTATGTGAGAGCAACACAATATTTTTACTTTACAAGCTTTAGCTCGCTGATGATGTTGGAAGCGCCGCCCAGCTTGTCAATACACCACAGTACATAACGGATGTCTACACAAATGGTGCGGTTATATACCTGGTCAAACTGTATCTTATGGCTCAGCGCCTCATAGTTGCCGTCAAAGGCCAGGCCTATTAGCTCCCCGTTGCCGTTCAGCACAGGCGAGCCGGAGTTGCCGCCGGTAATATCATTGGTGGTAATAAAGCATACCACCATATCATTCCGCCGGGCGTCTTTATAGGGGCCAAAGTCTTTTCGTTTATACAGGTCTATATATTTTTCCGGCAGGTCAAACTCATAGTCGCCGGGCTTGTACTTTTCCAGCACGCCGGTCATGGTGCACACGTAGTCGTAGCGGATAGCATCCTGCGGGCTGTAGGGCTTTACCTGTCCGTAGGTAACGCGCATGGTAAAATTGGCATCGGGGTACCACTTCTTTTTAGGCTGCATTTCCATTACGCCTTTCAGGTAGGCGCGGCCCAGGTCGTCGTTCTTCAGCATAAACCGGTGGTACAGCGGCAGTACGCGGGTTGCATAGTTTTTAGTAAAGGCGGCGGCATAGGCAAAGGCCGGGTCGGTTTGCAGGGTTACTGC
>NZ_DASTRI010000242.1:0-6663 GCF_035761305.1 Chitinophaga sp. | reverse complement strand
TTTCTTCATCCTGTCAAGCAGGTTATCCAGCTGCTCAAAGCGGTATTCCCAATTGCTGCGGAAAGGCGCCAGCCAGTCGGCCACTTCGGCCAGGGGCTCCAGCCGCGCTTCACAATAACGCTCCCTTCCCTGTTGCTTAATAAGGATCAATCCACACTCGGTAAGTATTTTAATATGCTGTGAGATAGCCGGCCGGCTCACATCAAAATTATCGGCAATGGCATTCAGGTTCAGCGATTGTTTGGCAATAAGGCCAATGATGGCCCTGCGCGTAGGATCGGCTATGGCCTGGAACACATCCCTCCTGGCTTGTACGGTCATAAAATATGTAAGTAATTACTTACAAATATATGTGTAAGCATTTACTTACGCAAATTATTCCGGGAATTTTTTCAGGTAGATAATTTGGGAATATGCAGGCAGCCCGTTAACAGCATGTAATAGCAGCGCTTCTGCAAAAAGCAGCTGCCATAAAGCCGCTACCGGTGCGTTCCTGCTTAAGGTAAAGTATTACCGGCCCGGGGCAGCAGCCCCCGAAGGCTCTCCGGAAAACGCACTGTTGTATTTTGCGCGGTAATCTACCGGCGACAGGCCGGTTACCTTTTTAAACATATTCCGGAAAGCTTTCCTGTCGGTATACCCCACCGCATACATCACCTCATTCACGTTCTTGCGGCTTTGCTCCAGCTCCCGCTTGGCCGACTCCATCTTTACCTTCTGGATGTACTCCACCGGCACATGCTGCGTGGCTTTTTTAAAGCGGCGTATGAAGCTGCGTTTGCTCAATGCAAATTTGCCGGCCAGGAATTCCACGGTAATACGCTCGTCGATATTCTTTTCAATATACAGCTGCGATTTATGGATGATCTCATCCCCATGCTTTTTATATCCTTCAAAGAATATGAAGGGCGACTGGGAGCTACGCTCTATATCAATTTGCAGCACCTTGGCGCAGTACAGCGCGGCAGGCCGCCCGCTGTATTTTTCCACCAGGTATAAGACCAGGTTCAGCGACGATTGCGCGCCGCCGGCGGTGTAAATGCCGTTTATGGCGGTAATAATTTTATCCGTACGCAAATACACATCCGGGAACATGTTTGTAAATGCCCTGCCGGCCAGCCAGTGCGTGGAGCACTCCTCATGCCTGAGCAGCCCCGTAGCCGCCAGCAGAAAAGCGCCGGTGCACATGCTGGCCAGCTCCGTGCCCTGCGCATACCGCTGCACCATCCAGCTGATCAGCGCTTTGTTCTTATCCAGCGCATAACGGTCCTGCTCATATAAGCCGGGAATAACAATAATATCGGGCCGCAGCGTTTCCAGGTGATGGCGGCCGGGCTGTATCATAAACTGCGCGTCCAGCAACGACTGGGAAATACCGCTGCCTGCCACGCTCAGCTCATAAAAAGGGCCGTTGCCCTTTTCAATACAAAACTCATTGGCCTTTTCAAATACTTCAATAGCGCCAAACAAAGAGCTGGGTTTTACCATCCCTTCCGGCAGTAAAAAACACACCTTTTTCATGTTTTAAAGTTCCCTGAACACACTGGCACAAACAACCCCTTAAGTTGTCATTTATAACCCCGTTTAAGCTGGCAGGCGCAAATACCTTTGCTGTATAAAACTGTAAAAAAATGGAACAAACCAAAGCAAGCATCCTGGTAACCGGCGCTACCGGTTTAAGCGGCCGCCTGGTAATAAAGGCATTTGAAGAAAAAGGCATTCCTGTAAGAGCATTGGTAAGAAACCGCGCCCTGGCGCCGGAGCTGGAAAGCTACCGGCATGTAACCATTTATGAGGGCGATATGCTGCAGCCCGCCACCTTACAGGCGGCGCTGAACGGGGTTGAAAAAGCGCTCATGATCTCCTCAGCCGCCAAGCAGCTGGTGGCCACCCAGCAAAGCTTTGTAGATGCAGCCAAAGCAGCCGGCGTAACGCATGTGGTAAAATACTCAGGGGCCGACTCGGGCATTGGCTTTAACAGCCAGAACTTTATTGCGCAGAAAGAGCATGAAAATGCAGAAGACTACCTGGTACGCTCGGGCCTTACCTGGACACTGCTGCGCCCCAGCCAGTTTATGCAAATGTACTTCCCCGGCAGGCCGGCCGGCGTGGATATGGATAAGGGTGAGCTGCCGTTGCCCTTTAACCGCGGCAGGCTTTCGCCGGTAGACATAGCAGATGTAGCAGCAGTATGCGTACAGCTGCTTACGCAGGACGGCCATGCCGGCAGGATATACGAAATGACCGGCCCCGACGCCCTGGATATGGATGAAGTAGCGGACATTATTTCAGGTATAACAGGCACGCGCATACGTTATAACAACCTGTCGCCCGAAGCATATGAGAAAAAGCTGGTTGCGCTGGGCGTACCTCCTGCCGGCATCCGCATATTAACGGAAATTGCCAGGGAAAGAAGCAAATGCATTGAGTCGCACATAAAGCTGGACACGCATAAACGTTTTGGCGTAAGGCCCACCAACTTTGCAGAATTTGTTTACAGGAACATCGCTGCTTTTAAAAGGGCGTAGCTACGCAGGCGGCATGTACTGCAGTTTCTTGTGCATTAACCGTTTAAAAGGACGTAGCTGTGCAGGCGGCATGTAGTGCTGTTTCTTGTGCATCAAACCGTTTAAAAGAGCGTAGCTACGCAGACGGCATGTACTGCTGTTTCTTGTACAACAACCGTTTAAAAGAGCGTAGCTACGCAGACGGCATGTAGTGCTGTTTCTTGTGCACAAACCATTTAAAAGGGCCGGTAAGCCGGTGGATTATTGCGGTAACAGGGCCCCACGGCACTGTACGACATCCATAGCGAAACGTATGGCGGCAAACTACATCATTGTCTGTGCGGAGCTGATCAAAAAGAATGTAAAATCATAAATCTAAAATGTAAAAGTAATGCTCGACCAATATAATACTGCACCCGGTTTCGCAGCATTTTACTTTTATATTTAGGATTTAAAATTTTACATTTTACATTCCTTTTGATCAGCTCCCGGGCGCCGGGCAAAATATTTAAAACTTATACGCAAAGCTGGCAGCGAAATTACGGGGCGCCTGGGGGTTTACCGACCAGTACCCCGTGTAATACTCCACGCCGGTAATATTATTCAGGGCAAAGGTGATCCTGAACCTTTCCGCATTATAAAACAGGCTGGCATTCAGCAGCGTGTAGGCGGGCAGGTAAAACACGCCCGTAACGCTGTTGTCAATTACCTTATAACGGCTGGCATAATTACCGCCCGCGCCAATGCCAAAGTGCCGCAGCAAACCGCTGTTGAACCGGTAAGTGGCCCACAGGTTCACCAGGTTGGGCGCTCCCTGCCCACCTGGTGTTCTGCCGGGTTCATTATAAAAATCATCTTTATTACCTTCCTTTACCTGTATATCATTGAAGCTATAGCCGGCTATCAGACTCAGGCCGGGCAGCGGGCGGGCGTTAACATCCACCTCAAATCCCCTGCTCTCCACTTTTCCGCCCTGTATAACGTTGTTGGGGTTGGCGGGGTCGGGCACTACCCGGTCGCTTACCTTTATATCATAGGCCGAAACAGTGGCAAACAGCTTACCGGCCAGCAGGGTTGCTTTTACGCCAGCTTCCAGCTGGTTGGCATGCTCCGGCTTAAAGGACTTTATATGGCGGTTATTGCCGTCGGCATCTGTTACTGCCTGGGGCGCAACGTTAATGAATGCATTCATGTAGTTGGCAAAAACAGCCACCTTATCCTGCACCGGCTGATATACCACGCCGAACTTGGGCGAAAAAGCCCACTGGCTGTAATCATCTTCATCCGTTGTTTTATCGCCTTTGGTGTCGAAATAATCGGCCCGCAGGCTGGCCATTACCAGCAGCTGAGGCGTAAGGTTCAGCACATCGGAAACATAAGCGCTGTACGAGCTGTTGGAAATATTGCTGCTGGTGCCGCCGGTGCCTGCCAGCAGGTTATCAACATAGGTTTTTGTTAATAATACAGGCGTAAGCGTATCGCCGGCGGCATCTACTGCATAGGAGCCGCCCTGCGGGGTTACATTGCGTGCAACCGCCCAGCCGGAGCCGTTGTCCACCATCTGCTGGTTAAAAAAGTCGAGCCCTGCCAGCAGGCGGTTACGCAGGCTGCCTATCTTAAAATCGCCGTTAAAGTTCTGCTGTATATCCGTTGTATTGGTTGTATAGTTTTCGTTGTGGAAGTATTGCTGGAAGTAGTTATCGCCCGGCTCATCATCCCATATGTACGTATAAAACCCGTCTGACTTTACGCTGCCGCGCGACACTACGGTTTGTGAGGTCCACTGGCCGGATATTTTATACAACAGCTGCGCCTGCAGGTTGTAGCGGGGGTTTTTAATGGTAAGGTCATTGCTGGTAAAAGACAGGTCCGGGTTGAGGTTCAGCTCCTGCAGGTTTTTAAAATCCAGCGGCGCAGCGCGGTTGCTGTGAAAGAATACGGGGGCTACGGCCCTTTCTTCCTGTAATATCTCCGTCATTACCTGGAAGGTAAGCCGGTCGTTCACTTCATATACCAGGGAAGGCGCTATGAAAAAAGATTTTTTAAATCCCGCATCCTGGAAGCTGTTTTCAGCATGGTAAGCGGTATTGATCCTTAACGCAATTTTTTCTTTTTTGCTTAAAGGCGTGTTAATGTCGGCTGTTACCCGGTTCAGGCCAAAGCTGCCCAGGTTATAGGCTACTTCCCCGCCAAAACCATAGTATGGCTTTTTGGTGATGGTATTAATAATGCCGCCATAGCTGTAAAAGCTGCCGCCGAATAAAGTAGCGGATGGTCCTTTGATCACCTGTATCTCCTCTACATTGGCAGGGTCGAGATTGCCGCTTACCAGCCCGGGCAGGCCATTGGTAAGAACGGGCTGCGCGTCAAAACCCCTGAGCGCAAAATAGGCGGCGCCGTCACCGCTTCTGCCGGTTGAGGCCCAGGTACGGGTAATACCCGGCACATTGCGCAGGGCATCGTCATAATTATTAATGCCCTGCTGTTTCATGATTTCGGCAGATACGCTGTTATATACCTGCGGGTTCTCCAGGTTCTTCAGCGGCATTTTGGCTACCATATTATCTTCTTTATTGAGGCTGCGGTCTGATATAATCACCTCATGCAGGTCGGCCGCGTTTTCCGTCAGCACAAAATCAACCTCCAGGGTTTGGCTGGCAGTAACGGTAACTGTTTTTTCCTGTGCCACGGCGCCTACGGCAGAAGCCTTTAACAGCCAGCTGCCCGGTTTTATATTCTTAATGGTATAAGCGCCCTTTTCATTGCTGATGGCGCCCCACCTGGAATGCGCTATCTGCAGGGTAATATTAACAGCCGGCTGGCCGTCGCTGGTGGTAACAACACCTTTTATAGCGCCGTTTTCATCCCTGGAATGCTGTGCCTGTAATAAGGTGCAGTAACATAAAAAAGCCGTTAAACAAAGTAGCAGTTTACCCATGGTACATTCGTATATGATAGGGCGCAAAATTGCCCCATCATCTAAAAATGTGTTTACGCAATCCGGAAATCCTTTTATTTAAAAAGGAAATTAATGGCGCGCCGTTTGTGCGGGTTATTTTTATCTTTATTCAATCATAATATTCTCTACCATGAACGGTCATATACTGGCAATAGACGTAGGCGGATCGCACATCAAAGGCACTATCCTCAACAGCGGGGGCAAATGGCAGATGGATTACAAACGCATAGACACACCCAAAGCCGCCAAACCGGCGGATGTGCTGGACATTGTTACCACGCTTGCCAGGGATATGCCGGAATACGACAAGGTTTCCGTAGGCTTTCCCGGCTACGTGCGTAACGGTATTGTATATACGGCGCCCAACCTGGGCAATCCTTTCTGGAAAAATATTCCATTGGGACAGCAGATCAGCAATGCGCTGGGCAAACCCGTACGGCTGGTAAACGATGCCGACCAGCTGGGGCTGGGCGTGGTAAGCGGCAAAGGGCTGGAAATGGCCGTAACCCTGGGAACCGGTTTCGGCACCGCCCTGCTGATAGATGGTTACCTGCTGCCGCATATGGAGCTGGCCCACCACCCTGTAACCAAAAAGCATGATTATGATGATTATGTAGGCAGCAAAGCGCTGGAAAAAGAAGGCAAAGAAAAGTGGAACAAACGTATGGCAAAAGTGCTGCGCATACTCAAAGTGGTTTTTAATTACGACCGTTTGTACCTGGGCGGCGGCAGCGCAGATGAGCTGCACATACCGCTGGATAACAACATCCATCTTTTTACAAATGAAGACGGTATCAAAGGCGGCGCCAGGCTATGGCAGCTGGAAGACCGTTACCATATTACCACTAATTACCCGGATAAGTAAAAAGCAGCCACCTCACAGCTACTAAAACCAGTAAAATAACGGGCCGGCGGATGCCGGTCTTTTAAATTGTAAAAGTTAACGGTTATATTAGGGCCGCCAAAACACAAACCAAGCAAGTATATGTCATTGATGCCGGCAAAGGTGCTGCAAGCCCTGATATTAACGAAGAATGAAGAGCCTAACATACAACGTGTACTGGACAAGCTAACCTGGCTGGAACGGGTGCTGATCATAGACAGCGGAAGCACAGACAAAACTTTAGAGATCATACAAGCCTACCCCAACGTAGCGGTTGTGTACCGCGCTTTTGACACCTTTGCACAGCAATGCAA
>NZ_DASTRI010000241.1:0-26432 GCF_035761305.1 Chitinophaga sp. | reverse complement strand
TAATTTCCTGTTTTTTTTTAATCAATTCCGGCATTTGTTTGATGGTTTATAAAAATTGCTATTATTATAATAATAGTTAATATATGTACGTTGATTAAGAGTACATTAGACACTTTTTTTTCATGGAAAACCACCTCAACTCTTTGAGCAAAAGCTTACAAATAGTCAATCGATTTTGCTTGAAAATGGTTTAACAACTAATTATTTTTTTTGGGTGGTGTCTAAAAAAAGTTATTTTTGTCTGGTATTCGTCAAAAATTAACTTTTTATTAATAACCTGTAACTGTTCCGACTCTTATGTCAATGCGCCAACTCAAGATCACGAAGTCGATTACGAACAGGGAATCACAATCCCTGGAAAAGTACTTGCAGGAAATTGGAAAAGTAGATCTGATTACGCCGGAGGAAGAGGTGAACCTGGCCATCCGTATTAAGCAGGGTGACCAACGCGCACTGGAAAAGCTAACCAAAGCCAATCTGCGCTTTGTGGTTTCCGTGGCTAAACAGTATCAGAACCAGGGCCTGTCGCTCAGTGATCTCATTAATGAAGGTAACCTGGGCTTAATAAAAGCCGCCCAGCGTTTTGATGAAACCCGCGGTTTCAAGTTTATTTCCTATGCCGTGTGGTGGATCCGTCAATCCATTCTGCAGGCATTGGCCGAACAGTCCCGCATTGTACGCCTGCCCCTGAACAAAGTGGGCCTGAGCAACAAAATAAGCAAAGCATATTCCCAGCTGGAACAGGAATTTGAGAGAGAGCCCTCTCCCGACGAACTGGCCACCATCCTGGAAATTAATACAGAAGAGGTAGAAGCCACCCTGGGGGTAGCCGCCCGCCACGTATCAATGGACGCTCCGTTCATTGACGGCGAAGACAACTCCCTGCTGGACGTGCTGGAAAATCCCAATGCAGTCAGCGCCGATGAGGAGCTGGATCATCACGATTCCCTGCGCCGGGAAATAGAACGCTCCCTCTCTACCCTTACCGACCGCCAGAAAGATGTGATAATGCTGTACTTCGGTATTGCAGTAGAGCATCCGATGTCGCTGGAAGATATTGGTGAAAAATTTGGCCTTACCCGGGAACGTGTACGCCAGATAAAAGATAAAGCGATTACCAAGCTGCGTACCACCTCCCGCAGTAAACTACTCAGGAACTATTTAGGCAGCTAAGTTTGCTAAAAGGTTTTAGTGAGCGTAAGCGTTGCTGGCTTTTGTAATCTACGCTGGTTTTGTAATCAAGCCGTAAAAACTTAATTTCGCACATGCAAATGGTGAATATCTTCGCATATTCACCATTTTTTTTGTTGTTGCGCTAAAACCGGCATCCAGGGCCGCAATCATGCGCGATTAATGTAACTTTGATCCGTAAAACAACTAATCGATCTAACTAATGTTTGAATCATTATCAGAAAGGCTGGATTCCGCGTTCAAACTCCTGAAAGGGGAGGGCCGTATCTCTGAAATTAACGTGGCCAGCACCGTAAAGGAAATACGCCGTGCGCTGGTGGATGCGGATGTGAACTATAAAATTGCCAAAGAGTTTACCGACCGGGTAAAAGATAAAGCATTGGGTGAAAAGGTAATTACCGCCATATCACCCGGCCAGCTGATGGTAAAAATTGTGAAAGACGAGCTGGCAGAGCTGATGGGCGGCACCGCATCAGAGCTGGAGCTGAAGGCCAACCCCACCATCATACTTATTGCCGGCCTGCAGGGTTCCGGTAAAACCACCTTCTCGGGAAAGCTGGCCAACTTCCTGAAAACCAAGAAGGGGAAAAAGCCGTTACTGGTTGCAGCGGATATTTACCGCCCCGCGGCTATTGACCAGCTAAAAGTGCTGGGCGGGCAAATAGAAGTGCCGGTATACAGTGAGCCGGAAAATAAAAATGCCGTACAAATAGCGGAAAACGCTGTTAAAGAGGCCAAACAAAACGGGAATAATGTAATTATTATAGATACCGCAGGCCGTTTGGCGGTAGATGAGGCCATGATGACAGAGGTGGCCAACATCCGCCAGGCAGTGCAGCCGCAGGAAATCCTGTTCGTGGTAGACTCCATGACCGGCCAGGATGCGGTAAATACCGCCAAAGCCTTTAATGACCGGCTCGACTTCAGCGGCGTGGTGCTTACCAAGCTGGATGGCGATACCCGTGGCGGCGCCGCCTTAACCATTAAGTACACGGTAGAAAAGCCCATCAAGTTTGTGAGCATGGGCGAAAAGCTGGACACGCTGGATGTGTTTTACCCCGAGCGTATGGCGCAGCGTATACTGGGCATGGGCGATATTACCACCCTGGTGGAAAGGGCCCAGGCGCAGTTTAACGAAGAGCAGGCCAAAAAGCTGGAAAAGAAGATCCGCCAGAACCAGTTCGACTTTGATGATTTCCGGGAGCAGCTGCAGCAGATCAAGAAAATGGGTAACCTGAAAGACCTTATGGGCATGATACCCGGGGTAGGCAAGGCCATTAAGGATATTGACATCAGCGACGACGCCTTTAAAGGCATAGAAGCCATGATAGGCTCCATGACCCCGCAGGAGCGCGGTAACCCGGATATTATTGACGGCAGCCGCCGCCGGCGCATTGCCAAAGGCGCCGGCAAGGAGATCCAGGATGTGAACCAGTTCATGAAGCAGTTTGAGCAAATGCGGCAAATGATGAAAATGATGAATAAGATGGGGGCAGGAGGCAAAGGACTGAAAGCAATGGGCCGGTAATTAACAGCCGGCAGCCGTAATCCCGGCCGGTTTGCTCAAACGCAATGGCCTGCAATAGATTACAGCATGCCGCCTACGAAATTGATTGGAAATTATTTTGAGATTCACGATTAAACTATTATTTTTGCACCCCTATATATTTTTTTTATAACTCGCAAAAAAATAACTCGATTTATTTATGCCAGTAAAGATCAGATTACAACGTCATGGCGCGAAGAAAAGACCTTTCTATTTCATTGTGGTAGCCGATGCACGCGCGCCCAGGGATGGTAAATTCATCCAGAAAATCGGTACCTACAATCCCTTAACCGTTCCGGCATCTATTAACATTGATACCGAAAAAGCGTTACGCTGGCTGCAGAAAGGCGCCCAGCCTACTGATACGGTAAGGAGAATACTTTCTTTCAAAGGTGTGCTGTACCTGAAACACCTGTTGAGAGGGGTTAAGTTAGGTCTGTTTGATGAGCCAACAGCTTACAAGAAATTTGAGCAATGGCAGGCAGAACATGAGCAGAAAGTAGCTGCCCGCCGCGATTCCCACAAGAAAGCCCGTGCGGTTACCCCGATTGTTAAAAGGGTAGAAGATGCACCTGCTGAAGGTGGAAACGCAGAAGCGTAAGCTATTTGCTTAATCATACTGAAAAGGAAATATTTGTACGCAAATATTTCCTTTTTTTATTTGAACATTCACTGCGGCACGCAACGTTTAAGGATCATGAACAATTACTTTAGCATTGGTAAGCTGGTAGCTACTTTTGGCCTGCAGGGAGAGCTGATACTGCGGCACAGCCTGGGTAAAAGGAGCGCCCTTAAAGGGGTGGAAGCCCTTTTCGTGGAAGAGAGGAAGAACAGCTTTATTCCCTACTTTCTGCAAAAAGCCAGCGCCAAAGATCATGAGCACGCCTATGTAAAGCTGGAAGGAATTGATACCAGGGAGGCGGCGCAAAAGCTGGTGCAGCTGCCGGTGTACCTGCAGGAAGCAGATTTTAAGCAGCAAGCCGCTTCGGCAGCGCCGTTGTCGCTCCTGGGCTTTACCGTGCAGGATGCTGTACAGGGCGAACTGGGTATTATTGAAGAGGTAATAGAAATGCCCATGCAGGTGCTGGCCAAAGTAATGATACAGGGTAAAGAGGCCCTGCTGCCGCTGAACGACCAGTCACTGGTAAAAATTGACCGGAAAAAGCAGGTGGTGCACCTGCAGCTGCCCGAAGGCCTGCTGGATATTTATCTGGGGTAACGGCCGCCCCGCGTTTATCATCAGCTATGAAATTTTATAACAATGCGTATCGACATCATAACCGTACAACCGGGCCTGCTGGAAAGCCCCTTTTCGCACTCCATTCTTAAAAGGGCACAGGCAAAGGAACTGCTGGAAATACAGGTGCATAACCTGCGGGATTACTCTACCTTCAAACACCAGCAGGTAGATGATTACCAGTTTGGCGGCGGGGCTGGTATGGTAATGATGATGGAGCCGGTGGTGAATGCCATTGAGCACCTGCAGGCTAAAACTGCTTATGACGAAGTTATTTACCTGACCCCTGACGGAGCTACCCTGAACCAGTCCATGGCCAACCAATTGTCATTAAAAGGTAATTTACTGCTGCTGTGCGGCCATTACAAGGGTATCGACGAGCGGATCCGGGAGCATTTTATTACCATGGAGATCTCCATTGGCGATTATGTGCTGTCCGGCGGGGAGCTGGCTGCTGCCGTGCTGGTAGATGCCATAGGCCGGCTGATACCCGGGGTGCTGAATGATGAAACCTCCGCCCTGTTCGACTCGTTCCAGGACCACCTGCTGGCGCCGCCCGTATATACCCGGCCGGAAGAGTTCCGGGGCTGGAAGGTACCGGAGGTGCTGCTGAGCGGCGACCACCGTAAAATTGAGGACTGGCGGCATACCCAGGCAGTGGAACGCACCCGGCGGCGCCGCCCGGATTTAATGAAATAAGCTGTTAGCTGTGCGGCATAGCTACGATCTAACCAGCTGGCGGCAAAGGGTTAAATACAGGCAGCGCGCTATAGTTGGTTTCGGCCTATTAAAAGCCAGGGGTAACCGCTTATTCGGGCCTCTCCACCGGGTTAACATCGCTAACCGCTGATCACTTGCCCCCGGCTTCACTATTCCCCGGCAACTTTTTTCCGTAATAATTTGGAACTTGCACATTCTATACTTACCTTTGCCCTCCCATAAATAATTGAAAGATGAACGCTATTTCTTTTGTTCACGAGCAACTGACAGCAAAAAAAGAGTATCCGAAGTTTAAAGCCGGTGACAATGTTACCGTTAACTATAAAATTGTGGAAGGTAACAAGGAAAGGATCCAGTCCTTTAAAGGGGACGTGGTGAAAATCCAGGGTACCGGGTTTACTGCCTCTTTTACCGTGCGTAAGATCTCTGATGGTGTAGGTGTGGAAAGGGTTTTCCCCTTATTTTCACCCAATATTGATTCTATCCTGCTGCACAAGGTAGGTAAGGTAAGAAGGGCTAAGCTGTATTATCTGCGTCAGCGCGCCGGTAAAGCAGCCCGTATTAAAGAGAAAAGGGTTTAGTATACAATACAGGGAAATTAGTGAAACGGGAACCGTTTATAACGGTTTCCGTTTTCTTTTTGCTATAACCTATTGCTCAGAATGCTTGTCGGGCGTAAGGTTAAAATCTACTTAAACTCCCGGCCGCCTCACAAAAAACCAATTATTAGGTCTATCTTTGTACACTGAACTTTTAAAACTGAGAAAATGACTGCCGTTATTGTAAAATCACCACTTCTGCTGTTCCAAGACCTGGGTATGACTGAATTATTGCTTATTGCACTGGTAGTACTGTTACTGTTTGGAGGAAGAAAAATTCCCGAATTAATGCGCGGCCTTGGTAAAGGTATCCGTGAGTTTAATGATGCAAAGAATAACGTTCGCCAGGAAATTGAAGAAGGGATGAAAGAACCTTCTACCTCCGACGTTAAGAAGTAATTCCCGTTACGCACCGATACCGGAAACTGTTACGGAGCCTAGCTTTATTGTTAAATTGAAGGAATAGATCAACCTATTGCCCAATTTAACCATATCATCAATTTAACATTAAAGGATTTTAACTGGTTTAGCATTGTCTGAATTCAGCAGTATATCGTCTTTTCATAAAGCCCTATACGCCGGCAGTACAACCTGTACGGATACAGTACGCTATTACCTTGACCGCATTGCCCAAACCCGGCACCTGAATGCCTTCCTGGAAGTATATGAAACAGAGGCCCTTGAAAAAGCCCGTGAGCTGGATGCCCGCATCCGCAAAGGGGAACCGGTAGGCCCGCTGGCAGGGGTTGTGATAGGTAATAAGGATGTAATTTGCTATAAAGGGCATAAAGTAAGCGCAGCTTCCCGCATCCTGGAAGCGTTTACTTCATTATATTCCGCTACGGCAATTGAAAGATTGCTGGCAGCGGATGCTATTATTATAGGCAGCCTGAACTGCGATGAGTTTGCCATGGGCTCAACCAATGAAAACTCATCCTACGGGCCGGTGTTGAATGCGCTGGATGAAACCCGGGTACCGGGCGGCTCTTCCGGCGGTTCTGCGGTGGCAGTACAGGCTGGCTTATGCCAGGTAAGCCTGGGAACCGATACCGGTGGCTCCGTACGGCAGCCGGCCGATTTTTGCGGTATAGTGGGGTTAAAACCTACCTATGGCCGCATTTCCCGCTACGGGCTTATTGCATACGCTTCTTCTTTTGACCAAATAGGGATTTTTGGCAGGAATATTGCTGATGTGGCAGCTGTTTTACAGGTGATTGCCGGACCGGATGAGTACGATAGCACGGTAGCGCAGCAGGAAGTACCTGATTATCAGGCAGCCCTGTTGCACAATAAAACGTATAAATTAGCGTATTTAAAAGATGCATTGCATCACCCGGGACTGGATGCAGAAATGCAGCAGGCCTTTTCAGCCTGTTTTAGCGAGCTGGAAGCAGCCGGAAACACCGTAACGGCCACTGATTTTGCCTATCTTGATTATGTGGTACCCGCGTATTACGTATTAACAACGGCAGAAGCCTCCTCTAACCTTTCGCGTTTTGACGGGGTAAAATATGGCCACAGAACCGCTCAAAAAGACCTGGACCTGACCGATTTCTACAAAAAAAGCCGGTCCGAAGGGTTTGGTAAGGAAGTAAAACGTCGTATATTGCTTGGGACCTTTGTGCTGAGTGCTGGCTATTATGATGCCTATTACACAAAAGCGCAACAGGTTCGCAGATTGGTAGTTGACAAACTATCAGAGATTTTAGCCGAATATGATGCCATTTTAATGCCAACTGTTCCCAGTACAGCTTTTAAAATTGGAGAAAAAACCGAAGACCCTATCGCCATGTACCTGGCAGACATCTATACGGTACTGGCAAATCTGGCAGGGGTGCCGGCAATTTCCGTCCCCTTGCGCCGGCATTCAAACGGAATGCCCTTTGGTGTGCAGATCATCACAAAGCAATTTGACGAAGCGAACTTGTTAAACATTGCGGATCACGTAATGCAAATGATTTCAGTGAAACAGGTCACTATTGTTTAAAATAAAAATGTGTATGAGGAAAATCTTTTTACTACTGCTGTTGCCAGCGATGAGTGTGACAAGTGCGTTTGCGGCAGATGGCAATGTGGTATCTAAAGAGATGGTTGCTCCCCAGGAGGCAGCACCGGACACGGCAATCCTTATGAGAAAGGTAAAATTGCCGAAAGATACTACTACACCTTTGGCGACTACCGCCGCTACAATGGCGGTAAGAAGAGGCGCAGCCACCCTGCCCTCCAGCATTCGTAGTCCCAAAGTATATGAACAGATCAATAACAACCTGGTAGCCGGTTATATTAATACCTATGCTACCCGTTACAGCCAGCATTTACAGATCATGCTGGAAAAGGGCGAGTCCTATTTCGGAATGATCGAGAAAATTTTCAAGGAAAATGGTATTCCTGAAGAAATGAAGTACCTGGCTGTAATTGAGTCCAGCTTTAATACCAATGCCCGTTCCAGGGTTGGGGCCGTGGGCGCCTGGCAGTTCATGTCCGGCACCGCCCGCATCTTTGGCCTTACGGTTGGTAAGAAAGTGGATGAAAGAAAAGACTTCTACAAATCTACCCTGGCTGCTGCCAAATACCTGAACGAGCTGTATGAGCAGTTTGGCGATTGGCTGCTGGTAGTGGCCGCCTACAACTGCGGCGCAGGCGGTGTGCAGCGTGCCATGAAAGCCAGTGGCCGCAGCGATTTCTGGGGCATGCAATACTTTCTGCCGTCAGAGTCCCGCAACCATGTATACAAGTTCATTGCCACCGGCTATATACTGGATAGGTTCAATAACTTCTTCGGTGTAGGGGACGATGATAACAACAGCAGCGTAGCCGCATCTGTAGAAAAGCCGGCTTCTTTCACTACCGCAGGACCTTCTGAGCTTACAGAAGAAGATATGTTCAACACGGTTGAATTTAACATCAGCGGTAAATACCGGATGGAAGCCATTGCCAAAAAGCTGAATGTGGAACTGGCTGAAATGAACCGCCTTAATCCTGATTTTGCAAAAACAATGGCCGGCCCGGATAACAGCTATGACCTGCGGGTGCCTAAAGAGAAAATGAAGGTGTTCATGAATGAAAAGGACGAAATACTAAAAGAGTCCGTTCAAATGACGCTGGATGATAAGGCAACGGCAGCCAGCAGGGCCAAATTTCCGCCTCCGGCCAAAATCCCGGCAAAGGATTCCTTAGCCAGGAAAACAACCGCCGGTACAGCTAAAATTGCTGGCGCTAACAAAACAAAAGCTACTGTTGCAAAACATAGCACGGCCAGGAAAAGCATAGCTGCCAAAAAGCGCACGGGTACTAAAACCACCACCGCCAGGAAAAAGAAATAAGTAATCAAAAAATATAAACAGAAAAGGATCGCTCAGGCGGTCCTTTTTTTATGGAGGCAACTATGCTGAAAAGTATTGGTAAATTCAGGGAAAGGCCATGTACGTTTTGCTGCGGATAGCTATTATTATGCAATGCGCTTAATATAATCCTCGAACTCTTTCACGGTATGAAAAACATTCTGCGGCAAACCGGCGCCGCCGGCGCGTTTTGTATCAGGCACCACAGATACGCCTATATAGGATTCACCATCGTACTGGATCGCCACCACATCGCCGGACCGGAATACATCTATCACGATCACGCCTGAATTAAAAGCCATAACGTCTACCTTATAGGAGGGGAAGGAGGTATTAATAATTTCTGTGAGTTTGTCTTTATCTACCTTCATATCACTGTTTTTGCGGTTAGGGATAAGGCCACACCGGTGCATAGGATCGCCGGTGCCTGCTTGGAATAGTTGATTTAAGCCTAAGATAATATTAATGATCATTTTCATAACAATTTTTTTGTTATTGTGGGGTTATTGCCGGCCGCCTTTTTACTGATGATTGTTTTCCAATGTATAAACGCTTTAGGTTTATTTTAACTTTTTGCGGCGGTTACGTTTAGCCGGCAACCGATATAAAGTGGAAATACTATACCTTATGCGTTCCTCATTTTCTTACCTGATGTTGCCCTTACTGGCGCTGGCTGCATGCCAGCCGGCCCGCTACAGCGAACCTGCCGCGGCTGCCAGCGGGGATGCTTACGAAGTGCAGGCAGACTCTACCCGGTTTGCCAATGATATTACTGCGCTGAACTCCCCGTCGCGTAAAAGGGTGCGCACGGCAGATGTGCGTTGCCGGGTAAATAATGTATTCAGCGCCGCCTCCGCGTTGGAGCATACTGTTACGGCCCTGCATGGCATTGTAGTGGAAAGCCGCCTGCAGAATGATTTAGGTTTGCAGCAGGAAATTGCCTACACTACAGATTCGCTGAAACGCATTCAACTGTACACCCCTACCGCCAATCTTACCCTCCGCGTGCCTGCCGCCAGCCTGGACACGGTTGTACAGGTGCTTACCGGTATGGCGGCGTTTATTGATTACCGTACTTTAAAAGAGCAGGACCGCACCTGGGATTACCTCACCTACGCGCTAAAAAACAAGGCTGTAGGCACAACGCCTGTAAAAGCCGCGAAAGACAGCACGCCGCTGGAGGTAATAACTTACCAGGACCGGAAAAAGGAGTATGCCATTGACCGGGAGATCAGGAACCTGGAGCTCCTGGATGATGTGAATTATGCCACCTTTACGGTGCAGCTGTTCCAGCCGCAGGCGGCAGATGTGCAGGTGGTGGTAAACCCGCGCCAGGCAACCCGGGCCGGTTTTGGTACGGAGCTGCTGACTGCATTGCACGGCGGCGCCGACGCTTTCCGCAGTGTAACGCTGTTCCTGGTGCAGCTATGGCCTTTGCTGCTGCTGTTAGGGCTTGTGTGGTGGTATTTGAGGAGGAGCAGGATGGTATAAAGCAACAGGTAGGACAGTATAGGACACTTTTACAACGCTGTATAGGATATTTGTAAAACACGTCATAATCTAAACAGCATGAAAAATATCCACGTTCTGGCGGCCATTGCAGGTGCTGCATTACTCATGTCGTCCCACACTGTTTTTTCACAGGTTAAAGTACAGGAGCTGCGTTGCGAGCACCTGGCCAACCCGGTTGGTTTGGATGTATTACAGCCGCGTTTTGGCTGGCAGCTGGCAGCAGGCGGGCGCAATGTAATGCAAACCGCTTATGAGCTGAAAATATCCGCAAATAACAAAGTTGTCTGGAATAGCGGAAAGGTGAACAGCGATTCATCTGTACACGTAGCTTACCAGGGCCCTGCGCTGCAGCCCGATACCCGCTATACCTGGCAGGTGCGGGTATGGGACAACAAAGGCAAAACATCCGGGTGGAGCGCGCCGGCATACTGGCATACCGGCTTGCTGAACGCCGGTAACTGGAAAGCAAAATGGATCACCTCCGGCTTGCCTGCAGACAGCGCCAACGGCTATGTGCCCTTTTTCCGTAAAGCTTTCAGCACATCCAAAAAAATACAATCCGCAGTGGCATACATTACCGCACATGGTTTGTATGAAGCGCAGCTTAACGGCAAACGCATTGGCGATGCTTACCTTACCCCGGGGTGGACCAGCTACCATCAGCACCTGGCCTACCAGGCCTATGACGTAACAGACCTGCTGCAAAAAGGCAATAATGCTGTTGGCGTAATGGTAGGCAGCGGCTGGTACCGCGGCCCGCTTGCATGGAACAAGCGTAAGAATGCCTATGGGAAAGATGCCGCCCTGTTGTTTCAGCTGAATATTCATTATACAGACGGCACTACTGAAACCATTGTATCTGATAACAGCTGGAAAGCCGCTACCGGCGGCATTGTATCTTCTGAAATATACGACGGGGAAGTATTTGACGCCCGCCGGCAAAAAGCCGGATGGTCAGGTGCAGGGTTTGACGACAGCCAATGGACGCCGGTTACAGCGGAAACCGCATCGCTGAACAACCTCTCCGCTTCTTATAACGAGCTGATAAAAAAGCATGAAACCTTTACGCCTGTTAAAGTAATTACAACGCCCAAAGGCGATAAGGTGCTGGATTTCGGACAAAACCTGGTGGGCTGGGTGCAGGTAAAAGTAAAAGGCAATGCCGGCGATACTGTAAAAATTGCGCACGTAGAGGTGCTGGATAAAAAAGGGGAGCCTTATTTTGAAAACCTGCGCTCTGCACGGGCAGAAGATATGTATATCCTGAAAGGCGGGGGTACAGAAGTATTTGAACCGCATTTTACGTTCCATGGTTTCCGTTATATCCGTGTAAAAGGTATTAATGGTGCGTTAAACCCGGCTGATTTTACAGCAGTAGCGCTGTATTCCGATATGCCTTTAACGGGGCAGTTCTCCTGCTCTGATTCGCTGGTGAACCAGCTGCAGCATAACATCCGCTGGGGACAGCAGGGCAACTTCCTGGATGTGCCAACAGACTGCCCGCAGCGCGATGAGCGTTTAGGCTGGACCGGCGATGCCGCCATGTTTTCCCGCACCGCTACATTTAACCGGCAGGTGAATAACTTTTTTGCCAAATGGTTGAAAGACGTGGCAATTGACCAGATGCCCAATGGCGCAGTGCCGTTTGTAATTCCCAATTTAAAAGCGCTTTTCCCCGATCCGGTGGGTGCCACCGGCTGGTCTGACGCTGTCACTATTGTACCCTGGAACAATTACCTGGCGTATGCAGATAAGCGCCTGATAGCCGAGCAATACCCCAGCATGAAAGCCTGGCTGGGATATATTGAAAAATCAGCTAAGAATGACCTGTGGAATACCGGCTTCCAGTTTGGCGACTGGCTTTCTTACCGCGCGGAAGAGAATGATGCATTCAACGCAGTATCTGCGGTTACAGACCGGTACCTGGTAGCGCAGTGTTTCTGGGCCAACTCCGCGCAGATCATGATCAACGCCGCTAATGTATTAGGCAAAGCAGATGATGTAGCTTATTATACCGATCAGCTGCGCCGTATAAAGGCTGCTTTCCTGAAAGAATATGTTACCCCTAACGGCCGCCTGGTGTCCAGCACCCAAACCGCCTATGTGCTTACATTGTATTTTGATATGGTGCCGGAAGAAATGCGGCCCCGCATTGTACAGCAGCTGGTGGAGAATATTCAGCATTATCATAACCACTTAACTACCGGTTTTTTGGGTACGCCTTTCCTGTGCCATGTTTTAAGCCGTTTCGGACAAACAGAAGTGGCTTACCAGCTGCTGCTGCAAAAAACATATCCGTCGTGGTTATACCCTGTAAGAATGGGCGCCACCACTATATGGGAGCGCTGGGATTCCATGAAGCCGGACAGCACTTTCCAGGATCCGGGCATGACCTCCTTTAACCACTATGCATACGGCGCCATTGGCGACTGGATGTATCGCGCCATGGTGGGGTTAGACACTTATGAAGACGCACCCGGCTATAAACATATTAAAGTACAGCCACACCCGGGCGGCGGCATTACCTTTGCAAAAGCCAGCCTGCAAACCTATTACGGGCCGGCGGCTGCCGGCTGGAAAATAGCCGATGGCCAGCTGTTGCTGGATGTAGAAGTGCCTGCCAATACCACTGCCACCATTTATATACCTGGCAGCAATGCAGCAGGTATACAGGAAAGCGGTCAGGCTATATCATCACAAAAAGATATACAGGTAAAGGGTACAGAAAATGGATATGTTGTAGTGAATGTAGGCTCGGGCAGCTATCATTTCAGCGGCGCTCTTTGATCTGCATCAATATTTTAGCTGGCGGCCCGTTGAACAAGTGGGCTGCCAGCTACCGGAATAGATCACAAAAGCGCAGCGCAGTTGCAATGCTGCACCCGCCGCCAGCCAGCTGATAATGAATATTTCTGTAAATTTGAATTACTATGTCAATTACATCCAATACAGAGCTGGAAGGCATTAAAAAAGTAAGTGAAGCGGTTGGCGGGGTGCTGCGGCAAATGCGGGAATATGCGCGGCCGGGCATGACCACTGGTGCATTAGACGAATATGGCGGGCAGCTGCTGCAGGCTGCCGGTGTAAGATCCGCCCCCAGGTTAACTTATGGCTTTCCCGGCTGGACCTGTATCAGCATAAATAATGAAGTAGCGCATGGCATTCCCTCTGCCCGTGTGCTGCAGGAAGGCGACCTGGTGAATGTAGATGTTTCCGGTGAGCTGAACGGCTATTGGGCAGATAATGGTGGTTCTTTTGTGCTGGGGCAGGATATACACCAGCATACGCCGCTGGTGAATGCATCACGGCAAATACTGCATAAAGCCATACAGCACATCAGGGGCGGCGTTAAAATTGCGGAAATAGGCCGGCTTATAGAAACAGAGGCCCGTAAAGCAGGCTACCGTGTAATCAAAAACCTGGTAGGCCATGGCGTAGGCAGCAGCCTGCATGAAGCGCCCAAAGAAATTCCCTGCTTTTACGACCGTTTTAATACAGGCCGTTTTAAAAAGAACAGCATAGTAGCTATAGAAACCTTTATCTCCACCCGCGCTACTTATGCGTATAATAAAGGTGATGGCTGGACGCTGGTTACCAACGACGGCAGCTTTGTTGCCCAACATGAACACACCATCATGATAACCGATAGAGCGCCTGTTATTCTTACACAGGCGAACGGCATCTGACGCATTTACAGGATTTTACAACAGGCAGGGGCGGTATACAGGCATCCCTTGCCGGTTAAGGCAAGCGGTGTAGCTGCACACCGCCCGCATATTGTTGTGTGCATCCCGTTTTGCTGTTGCATATAAATGGCGAAAGGATCGGGTGCAACATTACAACACGTATCAAAGAAATACTTCAGCGTACATTGAAATATGATTGCAGCTTTCTATATTTAAAGATCATATTGTCCACTTTAAATAAACAGCATATGAAATACTTCCTCACTGCCGCATTGCTGGTAACCGGTACCATCATTGCAAAAGCACAGCAACCTGTTATTATACAGCGTGACCCCGAAATTGCGCAGATGGTGCAGGAAGTATCTGCAGATTCGTTACAGGCTTATATCCATGCCATGGTGGGTTTTGACACCCGTAGTACGCTCAGCACGCAAAAAGATTCCAAACGCGGCATCGGCGCTGCCAGGAACTGGGTGTTAAGTAAATTCAACCAGTTTGCAGCACAATCCGGCGGGCGCTTAACCGCTTATATAGATACCATTACGTATAGGCCTGACGGTAAGCGGGTAGACGTGCCTGTGGTACTGGGTAATGTGATGGCTGTGCTAAAAGGTACAGACCCGGATGATAAACGCATTTTCCTGGTCAGCGGCCACCTGGACAGCCGCCGTACCGATGTAATGGACCGTACCGGCACTGCGCCCGGCGCTAATGACGACGGGAGCGGCTGCGCCGCGGTAATAGAGTGCGCGCGGGTAATGAGCCGCCATGCCTTTCCGGCAACGGTGATTTTTGTAACGGTAAGCGGAGAAGAGCAGGGATTGCTGGGCGCGCACTTCCTGGCAGACAAGGCCCGCCGGCAGCAGTGGGATATTGAAGCGATGCTGAATAATGATATTGTAGGCAGCAATAACAGTAACGAAACAAACATCATTAATAATACCCAGGTGCGGGTGTTCAGCGAAGGACTGCCGATCTATAAGCTGGATTCAGCCACAGCCGCCACTATCCGGCAAATGGGATGGGAAAATGACGGCAAGGCGCGGCAGCTGGCGCGCTATGTAAAGGAAACAGGAGAGCGGTATGTAGATAACCTGGAGGTAGTAATGATTTACCGCAACGACCGTTTCCTCCGCGGCGGCGATCATTTGCCTTTTGCAGAAAACGGTTATGCTGCAGTGCGCATTACAGAAATGAATGAGAACTTTTACCACCAGCACCAGGACCTGCGTACAGAAAACGGTATTGAATACGGCGACCTGGAAAAGTTTATGGACTTTGAATACCTGCGCAAGAACACCGCCATGAACCTGGCGAACCTTTCCAACCTGGCCAAAGCGCCGGCTGTGCCACAGGATGTGCTGGTAGATGTAGCTGGGCTTGGCAATGCTACCACACTACACTGGAAGGCGCCGCTGCACGGTAAAGTGAAAGGTTATTATGTAGTCATGCGCGAGTCCAGCAGCCCGGTATGGCAAAAGAAATTTTTTACTACAGAAACTGATATGCAGCTGCCTTACTCAAAAGACAATTACTTTTTTGCCGTGCAATCAGTAGGAGCATCTGGCAATGAAAGCCTGCCGGTATTACCGCAGGTGGCGCGCCGCCGTAGTGTACCGGCAAAGCCCGCAAAGTAAGCAGCGTATGCAGCAGTAGTAAAAACCACGTTATTCAAGAAAAACGATAAAATACTGAAATGGATATTTGCAGCCCTCTGAACAAGTATATGCTGTTTGCCGGTGTGATGATGGCAATGCACACAGCCGCCATAGCGCAAAGCACCGTGAAAAAACAGCCCAATATCATTTTCATTTTAACAGACGATCTGGGTTATGGCGATCTGGGCGCTTTCTACCAGCAGCAACGCGCAAAAGCAAATGACAGGAGTGAGCCGTGGATGTTTACACCGCACCTGGACACGCTGGCAGAGGAGGGCGCCATGCTGCCCAGGCAGTATTGCCCCGCGCCGGTATGCGCCCCATCCCGGGCATCGCTGATGCTGGGAGTAAGCCAGGGGCATGCTAATGTGCGGGATAACCAGTTTGACAAAGCGCTGGAGAATAACCACACGCTGGCCTCCACGTTACGCCAGGCAGGCTACAGTACGGCCATTATTGGCAAATGGGGACTGCAGGGCGATGACAGGTGGAATGCAGGCGGCAGCCAATGGCCCGCCCATCCCCTGAACCGCGGCTTTGATTATTTTTTTGGATATATGCGCCATGTTGACGGGCATGAACATTACCCCAAGGAAGGCATTTACCGCCAGCCTAAACAGGTTTGGGAAAACCGCACAGAGATCAGCGCGCGGTTGGATAAATGCTACACCGCCGATCTGTGGACCGCTGCCGCCAAAAGATGGATAACCATGCATGAAAAAGGAGCAAAGGCGAAGCAGCCCTTCTTCCTGTACCTGGCATTTGATACCCCGCATGCGGTGCTGGAACTGGCCACGCAACCATACCCGGCCGGCGGCGGGTTAACAGGCGGCCTGCAATGGCTCAACCAGCCAGGACATATGATCAACACCGCTTCCGGTAAGGTAGATAGCTATATATACCCCGATTACGCTAATGCCACTTATGATGATGATAACAATCCGCAAACCGCTGAAGTGCCCTGGCCGGATGTTTATAAGCGCTATGCCTCTGCTGTTAGGCGTATTGACGACGCTGTGGGCGACATTGTTCATTTGCTGAAAGACCTTCACCTGGATGACAACACCATGATTGTGTTTACATCCGATAACGGGCCGTCGGTAGAATCGTACCTGCCGGACAGCTATGCGCCCAATCACCCTGACTTCTTTAACAGTTTTGGTCCTTTTGACGGTATTAAGCGCGATTGCTGGGAAGGCGGCGTGCGTATGCCAGCCATTGCCTGGTGGCCGGGCCATATTCCTGCACACCGCACTGTTACAAGCGCCAATATTGCATATGACTGGATGCCCACGTTTACGGAAATGGCCGGTGTACCTGCTCCTGCGCGTACAGACGGGGTTTCCCTGCTGCCGTCGCTAACAGGCAAGGGGCAGCAGCGTAACAGCCTGGTGTATGTAGAATATTTCCAGGAAGGCGCTACACCTAACTTCAAAGAATTTGCCCCGCAGCATCGCAAGCGCAAACGAAACCAGATGCAGGTGATTGTAACAGGTGATTATGTAGGCGTACGCTATGATATAAAGTCAAAGGATGACGATTTTGAAATTTATAACGTAGTGAAAGATCCGGGGGAAACAAAGAACCTGGCCCATCTGCAGCCGGGAGTATTTGTAGACTCGCTGCAGCGGCAAATGAAAAACAGGGTGTTAGAGGTACGCCGGCCCGATACGGCAGCGGCCAGGCCTTATGATAATGCCCTCATGCCTGCGGTAAGGGCCACACAGGCGCATCCCGGGGTAGTATGGCAGTCTTATACCGGTAACTTTCCCTGGGTGCCGGACGTGGCTACCCTTACACCGGAAGACAGTGGTGAAGCAGCCCGCCCGGCCCTGCCTTCGGCGAAAAAAGATAAAAGCGGGGCGCTGTATTATACAGGCTACATACAGGTGCCTGCAGATGGCGCCTACACTTTTCACCTGCGTGCAGGTGATGGTGCATTGCTGCGTGTGCACGATGCCGTTATCATTGATGCAGATTTTGATTACCGGCCCGGCACTGAAAAACAGGGCACTGTACTGCTGCAGAAGGGCCTGCACCCATTCCGGTTATATTATAAGCATACTACCGGTCACAAACCGTTGCTGACATTGCAGTGGGAAGGGCCCGGCCTGAATTTACAGGAAATACCGGCCTGGGTTTTTTATCACGAATAATACGGCTGCTGTTTGCAGGAGGTAGTAAAGAGGCTGACCAAAAGGGATGTAAAATCATTCATCTAAAATGAAGGTAAAATCCGGCCAACACAATACTGTGCCTTGCATGAAAGTGATATGGGCCTAGTAGTTTCCTGTAACCGGAGGACCGCTGATCAGCAGCAAGCGGCTGTCGGCGCCGGCAGCCAATATTATTTTTTCATGAATGCCTGCCGTGCCAAAGGAAACCGCTTCGTTTTTGTTCAGGGTAAACCTGCTATTGAGCTGTAGGGTGCCGGAAAGCAGGTAAATAGTTCCATTCCATCCTGCCGGTAGCGTGTAGTCAGTGGTTTTCCCTGCATTAAGCTGAATGTCCAGCAAGGTTACCGGTTCCGGCGTACTGTTGGTATTTACTGCATCACCCGCTGATCCCATGGCTACTTTTACAGATAAGCCGTCTGCCGATACCACCGGCATTGTTTCTACAGGGATATAAATGCTCCTGGGCGGTAATGCCCTGTTCTCCGGGGGAATATCCAAAAATAGCTGCAGACCGTGTACCTCTCTTCCCTCCACTGTAGGAACTTCATGATGAACAACACCCTTTCCTGCCCAGGTCCATAGCAGGCTGCCGGGGGTTATGATAAGGTCTGTTCCCATAGAGTCCTGGTTATGATACGGCACTGAATCTTCAAAGAGATAGCTGATGGCAGACATATGCATATGTTTATGCGCGCCAAAAACATCTTTTTTCATTCTGAAATGATCAAATCCAAGCACAGGGCTCATTAACCCGCCAAAAGTATTATGCCGGGCCTGAAAAGCAGAAAACTCACCATGCCTTGCTTCAGGAATTTGTATAACCGGGGAATATTTTAAACCAGGCATTTTATTTTGTTTTTTTATGGAGTAATGTATCTAAGCTTACTTTTCCGGCGCCGGAAACAACTAACGACAATAGTATGCCAATAACAAGCAGGTGGTATTCATAACCTTCGCCTTTTATGCTGCCATACCAGTTCATAAAAAAGCCGAACTGCTGGTGTACCGTAACGATCATGCCAATGAACAGGATGATGGATGCCAGTGCAACCAGCCTTGTGAATAAGCCAAACAGGATCAATAAGCTGCCAAAAAATTCAAGGAAAATTACAAGGAAGGCAATCAATGAAGGCAGGCCGGCCTGCGTGGTGAAATACTGCATGGTACCGGAAAAACCGTTTCCGCCAAAGCATCCCAATAACAGCTGGGCGCCATGCGGCCACAAAACAATAGCAAATACAACTCTTAAAATAAGCGGCGAAACCCGGGGCTCAGTAGCCGTAATACGATTAATTAGTGTTCTCATTTTTATTTGAAGTTTACGAGAACAAAATTGGGAACTTATGAGATACCTGGCAATGACCTAACTTAAGAATGGAAATTGATCTAGTTTAAGATATTTTACCTGTTAATTTTTGACTTAACACGGCTGAAAAATTCAGGTGTAACTCCCAGGTAAGAGGCAATCAGGTATTGGGGCAACCTGTTCTCAAGCTGTGGGTATTTTTTTAAGAAGCGAAGATAACGTTCATCCACCTTGGTGCTTAACACATTCAGCAGGCGCTCTTCCAGGCCAATAATTGCATTCTGATACAGTATTCTGAAATAGTTGTTCAGGGAAGGAATCTTATGCAGCAGCTCATCATATGCCTCTTTAGATACGATTAAAAGCTCGCTGTCTTCCAGCGTTTCTACATGGTACCTGGATTCCTGTTTCATTAAAAAGCTGCGCAGGTCCGTCATCCACCATCCTTCGGGCGCAAAAGAAAGGGTATGCTGTGTGCCGTTATCGTCCAGGTAATATTCAACCAAACAGCCGCTAATAATAAAGTGTTCGTATAAGGCAATGTCGGGTGGTTGCACTAACAGCTGGTTCCGCCGTACCTTTTTATACCGGAAGAACGCTGTTATGAGTGCTTCTTCCTCAGCAGTAAGCCTGATGTGCTTTTTAAATTCCTGTATAAGGGTATCATGCATTAGCGTTCAGTTGCAATCGCTTTTCTGTGCTAAAGATAATGTGTTGTTCCAGAACACAAAAGGCCGCTTTTTCAAGTGATCTTTCCCCGCGGAAAGCTGTTTCCTGTAAGTTACCCTTTGGATTTTTCGGTATAAACCGCAATATAAAACATTGATTATAAGATATATAATTTTAAAAACGGTTGGATTTTTTTGCCAGGCAAGGCTATTGCCGCCTATCTTGTTCCATTAATAATTTACTTTGGCCTGTTACTTAAAGCATCATAACCCGGTGTTGTATGAGAACGAACTACCTGTTATTGATAATGACCTCCCTACGTATTATTAACCATTAACCAAAACCCAAAAGTTATGAAAAAGTCTATGAAACCCACACAATTGTTGCTGATAATGCTATGCGTTATGGCCTTTTTTTCGCGTTGTGATAAAGATGAGCATATTGTAATTATCCGTTCATTATTGCAGGCTGCATGCTATACCGTGCCACCGGTAATACTGACATTCTGAATAAATGTATCGCCACCTATTCGTGGGCACGCAGGCTCTTAAATACAACTACCGGAAGACTGTATGAAGGCTGGGGGCCCGGTGGCCTGAATGTTAATTCAGACGACAATATTTATAACAGCGGATTGTTTATTAACGCAGCCAATGCGCTTTTCCAGATCACGCGGACAGCTTCCTATCTTGACGACGCAAAATTTGTGGCTGCACATGTTATAAATACATGGCCTATACTGGACCAGGACAAACCAGCGAATGGCGATTTTGGAGCGGATCAGTTTGTGCGTGGATTAAGTTTACTGGCCAGCCAGAATAATCTCTGGAATACATACAGGGAGTACCTTACTAAACAATGCCTTGCAGCATGGAGTTGGAGGCGCTATGATTACAACGTTTCATGGAATGTATGGTCTGCGGCTACTCCTACAGGCGATGTTCGGGCTATGGAAGTTGAGGGTGCTGTTGTTTTGCAGGCAGTAACCCCCGCTGAACCCTACGAGCCGGTTGCCGATGGTACTTACCGGATTGTTAACCGCAACAGCGGTAAAGTGCTGGATTGCAGGGATGGCAATACCGCAAATGGAACCATTGTACAACAGTACACCTGGAACGGTACTAATGCCCAGCGCTGGACGATCACCGGATTGGGCAACAGACAGTATAAAGTTACTAATGTAGGTAGCGGAAGAGTGCTCGACGTAAAGGATGTATCTACAGAAGCTGCGGCTATTGTTCATATTTGGGATTATGTTGGCTGGAATAATCAAAAGGTGTCTATCACCTCACCGGAAAGCGGGTATTACACATTAAGTTTCGTTCATTCCGGCAAAGTACTGGACGTTCTTGGTGGTTCTACTGCCGAATCCGCAAGCATTATTCAATATGGTTACCACGGAGGCTACAGTGAACAGTGGCAACTTATAAGACTATAAATTATAGGCCCCAATGATGCTACCAATGGCAACATCGCGATTGGGCGGCCTGATTGTATTGAAATCACTTCCAGCTAATAGTTAAATCTTTTAACTCAACCTGGAAATGCCCGGCAGAAGGAACATAGAATTTCGTATAGGGGGCTTATTTAAAAAAGAGAGGATGTTTCTTACTATTGAAACATCCTCTCTTTAAACTGTACCGCGTACGGGAATCGAACCCGTGATTCATCCGTGAAAGGGATGCGTCTTAACCCCTTGACCAACGCGGCATTTCCGTTTAAGGGATGGCAAAAGTAAGTAAAAGATAGCAAAAACCAAATTTTTTACCGCTGCAGGTTAAAATCACCAGATACCTGGTATCAGCCGGTACCGGGTATGTTTCATATACGCCGGTAGCCATCCAGGTGGATTGATAAAAACCGCTCCTCATCCAGTGCGCACTGCCATGGCTGCGCATAGTAAACAGCTGGCAACCAGCGTCCGGTAAGAACCCAGCGCAAGCGGCGTGCACAGGAACATAAATAATGCCCCGGAATACATCGGGTGCCGTACCAGGGCATGTTACTACCTGTTGTTCCGGCGCTATCTCCACAATATCCCCGCATTTGCCCCAATTACCAGCGCCGGCGGTACTTTCGACCACGCATAATGCCGGTCCAGCCCGGAAATAATATATTGCCCGGCTGTGAGCAGGCTGGCCACGGTTTGTATAGCCACCCGGAAGCAAGCCCGTTAATCCCTGATAAGGCACCCGTTGGCTCTCCATGACGGCGGGTTTATCAGGTAAAAGGAAATGATAGCAGGTGACCGCTCAAAAATATTTATTTTTATGGTATTATGCCACGCAGCCTTGAATTTGACCAGCAGGAAAAGCTGGTAAAAGCCCGCGATACTTTTTGGGAAAAAGGGTATCACGGCACTTCCATTACAGACCTGGGCCGGTCTATGGATCTGAACCCCGGCAGCATCTACAATACCTATGGCAGCAAGCACCAGCTGTTTGTACAATGCCTTTGTAATTATATTGAATGCAACTTTGCGCACTACCCGCGCATGGAGTTCAGTGACCAGTCGCCTATAGCCGCTATTACCCATATCATTTACAGTATTGCCGATAAAATGGCCGACGGCCACCATGCCTGCATGATAGGTAAATCCTCTTTTGAGCTGTGTGAAGCAGATAAAGAGGTACGCGCTTTGCTCAGGAATAATAACGATGCGCTGGCCGGCCTTTTCCGCCAACTGTTAGCCAAGGCGCAGGAAGCAGGCGAAATCACTCCTGACAAAGATCCTGGGGTGCTTTCACAGCTAATAGTAGCCAGCTTCAGCGGGCTGGGGCAGCATTACGTGCTGTACCAGGATAAGGAGCAGCTGCATGCGCTGGCCGCCCAGCTCATTCGTTTATTAAAAGCATAAACTTAAACGGCAATGAAAGACCTGAAAGTATTATCACAGGTAGCGGATTTTCATAAAACCTTTAAAGTGCCTATTGAGGCAAAACCCGTTATCCCCTCACCACAGCGGTGCGCATTAAGAATACAGCTTTTTGAGGAAGAGCTGCAGGAGCTTAAAGATGCTATTGCTGCCAACGATCTTGTAGAGGTAGCCGATGCGTTGTGCGACCTGCAATATGTGCTTGCCGGCACTGCGCTGGAGTTTGGCCTGGGAGATAAGTTCTGCGACCTGTTTGACGAAGTGCACCGTTCCAATATGAGCAAAGCCTGCAAAACGCAGGAAGAGGCCGAGCAAACCATTGCACATTACCGTAACAACCTGCAAACCGACGCTTATCATAAGGAAGTGGATGGTATGTACATTATTTACCGCGCCGCGGATGATAAAACCCTGAAGTCGGTTAACTATGCTGCGCCTGCCCTGAAAGCCATATTGGGCGGTAAGCAGGAGGGCGGCGCTCCTTCCCCGGTCTGACAAAAATTTCACTCCTGTAAAAAAATGACAGGCCGGCTGAAAAAAAATCAGCCGGTTGCAATCTGGCATTTCAATTGTGGCAAATTAAAAAAGGTTGATCAACCTGTAAGTAATGAAAATAGTTTATTGTTCACTTATTTAAAAGGAGGTTAACTATGTCACTTATGAAAAGGAGCGGAAGCTCATTCCCTTCAGTGTTCGACGACTTTTTCAGCCGCGAGCTTTTTAACTGGGGCAACAATAACTTCTCATCTACCAGCACTACAGTGCCTGCTGTGAATATCAAAGAAACTAAAGACGCATTTGAAGTAGAAGTTGCTGCGCCTGGTATGGAGAAAAAGGATTTTGATATTACCCTGGACGGTAACGTGCTCACTATTTCTTCTGCAAAAGAACACACGGAGGAAAAGAAAGAACACAACTATACAAGGCGGGAATTCAGCTACCAGTCTTTCCGGCGCAGCTTTGAGCTGGCAAAGGATGTGGTGGATGAGGATAAAATAAATGCCCGCTACGAAAATGGCTTGCTGCACCTCACTATTCCGAAAAAGGAAGAAGCAAAACAAAAAGAGCCGCGTACTATCCAGGTAGGATAAGCACCGAGCTAAACCTGCTGTTGAAAAAAAGATGTAAGAAGAAAGTAACGGGGCTGTATCGGGTGGTGCAGCCTCTTTTTATGCAGTGTATAATGCACCAACTGGCACCTCCTTTGTCGTTCGGCTGAAAGCACCGGCAAAACCCGCGCCTGGTTCAGGTTGGCTGCGCTTAGCACCGCATTAGCAAAATCTTCGCTTTCGTAAGATTCACTATTGAAAAAAGATAAATTAATGAAATAGAAGATAATATTTTCTCCGGCATCTAACTGATTGACGCGGGGGCGAATGGTATTCATAGCAAGATACTGGCGGCCATAAGCAGTAAAAGAACCGGGCGAGCGAATAAAGTGCCTGATCATTGTTATCTCGTTTAATCAATAGTCTGTATATATCGACAAAGGCGGTTTATTTATCGAAAAACAATAAATAAATTTTGAAATTCGGGAAATACAGCATAGTTTTACCTTGAAAAAAATAACCTATGCTAGGACAAAGAACTTTCATGATCACCCGGCGATTTGTCGACATTATGTTCTACCTTATTTTGATTATAAGTGTTGCCGTTGTTGGCATTCGCACATATCGGTTAGTTAAAGGAAGCAGCAAACTTGAGAACCCTTCTCATCAGCCTCCTCTAAGTTTTGACGTAATGCATTTTGGATCCGGAACTCAAAACGAATCCCCTTATACATTCTCTGAGGGAAAGCTGGCAGCCCTTCAACGGCCGCCTAACCACTATCTGTTGTTAGTAGGCTATCGCTCACCGTTAGGTATTTATAATTATTTTCTAACCTTGTTATTCACCGCGGGTATTTTATATGGAATGGCGCAACTGCGTCGCATCTTCCATTCTATTTCTGTAAGAGAGCCATTTGCCGACTCCAACCCAGCACGTATTCGCAATATAGGCCTGGTCCTGATCGCTTCGGACGTTGCAAAAGGCATCAATTATATTATATTCAACTCGCTTGCAAACAGATATTTTAGTGGGATCGAACTTTTGACCCAAATCGGTTTTGGTATCTGGGCTGGCCTATTGATGCTTGCTATTGCTGTGGTATATCGCAGAGGCGTTGAATTATATTCAGAGAACCAATTGACTATTTAACCATGCCTATCATAGTTAATCTCGATGTCATGTTGGCAAAAAGAAAAATGCCACTTACTGAGCTATCCGAAAAAATCGGAATTACGATGTCCAACCTGTCGATTTTGAAGACTGGAAAGGCGAAGGCCATTCGCTTCTCGACCCTGGAAATGATCTGCGAAGTCCTGGAATGCCAACCCGCAGACATCCTGGAATATGTAACTCAAAAGAAATGAGCGATAATTACTCTACTCTTCATATAATACCATAATCATGAAACACATAGTCTTTCTTGGACTGGTGCTGCTGGCACCTGTAGCAACCCTTTTTGCCCAGGCGGAAATAAGCAGCATCGACAGCCTTGTAGCAGTTTATACTAAGAACCAACAGTTTTCAGGCTCTATTTTGGTTGCCCGTCACGGGAAGGTTCTTTTGAAAAAAGGATATGGGTTGAGAGATGCTATAGTTGCAGCGCCAAACACACCGGGCACCATTTTCAATATTGCATCGCTTACCAAGTCCTTTACCGCAACACTGATCTTGCAGCTACAGCAGCAAGGAAAACTTGCGGTGTCTGATAAGCTGAGCAAATATTATCCATCGTTTCCTAACGGCGATTCTATAACCATTCATCAACTGCTAACTCACACCTCAGGGATATTTAATTACACCAACGACCAGCATTTCATGTCGGTCGACCAGTCAAAGCCGGTATCACTGGATAGCATGATAGCCCTCTTTAAAGATAGGCCGGTAAATTTCAGACCAGGTACAAAATTCAGCTACTGTAATTCAGGCTATATATTGCTGGGCTATATAATTGAAAAAACCACAGGAAAGTCTTATGGACAGGCACTCGAGGAAATGATCTTTGAGCCACTTGGGATGGTGCATTCCAGTTATGGTCCACCGGTTGAAAAGGCCGGAAACCTCGCTGTAGGCTACCAGGGTTACACTAAAAATAAATTCCAGGCGGCGGGCCCTGTCCACCCGTCAGTTTCGTTTGCAACGGGAGCCATTTACAGCACCGTTGAAGATTTATATATTTTTCATCGGGCGCTGCAGGACCATATACTGCTAACGGCAGGTTCCATCTTACAAGCCTATAAGAAGGACATTGGCAATTATGGCTATGGTTGGTTTACCGATTCATTATATGGCAGGCAAAGAATATCTCATTCGGGTAGTATCGCCGGGTTTAAGGCTCACATTAATCGTATGCCCTCAGACGATGCCTGCATAATTGTGCTAAGTAACCAGGGCAACAGTAAAGTAAGCGACATAGCGCGCCTCGCCATGGCGCTACTGTATAAGCAGCCTTTGCCGGTAATATCCGCAGCACCTCCCATTATACAACTCCCGCAGAATGTTTTAAGGCAATATGTAGGCAGTTACGAGATAGCAGCGCAGCAGATCATAGATATTTCGCTTAGTGGCAGCCAACTGATATTTCAGATAAGGGGCGACGTTGCTTATGAAATACAACCGGTTAAACCCCAACTTTTCTTCTTTAAGGTATTTAAGCCGGAGCAGGTCAGGCTGGAATTTGTTATAGAAAACGGCCAGGTGGACTTGTTGTACTTTTATCGAAATGGCCAAAAAATACCAGCGAAGAAAGTAAGATAAAGGTCTCGCCAATCCATAAGATCAGGCAAAAGGAAGTAAAATAAGCGAATTGTTGCACCGCTACTTTTTAGCCGGTATTTCCTTTATTATTTTTCCTGTCTGCAGGTCTGC